>JAJZMB010000126.1 GCA_021803205.1 Bacillota bacterium | reverse complement strand
GAGGCCAGGGATGGGAAGAGGCATCCTTCGCTCCCTGCCGACAGGGATGCGAGGCTGCCGCTGCGGTAAGGCCTCGGGTCAGGCCGGCTCGGCCGTACGGTTCGCGGTGTGCGCGGAAGGGGGCAAGCGGTGGATGCCAGAGCGCACGTGGTGGCGGCGGTGGGAGGAACGCACCCGGCCCGTCGACCCAGAGAAGGCAAGGGCGCTGGAATCCCTGTGGGCGTCGCTGCCCGAAGCGGTGCGCACGCCGGCTCAGGCCCTGGGGCGGGCGGGCGTCGGGTGTGAGGCCACGCATGGCGTCTTCCCGCGCTGCAACTTCGGATGCACGCCGTGTTATCACTCGCGCGACGCCAACCGGGTGCGGGTGGACGGGCCGCACACCCTTGCGGAGATCGAGCGGCAGATGGCATACCTGCGCGCGGTGCATGGACCCAGTGGCCACGCGCAGCTCATCGGCGGCGAGGTGAGCCTGCTTCACCCCGACGACCACGCGGAGGCCCTGGCCATCATGCGCCGCCACGGCCGGGAGCCCATGAGCTTCACCCACGGGGACTTCGACTACGGTTATCTGGAGCGGCTGGCACTTTCGCCGGAAGGGCGGCCACGCTTTGCGCGCCTGTCCTTCGCGGCCCACTTCGACATCACGATGGTCGGACGGCGCGGCATTCCGCGGGCGGCGACGGAACGCGAGCTCAACCCCTACCGCGAACGCTTCTGCGCGATGTTTCACCGTCTGCGGCGAGAGCACGGCATCCGCTTCTACCTCGCCCACAACATGACCGTGACGCCGGCCAACGTGGACCAGATCCCCGACGTCATTGCCGACTGCCACCGCATGGGGTGGAGCATGTTCTCCTTCCAGCCGGCGGCGTATGTCGGCGATGAGCGCCGCTGGGGGAAGAGGTATCGGGAACTGACGGCCGACGCGGTCTGGGAGCGTATCGAGCATGGGGCTGGCGGCCGTCTGCCCCACCGGGTGGTGCAGGTTGGGGACCCGCGTTGCAACCGGTCCGCCTGGGGGTTCTATCTCGGCGACCGCTGGCACAGCCTGCTGGATCCCGACGATGAGCGGGACCTCGACCTGCGGGATGCCTTCTTCCGGGACCTCGGGGGCTTTGATTTCAACGCCCCCCCGCAACTGCTCCTGCCGCGCCTGACCCGCGCGCTGCTGGCCCACCCGGGCCTGCCCCCCAAGGTGTTCGCTTGGGTGTTCCGCACCCTCCGTCGGGTGGGCGGGGTGAGCGCTCTGCGCCAAGGGCCTCCTGTACCCATGACCTTCGTCATGCATCGCTTCATGGACGCAGACGACGTCCGGACCGCATGGGAGCTGCTGCAGCGAGGGGAGATCGTCCGCGACGGCCGCATCGGGGAGACCCAGGAACGACTGCGGGCCTGTTCATACGCCATGGCCCATCCCGAAAGCGGTGAGCTGGTTCCCGCATGTGTGCAGCACGGTGTGCTGGATCCAACCGAGAATCGCGCCCTGTGCGTGATGCTCCCGCTGACCGCTGTGCGTGCACAGGAGGGACGCGATGGCTCCGCGCGGCGGACAGAGGAAACGCCCCCGTCGGACGGGGCGCTTGGGAAGCCGAGTGTCTCCTGTACCGGTCATGTCGTGGCAGACGGTGGTGCGACCCGATGTGTACAACCACAGGTCCCGGATCGCACCCCCCATCGTGCAGGGCATGCGCCAGGCCCCATACCACCGTCCGGGGCCAGAAGATGCGGCCCGCACGCAACCCGCGCTACCTGCCTGCCCCTCCGGTCCCCTGCACGGGCGCGACGGCCGTTGCCGGCACCACGCTCCAGCGACTATCGGTGCCAGCGGCGAAGGTGGCGATCACGCGCCCCGTCCTGACGGAGAACTCCACCGTACCCTGGGCGTTCTCGTCGCTCGCAAACACCCTGCGACCATCTGGGCTTACGGCCACCGCCACCACCTGGTTGGGCCCGCCAGTGTTGAGGGATACCGTAAACGGCGAAAGGGGGCTGAGGGTCCGTGCCTGAAAGCGATCCACATGGCCGCTGAAGGCCGCGGCGAAGAGCGTGCCGCCATCTCGGGGGGAGAAGGTGGCCTGCATGAAGCCAGCGTGCCACGTGCTGGGATTTTTGGGATTGAATCCGGACTCGGCGGTTTGGATGGTCTTCAGGAGCTGCCCGTCGGAGGTGCGAAACATCAGCACGTCGCCGCTGACCGGACTGAACGCGTAGAGGCGCCGCCCCCCGGTGGACAGGGCGAGGCTGACAAAGCGTTGCGTGGGTGCCAGGGTGGTGACCAGCGTGTGCGTCTGGAGATCCAGCACGTCGATCCCCGCCCGATTGAGCCCGGCCACGTAGGCGTGCCGACCGTTGGGCATGACCACGGCCGCCATCCCGCCGTTCCCGGGGAGCACCGCTTCCAGGTTGTACGGAGCGGATGCGTTATACAGGCGCGCAAAACCGAAGCCCACGGCGAGCACGTGCCGCCTGTCCGGTGTGAGCACGGTCAGCGCCTTGGGTGAGCGCGGCATGGGCGCCGACGCGATCACCTTGCCCGAGTGCAGGTCGAGCATGTCCAGCCGGCCGTTGGCACCATCGGCCACATAGGCCAGGCCATCGGGCGCGACGGCCGTCGCGAAGGATTGTCCAGCTTGGGCGAATGGAACCAGGCGTGTGGGCGCACCGGGCTCCAGGATGACGAGTTCTCCGCCGCGTGGCCCGACCAGGGCGTAGGGCGCGGTCGGTCCCGCTGCCGCCATCGTCCCGACGACGACCGACGCGGTGGCGGCGGACACGGCCAGGATCCGGAGCGGCCGCCACCAGGAGTACTTCGCAGAACGCCTTGACCCAAAGGACATCTTCATCGTCTTCGTCCCTCCGGCTGTCGGCCACGGCCGGGTGTGCCATCCGGCGACTCTGCAGCAAAGTCGGCCTTGCACCAGCCACGACCCGACAGAGAATCACTACGTGACCCGCGTCGCCAATCCCCCGTGCTGACCACCTGGACACGACCTGGACCAGCCGGCCACACGACCTGACGGTGGCGCCCGGGCTGGATCGACCGGCCTCAGCCGTCCGAGGCGGTGCCGACCCCGTGCCTTGTCGCCAACGCGCGAGGTCGGACGAGCTCTTCGAGTGAAGCCCCGGCACCCTCGGGCCCGAACACGCACCATGGGATCATGGCCAGCACCCCGATGCACCAGAAGCCGGCGAGCAGCCAGTATGCCGCGCCCACCCCGGCCCGCGCGGCCACCGCTGTGAGCAGCACCGGGGCGATGGCGGCCGCGACGCGCCCGCAGCCCACCGATACGCCGATCCCCGTGGAGCGCAGTTCCGTGGGGAAGATCTCGGCGAAGGTGGGGTACGCGGACATCCAGGCGGAGGTGCCGCAGAAGTTGACGACGATGAAACTCCAGAGAACGGCGCTGGCCTGGCCCGTTGCCGTGGCCCAGGCCAAAAGCCCGATGGAGAGTGCGGTGAGCCCGTAAGCCAGCGGCACGGTCCGCTTGCGGCCCCAGCGGTCGAAGACCGTCAGCATCGCCGCCCCGCCGCAGAGCGCGCCGATGTCGCCGTAGACGAAGAGCACCGGAATCCTCGCGGTGGGGATGTGCACCGCCGGGAAGATGACCAGCGGCGCAAACGCAAAGAGCCCGTAATAGCCAAAGGCTTCGGACACGTCCAGGAGGGCCCCCAGCGCGACACGCCCCGGATAGCACCGGAACAGGACCTGCACATCCCGCCAGAAGGTGGCCTGGAGTGATGGCGCGCTTCCGGCCGGCGGTCCTGCGGCGGGGGGGCGGGCGCCCGTGCCCCGCCCGCCGGTTGCTGCCCCGATTGCGGCGACGACACGCCGGGCCTCGGCGCGGCGGCCTTTGGCCCACAGCCAGCGCGGGCTTTCCGGCACGAAGCGGAGGGCCCAGGCGAAGATCAGGGCCGCCACGGCGCCCACGCCGAACCCCAGACGCCAGCCCAGCGCCGGAGGCAGCGTGGCAAGGAAGATGGCCAAGACGCCCGCCGCCAAGAGCGCGCCGATCGACCAGAAGTTGATCACCGCCGCCGTCGCCATTCCCCGCGCGCGCCGAGGGACGAATTCACCGATGGCGGCGTTGATGCAGGAGTACTCCGCCCCGACGCCAAGGGCGGTGAGAAATCGGCAGATCAGCAGAGACGGGTAGTTTCACGAGAAGGCGGTGAGGATGGCGAACAGCGCATGCATCGCCGGGGTCAGTAGGAACAGGCGCTTGCGGCCGAAGCGGTCCGCGAGGTACCCGAAGGCGATGGCCCCGACCATGATGCCGATCAACCAGAGACTTACCACAGAGGCGCTCTGCACCGTGGAGGTGCCAGAGCCTCTCCACAACGGCGACGACGCTGCCGACGACGTTGACCTCAAACGCGTCGAACAGCCAGGCGACGCCCAGGACCACCGTGAGCACAAGGTGCCAGCGCGACCACGGCAGGGCATCCAGTCTGGCCCCTGGACTCTGGGCGTCGTTCTGGGACCAGGCCATGCAGCGGCACCCCCATAGGTCCAGCGCATCGGGTGCGCGGTGGCGGCCAGCTAATGATGCGGAATATCCAGGGCGTGGAGCAGTTGGTGTTCGTCGAATCCCGAGACCACCTGGCGGCGCCCGCCCGCCTCGATCAGCGTCGCCGGTGTGGCCTTGGCGCCGAGGGCCTGAAGCTCCGACAGCCATTTGGGGTCCGCACGAATGTCGCGCTCCTCGAAGGCGATCCCGCGTCGCGAGAGCCACGTCTTCTCCGCGTGGCAGCCGGTGCAGCCGGGTTGCGTGTAGACGATCACCCTGTCCGGTCTGGCCATGAAATCCATCCCCTCTCCGAAGCGCCGGCCGCCATTGCATCGATCCTGACGGCTACGGGTGTTCCGGCCCCGATGAAATCACAGGGACGACCGGGCGAATGTCAGCCGGACTACATCCCCGCCAGCCGCTGCACGCGCGGTCTCTGGGGCGGCCGGGATGGGTAGGGCCCGTTACATTGCCGGGGCGCTGGTGCGGCTATGCTGATTGGGGTGGTGCGGCATGGTGGAGCTGTTTGGGCAGAAGGGCTGCCCAGGTACCGCGCGGGCGCGCCGCTACCTGGCGGCTGCCGGTGTTCCCTGGCGGGAGTACGACATCGCCCAGGATGCGGCCGCGAGAGCCGAAATGCGGAAGTACGGAGCATTCGCCACGCCACTGTTGCTGGTCGGGCGCCGGGCGGCGCTGTTCGGCTTCGACGCGGCGGAACTCGAAGCGGCGCTGGGACGGGAGGGGCTGCTCCGTGGGAGCTCGTGAGGGAACGGAGAAGTTCCGGCTGCTGAGCGCGATGGAGATCTTCGCGGAGGCGCCAGAGGCGGTCGCCACGATGGACCGCCTCGCCCCCATGGTGACGGCGCAACGGGGTGACCGGCTCTCGGACCCGTCCCGCCGCGGCGGGGGCCTGCACTTCATCAAGCGCGGCCACGTCCGCCTCTACGCCCTGGACCCGACCGGACACGAGGCCACCGTTGCGGTCCTGGGCATGGGTCACGTCTTCGGCGAGGTCGGCTCCCTGGCCGCATCCCCGCCGGACCTGTACGCCGATGCGATGGACGAGGTGGCCCTGTGCACGCTGCGGCGTGGCGATCTGGAGGAGTTGCTGCGCCAGGAGCCCCGCCTGGGCCTGCGCCTGCTGGAGGCGCTGAGCGGCCGCATCCGCGACTTGGAGGAGCAGTTGGTCGCCCTCGCGCTACAGGATGTGCGCCACCGGTTGCTATTGCTGCTGGCGCGGCTGGCGGCCGCCTTCGGCGACCCGGCTGGCGGCTGGGCATCCATTGACTTCATCACGCATCAGGAGATCGCCACCATGATCGGCTCCACCCGCGAAACGGTCACCGCCACGCTCTCGGGCCTCGCGCGGAGCGGGGCTGTGCGCACCGGCCGGCGGCAGATGTGGGTCAACACCGCCGTGGTGGCCCGGCTACTAAACGCGGCCGGACGCGAACCCCGATGAGCCGGGCCGATCTGGCCGTCATCGGCGGAGGTACCGCCGGCCTGGTCGCGTCCGTCGGGGCTGCTGGCCTGGGGGCGCAGGTGGTGTTGATCGAGCGTGAGGAACTGGGCGGCGAGTGCCTGCATACGGGCTGCGTCCCCACCAAGGCCCTGTTGGCGGCGGCACGGGCCGCTCGGGCCGTGCGGGACGCCGACCGTTTCGGCGTGCGCGTCCCCTCCGGCACCCGGGTGGATGCGGCGGGCGTCTGGAGCCACGTGCGTGAGGCCATGCGGCAGGCCGGCGAGGCGGACAGTCCTGAGCGGATGCGCCGCCTGGGGATCGAAGTCGTGCGCGCTTCGGCGCGCTTTTCGGGTCCGCGGCGCGTGGCGGCGGCCGGTCGGGAGATTGAGGCCCGCGCGGTGCTCATCGCAACCGGGTCCCACACCAGGGTGCCGAGCGTGCCGGGCCTGGCGAGTTCGGGGTATTGGACGCACGTGGAGGCCGTCGCGGTCGAGGAGATCCCGTCCTCCCTCTGTATCGTCGGGGGCGGTCCCGTCGGCGTCGAATTCGCGATGGCGTTCGCCCGGCTCGGCAGCCGCGTCACGCTGCTGCAATCGGGCCGGCGCCTGCTGCCGCACGAGGATGCGGAGCTGTCCACCCTGATCATCGGCGTGCTGGAGGCCGAAGGCGTCACCGTACACACGCAGGCGCGCATGACCGCGGCCGGCCGGGGATGGGTGGAGGCCGCGGGGCAGCGCTACGCGGCAGCGCGCATCCTCATCGCGACCGGCAGGGAGGCGACCCTGACCGACCTTGAATTGCCCGCGGCCGGCGTGCAGGTGGATCGGGACGGCGTCGTGGTGGACCGGACGCTCCGGACAACGGCGACCGGTGTGTTCGCCGCCGGCGACACCCACGGGCACCTCCGGTTCACCCACGTCGCCGCCCATGAGGCGCGGGCCGTCGTGTCCAACGCACTGTTCGGGATGCGGCGCGGGATCGACCCCGAGCGCGTTCCGGCCGTCACCTATACCGATCCCGAGGTCGGGCACCTCGGGATGAGCGAGGCGGAGGCGCGCCAGCGGCATGGGGACCGTGTGCGCGTCTATCGGCATGCGGCCAGCCATCTGGATCGGGCCATCTGCGACGGGGAGACCGTGGGGATGGTCAAACTCGTCGCAGACCCGGCCGGTCGTATCCTGGGCGCCCACTGTCTGGGGCCGCGCGCGGGCGAACTCATTGCCGAAGTCGCCGTGGCCATCGGAGCCGGGGCCAGGGTCGGCGACCTGGCCCAGGTCGTCCACGCTTACCCCACGTATGCGGAAGCCGTCGCGCAGGCGGCCGGCGAATACTGGCGCGAGCGGCTCTCTGGCGGCACGCTGGGCAGGGTCGCGCGGTGGTGGCTCGGCAGGAGGCGGTAACGGGCCCAGCCACGCCTCCCCGTTAGCGGAGCCCGACCGGTCTATGGCGGTTGCGGCGATGATCGGCGTCCGCCCAGCTCCGCTGCGTTGCCACAGGGCGGTCATCCGGATGCGTACCAGTCACCCTCGACAGGTGCGGTACGTGCTCCCTGTTGCCCCGGCGCGCCGAGGCCATGCCACCCCGGCCCAGCGCCGCGCTCCTTGCCAGCGGCGCGCACGCCGGCGCTTGCCCTACAGCACGAGTAGCGCATACCCGTCGGCCACAAGCCGGGAGATGCTCGGGTGGCCGCCGGCCTCTCCCTGGAGTGGAAGTCCGACCTGCACTACGGCGGCCTTCACGTTGAAGGCCGCTGCACAGTATTCGCACACGCCGCCGATCAGGCCAGCGCTACGGACCTTCTCGAACAAGTCGTGATACCTGTGGGCAGGGGCCGAATACGTCTTGACCCACGTGGTTCCCGCTCCATCAAACACCACCCGCACTTCGTGCCCGGCCTCATGCAGTTCATCCGCGTACAACAGGCCGTGCAGGGCGCGCGGCCCGTCCTGCGGTCCCGCCTGGACGATCACGGCAAACTTACCCATCGCGCACCTCCGCTGTCGGCGGGGCCTGCGCACAAGAGCGACCCCACCCTGCGGCGATCGAACCCGACCCGCGTGTGCCGAAGGACCAGCTGGTAATCCTGGCCCATCCGCCCGACGGTCCAGGGTAAGGCCGTAGCCCTCTACGGCGGTCCCGTCGTCGGTGGTTCTACTCCGTTCCGGTGCGCGCAACCGTAATCCGCCGTACATGGGCCAGGCATGCGCCAGCTGGGGGACCCCCAGCGGAACGGTGGGGCTGATCCTGGGCGGCGCAGCCGAGGGTGACGGACTCAGTCACGGCCCGGCGCATCGCTTCAAGGCGCGGATCAGCCGTTCCACCGGCGGACGGTCCGCCGGATGCCGGCTCCGGTGCGCGAAGCGGATGTCCCCAGCCGGGCCAATGACAAAGTCACCCCCCAACCGCTGCACGTCCTGCTCGGTGGGCGGCAGCATCCTCCGGCCGGAGATCAGCAGGCGCACGTACGCAAGGACGACGGCCGGATGGTACAGTCGGCGCGTCTCGGCCCGCTCAAGCCCGTAGCGCGCATATACCGACGCATCGGGATCGGACAGGCAGGTGAAGGGCAGGTCGAGCTCCTGCCGGAACCCTGCCAACTCCTCTCGCGGCAGCATCGTGACGACGAGCACGTCGGAAGGCAACTGTCGGGACGCCCGGCGCAACTGCGCCAGATGCTCTCGGCATGGCAGTCAGCTGGAATGCCGCAGGAAGACCAGCAACACCAGCCGGCCGCGCAACGCGGAAAGCGTCAGCCGCCCACCGGGTTCCGCCGGGAGGTCGAAGTCGGGGGCCTGCATCTGCACCACCTCCTCCCCGTGATCAGAACTGGCCCGCTGCTCGCTCCCTGGCCGGGAGGACCTCCAGACAGGAGGTCCACCAGCCGCTGGTCAGCGTCTCGGCAAACTCGGCGGGCAGCCCCTCAGCGAGTACCTCAGCGGCCAGGCGCTCGTGGTCATAGGCAACCGGTACGAAGGTACAGTCATCCGTCTCCGGGTCGTACAGCGCAAAGGCGACCTCCGTCTTCCCGTTGTTGGCCGGCCGCCCGATCGCCCCGCAATTGATGACCCGCTGGCCGGAGTCCAGCCGCCGGGTCCAGGGGATGCCGGTATGCGTGCAGACGAGCACGTCACACCCATGGGCGGTACAGAGCCATTCCAGGAACCCGTCCGGCGACGTGGATTCCCAGAGGAACTCGTTTGTTCGGCGCGGCGAGCCGTGGCAGAGCAGGATGGCGCGTCCTCCGGCCTCCACGCGGAGCACGGGCGGAAGGTCTCGGAGCCAAGGGAGGTGCCGCGGATGGGTCCGTTCGCGGGTGTAGCGGTAGGAGATCGCGGCATAGCGGTTGTCCCGCGGATCGGTGTACCCGCAACCGCAATCCCCAAGGCCGTGGCCGAGTGCGTAGTCGTAGTTGCCCTGCACCACCGGGACGCCGGAGGCGCGCAGCAGTTCCAGCGCGTGGTCCGGATGCGGACCGAAGCCGCCGATGTCCCCCAGGCACCAGGTCCTGCCCTCGATGCCCAGGGCATGGACGCGCTCCAGCGTGGCCTCCAGCGCCAGGTGGTTGTTGTAGATCCCGCCGAAGAAGCCGAGGGGCACGACAGCACCTCCTGTGCACCAGTAACAGCGGCCGAGCGGAACGGAACGGGCTCAACTATCCGGTCGCCCGTGGGGGGGCATTGCGCGGCTTTGCTCCCCAGTGATGGCCTGCCACCGCAGCGCAGCGTGCTGCGGGCTCCCGCTGCGGCGGTCCCTTCAGGTTCTGCAGGTCATCCCGGTCAGGTGGCAGGTCACGCAGGCCCCGTGCGCCAAACGGATGTCTCGTAAGCCATCGTCCAGCCCTGAGCCCATGCGTGTCCCCGGCTGCCCCAGGAGCAGCGGGCACGGGTAGACCCCGTCCGCCGCCAGGAGCCGCGCGCTGCTGCACTGCAGGGACGCGTATTCCTCTGGCGCGAGGTCCCCTTCGGCCAATCGCTCGTCCTCGGCATAGCCCCCCAGGCGCTCGGCCTGCGCCCCGAGGCGAAAGACCGGCAGGAACTTGACCCGCGGGCTGCGGCAGCCCCGGCCACGCAACAACTCCAGAAACGCCAGCCGTGCCTCTGGGGCGCCCATGCCCTCGTGTACCTCCGTCACCGCCACGGCCGGCACCAGGCCACGGGCGGCCAGCCGCCCCACCGCCCGGGTGATCTTCGCGAAGGTCCCAGCCCCCCGGACGGCGTCGTTCTGCTCGGCCGTCAGGCCATCCAGGCTGATGCGGATGTCGAGCGAATACCGGCAGGAGCCGAAGAGCGCGCCCAGCCACTCCGCCTGCCGTTCGGTGATCAGAATGCCGTTGGTGAGCACCGTTACCGGGGCGACCTCCAACCCGCGCTCAATGAACAGGCGGATGTCCGGGTGCAGGAAGGGCTCGCCGCCCGTGTAGTAGAGCTCGCGCACGCCGAGTCCGGGCGCGCGCGCCAGAGCGTCCAGCACCTGGTCCTTGGGCATCAGGGACACGGAGTGGTTCTCCGGACCGCAGGAGATGAAGCAGTGTGTGCAGCGCAGGTTGCAAAGCGTCCCCGTCACCTGCAGCCACAGGGTGTCCAGGTGCCGGAACGGCAGCCACGGTGGCGCCGCCGTCCCCCGCGACGGCCTGGGGGCCGCTGGGCTGTCTGTTCGGCGGCGATCGTCGTGGATCTCCGCGCTGTCTGGCCTGGCCATGCCCGGCGTGGATGCTACGTCATGCTCGGGCATGGCGGCTCCCCCTCGCCACGGGGCGCTTCCACAACAGTTCCCATCCGGTCACCCATGTGTACCCGGTGATGACCCAGATCAGGGCGGTGTGGCCGGGAAGGCCGGGCAGCGCCAACAGCGCCCACAGGCCGGCCATCTGAAGCACCGTCTTCGCCTTGGAACGGGGGGTCGAGGGAAGGTCCTGGCCGCGTCTGCCCAGTTGCCAGCGTCGAACGGTCACGACCGCCTCGCGCAGCATGAGGATCGCAGGTGCCAGGGGCCCGAGGACGCCGGCGTGCACCAGGATGCCAAGGGCGCAGAGGACCCACACCTTGTCCGCGCACAGGTCCAGGGCGGCTCCCACGTGCGTGCACGCGCCGGTGCGGCGTGCCAGCCAGCCATCCATGGCATCGGTGAGCGCGGCCCAGCCGAACAGCACGACCGCCCACGCCGGAAGGCGCCCCTGCGTCCAGCCGATCGGTAAAACGACGGCGACCGCGGCGATCCGGAAACCGGTCAGAAGGATTGGTCCCGACCCGCCCAGCGGCTTCGCGCGCAGCGCCGTCGCCCCCGTCACGTCCCACACCTCGCCACCAACTATCCCTCGCGAGATTCACTGTGACTGTATGGGGGGGTACAGTGCCCGACGGACGGGCCTGGCTGGGAACACGCCCATGGCGGCCCCGGTGAATGAGCGTCATGGCTGCTCTCTGGTTGCCCGTGCCGTCCGGCGCCGCAGCCACTGGCCCGCCGCCACCAGCGCCACCAGCGCCGCAAGCAGGACGAGCACGAAGGCCGATCTGCGCGCCGCCTCCGCACCCAGCAGGACCAGCAGGATGCTGAACGGAAGGATGCCCACGGCCATCGTCCAGAGGAAGGTCCAG
The DNA here is from genome assembly GCA_021803205.1 of Bacillota bacterium. GTDB lineage: Bacteria > Bacillota > Sulfobacillia > RBS10-35 > JAJYVN01 > JAJZMB01. The sequence goes on along the minus strand of JAJZMB010000126.1, from coordinate 1,945 downwards.
AAGTCCACCTCGGACAGGCCGGCCGCGTAGTTGATCAGATTGAAGGACACGAAGGGCAACAGCCGCAGCACGAGCAGCGACCACGCCGCGTGATCGCCAATCCAGCGCTCAGAGATCTCCTTGGCGCGTGGCGGCAGCCAGCGTCTCAGCAGCGGATGGCCGATCCAGCGGGCCAGGGCGAAGCCGGCCATCCCGCCGGCCATCGCCCCGATCCAGGTGAAGAGCAGTCCAAGCCACGGGCCGTATACGGCTCCGGCCACCAGGGTCACCACCTCTGCCGGGAACGGCAGCACGGTGTGCACCAGCATCAGCCCGATAACCGCCAGCGGGCCCAGCGCTCCGGCTGACAGCACGAACGTGCGCAGGGCGTGGAGATCGCCGCCCAGCAGGGAAGCCCAGGCGTTCACGTTCATCCCGCCAGCCCCGCCCGGCGGGCCGCCTGGACGGTGCGTGGAGCACAGCGCATGCGCCTCGGATCGCCCAGAAACTTCAAAAGATCCTCGGGCGTATCGATGTCGCGGCGGACGGGCAGCAGGTCGAAGGTATGCCCGGCGTCGCGGAGCCGCTCCAGCGTAATGGTCAGGGTCCGCGGGGTTGACCACGGGATGTCGACGAACACCTCCGGTATCCAGGCCTTCAAACCGAGAAGATAGTACCCTCCGTCCATGCTGGGGCCGAGGACGGCGTCTTGGCGGCCAAGGCTCCGCAGGGCTGGCACCAGGTCTTCCGCCGTGAGGTCCGGCATGTCGGCGCCGACGGCGAGCACGGGACGAAACCCCGCGCGAAAGGACTGTTGAAACGCGGCGCCCATCAGCGCACCGAGTGGTGCCCGCGACAATGGCAAGTGGCCCCACCCCTCCTCTGCGAGCAAACGCGCCAGGAGCGGATGTGCGGCTTCGGCATGCTCGCAAACGAGCATCCGTGCTCCATACCATGCCTGCAGGTTGGTGCTGCCGTCGTTGACGAAGGCCGCCGCCAGTTCCGCGGCTGCTTTTGCCCCGAGGGATGTGGCCAAGCGGGTCTTGCAATGGCCTGGCAACGGAGCCTTGACAAATAGCAGGAGACAGGGGCCCGCGCCCTCGACTGGCGGTGGCGTCATCGGTACATCGCGGCCAGCCGCCGTGGAGAGACGCCCAGCCGCAGAAGGATCTTGAGCCATTGCATCAGCAGGACGGTGCGGACGACGCCGCCCTTCAGGAAGCGGCGCGAAGAGGTCGTCACCGGGGCCGCGATCCACGCCAGTCGCCCCAGGCGGCGCAATCGCCGGCTGAGTAGCAGGTCCTCCATGAGGGGTTCGTCGGGATAACCGCCCGCAGCTTCAAATGCGCTACGGCGGACGAAGGGCGCCTGGTCGCCGAAAAAGATATGGAGGCGCCGCGCCCGCAGGTCTGAACCCCACGCGACGGCACGCAGGGCTGCACAGGTGGGGTGGAAGCGGAGGGCAAAGCCACCGCCGATGACGCCCGGCAGTTGCAGGGACTCGCGGATCAAGCGAGGCGCCTGCACCGGGGGGAGCGTGTCCGCGTGCAGAAACCAGAGCACTTCGCTCTGGGTCGCCCGCACTGCCGCGTTCCATTGCGCCCCGCGCGTACCCGGTACCCGCACGACCACGCAGCCCGAGGCTTGCGCGAGGGCCGGCGTCGCGTCGTGGCTGCCTCCATCGGCGAGCAGCACGTTGGCGGACTCCGGCCACCCAGCTTCCAGCCAGTCCATTTCCTTCAGCCGATGCAGGAGGGTGGGCAGGGCGTTCTCCTCGTTCCGGGCCGCGATGATGACGCTGATCCGCTCCACCCCTTGCCTCCTCGAACGGCCGAGCTATGACGGGCGGGTCGGGCAACCCTTCGCTCGCCGTCGGCCGCCCGTAGATCCAATTCCGATGCGTCACGGTGTCCACGCGCCGATACTCTCATCAACGATACGACAGCCGTCGGGCTCGCAACCGTAA
>JAJZMB010000111.1 GCA_021803205.1 Bacillota bacterium | reverse complement strand
GCCCTGGCCGATCAGCCTACCGTGCCCACCACTCCCCGGCAAGGGCAAGGCTCCGCTGACATCGGGACACGTATCGTGCACGTGTTGAGTCCAAATAGCCCACTCGCCTCCACGGACTTGTGGCCGGCCTCGCACTCTTGCCCCAGCCGCGACACCTGATCCATCCCTGCGTATGTCTGCAAGACAGACCGCAGCGGCGAAAACACGAGGCCACCACCTACCCGCCCGAAGGAGGGAGAAGCGCGCTGGTCCGCGAAGATGTCAACCCACCATCTTGTCCAGGAGGTTGACAACGTGCGTCTGCGCCTGCTGGTTTTCGCCGCTCTGCTGGCCGCTGTCACCGCGGTCTGCGCCCTGATCGCCATACCCAATCCCCTGATCCCGTCCGTGCCCTTCACGCTGCAGGTCTTCGCGGTCTGCCTGGCCGGCATGCTCCTCCCCGCGCGCTGGGCCTTCGCGGCGGAAACCGTTTACCTGCTCTTGGGCGCAGCCGGACTGCCGGTGTTCGCCGGCGGAGCATCCGGTGGGGGGGTGCTGTTCACCGTCACCGGAGGATTCCTGTGGTCGTACCCGTTCGCCGCGGCGGCCTGTGCCGCGACCGCCGGTCGACACGGAGAATTTTGGCGGCTTGCCGCGGGTGGGACAGTCGCGATCATGGTGATCTATGCCTTCGGCCTTGCCGGAATGGTGGGGTTCGGGCACCTGCCGGCGGACGCCGCCACCCTGGTCGGCCTCGGCTCCTTTCTACCCTGGGATCTGGTGAAGGCTGGGCTCGCGGCGGCCGGTGCGGTACGCATCCGCCGTGCGCTGTGGAGGGGGGCCGCGCTGTGAGCGCAGCACGGGGCGACAGGCCGGACCTGCCCAGGATTCCGCCCGGTCAGACGGTGGCCCAGAACTGGCCGGTACTCCACTATGGGGAGGTTCCTGCCGGGACACGTCCCTGGAGGGTACGGCTGTTCGGAGCAGTGCAACGGGAGGTGTACCTCCCGCTGGAGGAGATTCAGCGCCTGCGCTCCGCCGACATACCGGCGGACGTGCACTGCGTCTCCGGGTGGTCATTGCTCGACAACGCATGGACCGGTGCACCCTTCACTGCGGTGGAGGCGATGGCTCGCCCCCTCCCGAGCGCCCGCTTCCTGATGGCGCATGCCGCGGGCGGGTGGAGCACCAACATCCCCCTGACAGACTGCCGTCGTCCCGACGTCGCCCTGGTCTGGGCCAGAAACGGCGTGCCCCTGCCTGCGGTGCATGGCGGACCGTTGCGCTTGCTGGTGCCACACCTATACCTTTGGAAGAGCTGCAAGTGGCTGGTCGCTCTGGAATGGATGATCCAGGACCGGCCTGGCTTCTGGGAGAAGGATAGCAAGTATACCAACCTTGATCCGTGGGCGGCGGTACGGGGGCGCGAGAAGCAGACCGGGGCTCCCGCGCAGGGACCCGATGACCGGCCCGCGTGATCCCGGGCTCTGACCGGCACCGCTTCCCCGCGGCGCGAAGGCCCGCAGGGAAGCGGTGCGGAAGATTGGAGGAAGGCCGGTGCGGCGAGCCGCACCGGCCTTCCTCCAATGTCGCTCAGTTTGAGCAAGTGCCTGGGGCACGCCGCCGGCGTCCAGCCATTGGCCACACCGCCGACAGGTCTTGGGAGTCAACGTCTCCAGGCTTGCGGTCGCTGCGCTGCGCTGCGGCGAGACCGCGGTCGCGGCCCCGTATCTTTGCGGTGTCGGGACTAACTCTCCTTCACCGCGTGGCCGCCGAACTGGTTGCGCAGGGCAGCGATGAACCGGTCGCTCCACGCATCCTCCTGCCGACTACGAAACCGTTCGAACAGGGAGAAGGCCAGGGCCGGTACCGGCACCCCGAGGCGGATGGCCTCCTCCACGGTCCATCTCCCCTCGCCCGAGTCCTCGACGTAACCCCGGATGCGCTCCAGCTTCGGATCCTTTTTCAGGGCCGCCGCAGCCAACTCAAGAAGCCAGGAGCGGACCACGCTGCCGTGTTGCCAGAGGTCGGCGATGGCCGGCAGATCCAGTTGGAACTCGTGCCCGGCCAGCAGTTCGAAACCCTCTGCGTACGCCTCCAGCATGCCGTACTCGATCCCGTTGTGAATCATCTTCACATAGTGGCCGCTGCCAACCGGGCCCGTATACAGAAAGCCGTTTGCCGGTGCGAGACAGGCGAACAGTGGCGCGTACCGGGCAAACGTCGCCTCGTCTCCTCCGATCATCAAACAGTACCCTTCCTGCAGCCCCCAGATACCGCCGCTGGTGCCGCAATCCAGGAAGTCGATGCCCCGTTCCGCCAGGAGCCGGCCATGGTGCCGTGAATCGGTGTAGCGGCTGTTGCCGCCGTCGATGACGGCGTCTCCATTTTCCAGGATGTGGCTCAGAGTCTCAATCGTCGTGTCGGTAATCCGCCCCGCCGGTACCATCAGCCAGACGGTGCGCGGCGCGGTGAGCTTCGAGACCAGATCCGCGAGGGACTTCGCCCCGGTCGCTCCTGCCTCGACCGCCCCGGCCACGGCCTCCGGACTCGGATCGAAGGCGACGATCCGATGGCCGCCGCCCAGGAGCCGCTTCGCCATGTTCCCGCCCATGCGCCCGAGCCCGACCATCCCCACTTCCACCGCGCACACCCTCCCCGCGACCGCGCGCATACCCCATCGGCAAGGCCAGTGGCACACGCCCAACGCCTCCGGATACGGCATCCCTCAAGCGATGGGCGGCTCCCCGATCCCTGCCCTGAGCGGTTGCGCTCGAACAGGCCACCCCGGTGGCCGCTGCAAGAGTTCGCTCTTGCGGAGCCTCTGCGCCGATACGTCTTGTCCCCCAACGGCCCACGGCGCGCAATCGGTGTGGAAAGAGACTCTTGTCTCGCCGTGCTGAAGGGTTCCAGCCGCATGCGCAGGGTCCTGCAGGCGTGGCAAGAGTGGCCAGTCCGGGACCATTGGGGCCGCGACAGGGTTGCGGCCACGACCCCACGGAGCGCGGAGTACCGACTGCGCGCCCGCGTTGAAAGCATGGCGAGCGGACTTGCGCGGCAGCCTCCCTCAGGATGTGCCGCAGGAGTTGACCTCAGCGTCCCAGCAGCTGGCCGACATACTGCACAAGTTCGTTCGCGCAGAAGGCGCAGTAATCGTGTTCCGCCACGAGCCGCGCACAGACATCGTTGATCCTCCTCAGTTGCTCCGCGTCCGGAGTCTTGCTGCTGGTGGTGATCTTCACGATGTTGCGCAGGTCTGAGAAGAGCTTCTTCTCCAAGGCCTCGCGGAGCCGCTCGTGCGCCCGGTAGTCGAATTTCTCCCCGCGCCGGGCGAGGGCGGAGATCCGGATGAGGATCTCCTCCCGAAACGCCCGCTTCGCGTTTTCGCTGACGCCGATCTGCTCCTCAATGGAACGCATCAGCTTTTCGTCGGGCTCGACCTCTTCGCCGGTGATCGGGTCGGCGAGCTTGGTGCGGTTCCAATAAGCCAACGCGTTGTCCAGGTAGTTGTCAAAGAGGGTCCGCGCCGACTCCTCGAAGGAGTACACGAAGGCCTTGTGCACCCCGGTCTTGGCGATCTCGTCGTATTCCTTGCGCGTCTCATAGATCAGGTTGAGGTACGCCTCGCGTGTCTGCCGGTCCAGGCCGGTATGCTGCTCCAGCCCGTCCTTGAGCGTGCGCAACACCTCAAGCGGCGTGAGGCATGTGCAGCCCGGTCGCGACACGGCAGAGGAGAGGCGGTTGATCACGTAACGGGGAGAGATCCCGCTCATACCCTCCGCACCGTCCCCCCGCAGCCCACCGCCCTGTTCGGCCTCCTCCAGCAGTTCGCGCACATCCGCAGGACCGAAGCCCTCCACACTCTCCCCGTTGTAGAGGCGCAGCTTCTTCATCAGGCTCATGCCGGCCTTCCTACTCTCACGCAGGCGAGTCAGCACGGCAAAGGTCGCCGCGACCTCCAGGGCGTGGGGGGCAAGGTGCGCCTCCGCGGCGCCGCCCTCCTGCAGCAGCTTTTGGTAGATGCGCATCTCGTCGCACACGCGTAGGTTGTAGGGGACCTTGATCAGGATGATGCGGTCGCGCAGGGCCTCGTTTTTGGGATTGGCGACGAAGCTCTGATACTCTGCCTCGTTGGTGTGAGCGATGACGACCAGATCGGCGTAGATCATGGCGAAACGGGAGGTCTTGATCGACTGCTCCTGCGAAAGTGTCAGGAGACCGTACAGAAACTCCTCCTGACACTTCAGCATTTCCACGAATTCCATCAGTCCGCGGTTGGCAATGTTGAATTCCCCGTCGAAGCGGTAGGCCCGCGGATCGGATTCGGTCCCGTACCGCCCCACGGTCGCGAGGTCGACCGATCCGACCAGTTCACTGATGTCCTGGGACTTCTCATCCGACGGCGAGAAGGTGCCGATCCCCACCCTGTCCTTCTCGCTGAAACAGATGCGCTCCACCGGCGCGGCGGTGACGTCCCCGCGCCACTCCTGGCGAAGTCGCCACCGGCAGACCGGGCATAGGTCGCCCTCGATATAGATGCCCTCCCGCTGCCGCACCTCCCCGCGCAGTTCGTGCGGAATGAGGTGCAGCGGCTCCTCGTGCATCGGGCAGCCGGCGATCGCATACACAGCGCCCTCGTCCGTACGCGCACAGGCCTCCAACCCGCGTTTCAGCAAACCGACGATCGTCGACTTCCCTCCGCCGACGGGTCCCATCAGCAGCAGGATGCGCTTTCTCACTTCCAGGCGCCGGGCGGCGGAACCGAAGTAGTCATACAACTGGGCCATGGTCCGCTCCAGTCCGAAGAGGTCGCGGGCAAAGAAGCCGTATTCCGTGACGCCGTGCTCGTTTTTGCGCACCCCAGCCGCGGTGAGCATATCAAAGATGCGGGCGTGGCTGAGACGGGCGGTGCTCGGCCGGCGGCGGCAGATTTCGTAGTACTCGGCGAAGGTTCCGCGCCAGCAGACGCCGGCGTCTGCCCGCCGCTGCTCCCCCAGGCGTGCGATCAGATCCAGACGACCGGCGAACGCCGCCGGGCCGTTTCCCTCCGCGGCGTCGGCGTCGGGGGCGGCCGCCGGCTCCGGCGCTGCCGCCCGCAGGTCGCGCTCCGCCCACGCTTGCTGTGCGGCACCGCCGCTGTCCGGCTCACCCGTGGCGGATAGGGCACTGAGCAAGACTTCCCCGGGCACCGCCCACGGAACGCGACCGGCCCCCGCTTGGCGGGCGGACAGGACCGAGGACGGTGCGGCCTCATCGCTGCGCCCCGGTGCTTGCTCCAGGGCCGGGCGCAGACCCCCTGCCGCCGGCGCCCGGGTGGGAATGGCGGGGCCGGGCGTGGACGCGTGCCGGCCGGTGTCCTCTGACATGTGCATTCTCCCTTTTACCCCCGCACGCAACGGGCCGGCATGACCGGGGCCGCCCGCTCCGAGCTCGGGCACGCGCGCAAGACGAAATGAGGGTGGTGCATGCTATGTCCCAGGTCCGGGCACGAGAACGACGCGCTCCGAAGACATCCTGCGCACAAGCCGGCCGGGGAGGCGGCGCCACTCCCCGTGAAGCGCGGTAATCCGGAGGACACGACGACCCAAGACGGGGGCCGCAGCCGAGGGACGTTTCCGTGCGGCCCGCGCAGGCACCTCGGAAGCCTCCCGCTCTCGGGCGGGAGCGCTGCAGTGCCTGTGGCAGCGGGAATCTCGGCACGGCTCGGCGAATCGCTCGTCCGGTGGAGCGACGGGACGCGGAGACCGAGTTGCCGGGTCCGGATCGATGCAGCCGCGAACGCGTGGCAGCGCCATGCCCGACTCCGATACGCGATGGCGCCGCGACGGGGGGATGCGCAGTGGCGGCGCCGACCCGGCGCGCCGTACTCCGCGGGGCCATCGCGGCGGCCGGACTGGCCGTCGGTGGCATGACGGTGGCCGCGCTGGGCGGCTGTGGCCTGCTGCGTCAGGGCAACGGCGGGCCGAGCACGACCACCCTGACCCTGGTCGGGGAATCGGGCAACCCGCTACTCTCGGATGCACCGGACCTGATGCCTGTCGGGCGCGCGCTTGCCGCGGGATACAACAGCGCCGCCGGAGCGGCCGCCACGATCGTCGCGCGGGTCAGCGGGACAGGGCTCACCGCGTATATGCAGGGCCTGCTCCGCGGGTCACCGCCCTTCCCATCCGACCTAATGTTCACCACGCCCGGGGTGCGCGACCTGCGGGACGCCTCCGCCATGATGCTTGATCTGACCGCAGCCCTGCAGAAGACGGGACTTGCCGCCGGCATCTATCCCATGGTACTCGCCTATTGCGCACCCGGCGGGCAACAGCGCATGATCCCCATCTTTCGCGATCCGCTGGTCGTCTACTACAATGCGGACGCATTCTCCCGTGCCGGCGCCGACCCGCCAGCCCCGGACTGGACCGCCGCCGCGCTGCTCCAACTATGTGGACAGCTTCTTACGCACTTTCGCGGCACGGTGGTCCCGCTGGCAAACGTGGTCAACGTCTTTGACCTTGAAGTGCTGTCGGCCTTCGTGCAGGGCTACGGTGGCGAGATGCTGACACGGAGCGCCGGCCCGGGCGCCCACGGATACGTACCCCGCTTCGCGGAACCGGCGGCCATCCAGGGCATCGACGCGCTGCTGCGGCTCCATGCCTTCGAGGCCGCGCGGCCGTCCGTCTCCCCGCTCGCCCTCTTCGCCAGGGGCACCGCCGCCATGTATTTCGGGCACCATCGGGACATCGCCCCCCTGCACGCGCAGATCGCCGGTCTCTTCTCCTGGGGCGTCGCACCCCTGCCCCGCTTCCCCGCGCGAGCGGTTCAGCCCGTCCGGGCCGACGGCATCGCGGCCGTGACCAGGAACCCGAAGCACATGCAGGCCGCGATCGCCGTTGCCCTGTACGGCGCCACTCCCGCGGGGCAACTGGAGGCGGCACGCACCGGCGTCGGCGTGCCCGCGCTCAGGGCGCTGGCGCAGAGCCCCGTGTGGCGGCAGGGTGCGCCGTATCTGGATAACGATGTCTTTGTAGCCCAGCCGGAGGCGGACATCATTGTGCACCCGGCCCTGGAGTATGTGGCGCCGCAGTTGGAGACCGCAGTGCGGGCGGTGCTGGCGGGCGCACCCGTGGTGACAACCTTCCGCGAAGCCAGCACCGCCGTGGAGTTCACCCTGCAAACCTGGCCCAACGTGTGAAGCGGCCCGCCGACGCGTCCCCGGGGGCCAGGCGATCATCGGCGCGAGTCCGCAGGCGTGGCGTCCGCCGGGTGCCCGACGCCACCCGCTGATCAGGCGAGGTCATAGGTACGGCCCTCCAAGGCAAGTTCGGCGCCAGGGAAGGCGGAGCGGGCGTCCGTCAGCAGGGAGGACGGGTCGTCGCCCGGGTCCAGGTGCGTCAGGAGGAGCCGGTGCGCACCACAGGTGGCGGCCAGCCGGCCGGCCGCCGCGGCGGACATGCCGCCCTCCAATCCCTCGTCCGGCCCGTCGCTCTGGCCGGCCACGTCCACCAGCAGCAGCGACACCCCCCGCAGGAGCGACACAAGGTCGGGGGTCTCCAGCCCGGGTGCCGCCAGACCGAGGCTGCACCCGTCGGGGCGCTCGGCGCGCAGCGACACCCCCGGCCAGGGATGCGCGGACGGGCAGGAGGTGAAACGCCACCCGGCCACCCGTAAGGCGTCCGCTGAGGAGAACCGGCGCACATCCAGGACGCCGGGGCGTTGCAGTCGCCGCCATTCCTCCGGCGGATCCTGGTAGGCGTATACGGTGAGCAGTCCTCTCCTGGTCCCCGCCATGGCGGCGGCAACGGCCATCGAGCCGATGGACCAGAGGTCGGAGCAGTGGTCCGGGCGCAGGTCCGGAAGCAGCACCGCAGCCAGTCCCGCCGCGCCGGCCAGGGTATAGCCCAGTCGGCCCGCGATCCCGCCGCCACAGCCGATGAGCACGGCGCCCTCTCCGGCATCGATCAGGAACCCGCGCCCCGCGCCTCCGGGACCGGGATAGGCTCCATAGCGCCCCAACACCGTCAGTGTCCCCACCGGCGCCGTGCCCACCATCCCCCTTTCCCCGTACACGGAGTCACCGACCCAAGGGCGCGCGTTCGCGGAGACGGTGCAGAGCCGCCGCGATGTCCCCGGGCATTGGGGCCTCGAACGTCAGTGGCTGCCCCCCGATGGGATGGGCAAACTCCAAACGGTACGCGTGCAGGGCCTGCCCGGTCAGATGCACACCCGCTGCGGCGTCGATGGCCGGGCGACCGTACACGGGGTCGCAAGCCAGCGGATACCCTGAGAAGGCCATGTGCACGCGGATCTGGTGGGTACGGCCGGTTTCCAGCCGCACCTCGAGCAAAGCATACGGCGGATCGCCCTGGAAGACTTCGAGGCGCACCGCGTGGCTCCGCGCCGAACGCCCCTGCTGCACAACAGCCATGCGCCGACGATCCGGGGACCGCCCGATCGGCGCATCGACGGTGAATCGCGCTGGCGGAGCGCCGCGCACAAGGGCGAGATACTGGCGCGACATCTGGCGCATCGCGATCTGCCGGCGCAGGGATGCACCGGCGATCGTCGTGCGCGCCACCACAAGCAAGCCTGTGGTGTCCTTGTCCAAGCGGTGCACGATACCCGGACGGACATCCGCGCCGAACTCCAACGACCCCGGCGCCGCGGCGTCTGGGTCGTCGTCACCGTCGGATTCCAGGCTGCCGTAACGGGCCAACAGGGCGTTGACCAGCGTACCTTTGGGATTGCCGGCGGCCGGGTGCACCACAAGGCCGCGCGGCTTGTCGATGACGGCGAGTTGGTCGTCCTCGTACACGACCCGGAGGGGTATCGGCTGCGGTTCCAGCGATGGGGGCTCCGGACGGGGGAGCCCTTCCACAAGCACTTCCGCGCCGGGTGGTACCCGTTGCGCATCCCGGCCGGGGCGGCCGTCGACGCGCACCATGCCCGCGGCGATGGCACGCTGAACCAGAGAGCGGGAAATACCCGGCGCACCCAGGGCTTCGACGACAAAGCGGTCCAAGCGCTCCGCGCCGGCCTCGGCCACCAGGCGGCAGGGGAACGGGGGCACCCCGCCCGCGGAAACTCCGCCGTCCCGGCCGGTCATCGCTGCCTCGGCTCCTGCGGGGCGGGCTCACGGAGGATGACCCACGCGAAGAGGGCGCCGCCGAGCGTGATACCCGCGTCGGCCACGTTGAAAATGAACGGAAAGCCGCGAACCTGGAGAAAATCGATCACCCGGGCATAGAGTAGGCGGTCGAGGAGGTTACCGAGAGCACCGCCCAACTGGAGACCGAACGCGACTCCGAGCAGCGGCACCGACCGCGCCGCCCGGCGGCCGTAGGTCAGAATGAGGGCGATGACGACCAGGGTGATCACGACGAACAGCAGGGTCTGACCCTGCAACAGGCCGAAGGCGGCGCCGCGGTTGCGCAGATAGGTGATGGAGAACAGGCCGGGGATCACCCGAATGCTCTCCCCCGGACGCATGTGCGTCGACACCCACCGCTTGGTCAACAGATCACATACAAAGACGACGGCCGCGACCGCACCGATCAGCATCGCGGGCATCCCTCCCCCTCCGGAATGCGTATCCCCGCAGGGGGAACCCGGATCTGGAGCATTGTAGCACGGGGGCGTCCCGAACGTCGCCTGCACGCCAGAGCGAGGCGGCGCACGGCGTCAGCCGGTGTCCGCCGCGAGGTCCTTGCCGGGCCCCGGGGCGGGCACCCCCGGTGCACAAGTCGGGAGGGAACCCCCAGGGCCCAGGAGATCCCACGCCGCCCCGCAGGGGGGACCTCTCCGCTCAGCGATCATCCTTGTACGCGGGCAGCGGGGGTTGCCACGCGGCAAATCCGGCCCCGGAGTGGAACAGCCATGGCCATAGCATGCCCCGCGCCGCTGGCGCGGGGCATGCCGGGCGATCCGCCGGGACGGGCCCGCGCCGGGTTCGGCCGCCGGGGAATGAACAGTGCGGGGACGCCGGTTGCTGGCTCCCCCGCACTGTCAGCAGCTCGCGACGGTATGTGGACCAGACCCTCAGACCCTGATGTCGAGGCGGGTCCCCGGCGTCGGCGGCCCGTCCGGGTCGGCCGACCGCAGCCCTGCTCCCGTGGCAGGGTTCGGCGATTCGGGCTCCTGCCCAGACCCCTCCGGGGCCGGGCCGCCCTCCGGGGGCGGGCGCCGCGCATCGTCACGATTCCCGCGCCGCCGGTCCTGCATCGCCTCCGCGGCCGGCAGCGGCTGCAACGGTACGCCGGACAGGCCATGGAAGGCAGACACCGCGCGGCCCCCCTTCAGGGTTGGTCGCTGACCTCACCCGGCCCTGCGTCCCCCGGGACGATCGAACAAACCCGCACGAGCCCCGTCCCCTCCGTGGGCCGGGGCTCAGAGCAGCGAGCGCTGGGTCAGTTCCAGGTGGCCCCGCAGGCGCAGGACCGCGCGGCTGTGGAGTTGGGAGATGCGGGATACCGACACCCCGAGAATCGCCGCGATCTCCTTGGGCACCAAACCATCATAGTAGAACAGTGTCAGCACAAGGCGTTCGCGTTCAGGCAGGGCCGCAACCGCCTCCGCCAGGATCTGCTCACGGTTGCGCCACTCGGCGCTCTGGGTCGGATCGGCGGCATGCTCGTCTCGCAGCAGGTCGAGCAGGGCATAATCCTCGCCGCTGTCCTCACCCCAGAGTTCATCCAGGGAGAGGATGGTGGCCCGTTCCATATCCGACAGAGCCCGCGCGAATTCTTCCGGCTCCATGCCGAGTTCGGCGGCGACCTCCGCATCTTCGGCGGAGCGTCCCAGACGCGCTTCCAAGCGGCCGAAGGCCTCCTCGACCTGTCGCGCCCGCTGGCGCATGGACGCGGGCACCCAGTCCATCGCCCGCAGCCCGTCCAGAATCGCGCCCTTGACGCGCGTGAAGGCATAGGTCTCGAATTTAACGCCCCTGGCGGGGTCGAACTTCTCCAGCGCGTCCAGCAACCCGAAGACACCGTAACTGTGCAGGTCGTCAAGGTCGATGTGCCCGGGGAGCCCCATGGCTAGCCTGGCGGCAACATGCTTGACCAGCGGCAGGTAACGGAGGACCATCGCCTCGCGCGTCGGGGCGTCGGCTTGCCGATAGGCCGCCCTGGCCGCCACAACGGACCTCAGCGCCGGCTCCCCCTGTGGCAGGGCGCTCAAAAGGTCGCACCTCCTCTGGGACGGTGCAGGAGCGCCGCAGATGTGGCACATTCGCCCGCGTCGAACATCCCAGTGCCGTCGCTGCTTCCCCGCGGGCTGTCGTCCCCGACGATGCGCGGCCGAAGCAGCGAGAGCAGGACGTCCCTCAGACCGACAGCCCTCGGACCCCAAGAGGCGCCCCCCTCGTCGCAGAAGGTCGCCGTCAAGCGGCGGAGGGCGCGCGCGGCGGGGCCGCCGGGCGCTGAGAGCAGAAACGGGCGTTGCTGCCGCACGGCGGTCAGGACCCCGGGATCCCGGGGGATGGCCCCGAGATAGCCCGGCGTCCATTCCAGGAAACGCCGGCAAACCGCGGCGACGCTGCGCATCGCGGCCTCGGCGTCGCGGACGCTGTCCGCCATGTTGATGACCAGCCGCGTCTCCGCGCGGGCATTGTCTCTGTGGATCGTCTTGATCGTGGCATAGGCGTCGGCGAGCGCAGTCGGCTCAGGCGTGGTCACAACGACGATTTCACCGGCCGACCGCAGCAGGGCGCGAATCTGGGGGCCAAGGCCGGCGCCGCTGTCCAGCACGCAGAAATCGAAGGTCACGGTCAGCCGGCTGAGTGCCCTGACCAGCCGCCCGATATCGGTCGCCGTCGCACGGCCGATCGCCTCCATGCCCGAGGCCGCGGGCAGCAGCCGCACCCCGCCCGGAACGGTGATCAACGCGTCCTCCACCGTGCAGCGCCCGCCAACCACATCCCCGAGATGCCGGTCCGTGCAGAGTCCCAGGAGCACGTCCAGGTTGCCGAGCCCGCTATCGCAATCCACCAGGAGCACGCGCCGCCCACGCTCGGCAAGCGCGAGGCTGAAGTTGAGGCTGAAGTTGCTCTTGCCGACACCGCCCTTGCCTCCGGTCACCAGCACCAGCCGCTGGCGCGTAGCGGCCTGCCCCGCCGCATCAACGCTCTGAGCCCGCGCCTGCGCGACCCAACGCGCCAGATCGGAGCCCTGTTCCGCCGGACCGGGGAGGGTCGGACCTTCCACCTGCCGCACTGCCACCGGAACATCGCCCACCCTTCACCCGTCCTAGGTTCACGCACCGTCGCGGCCCCGACCCCGGGGACCGCCTGGCCGCAACCCGGCCGCGCGCCCTACCCGGTCCATCCGCTTCCTTCCGGCACCCGACCCGGGGAGCTTCTGCGGTGACAGATGCAGAGAGGCCGGAGCAACCCGCTCTAAACATCATCGTCTGCCGCGGCCCGGGCTTTAAGCGACCAGCCTGGAAAATCCGTCATTTTTGGCCATCCGGTCGCCATGCACTGCCACCATGGGGCCGGGCGACCTACGTCCCAGCCGCTTGGGCGGTCCCGTGCACGCCGAGCAGTGGAGCGGCGGACGCTCCCCTGGCGATACCCGCCGCCAATTGGTCCGGCCAGGCGAGCGCGAGGTCCTCGGGGACGCGCTGGCCGGCGCAGCAATAGGACAGCGTCAGCCCCGCGGCGCTGATCACCGCCAACGCCTCCGGTGGCGCTTCACATTCGTCCAATTTCGTCAGTAGGCAGCGGTCGATGTGCGGCCGGTAGGCGCGCACAATCGCTGCGACCTCCTCACGCCGGGTCGGCGCCGCCAGCACCAGGTGCACCTCCAGCCCAGCGGGGACATGCCCCATCCCCGTCTGCGGCCGGGCATCGCCTGCCCCCGGGTGGATCATCCCGGCGCGCCCGCCAACCGTACCGGCGTCACGGGCCACATTCAGGAAGGCGAAGAGGTCGCCCATGCGCCGTACATCGTGATGGCCTCGGCCCGAGGTATCAATGAGTATCACGTCGGCGGAGCGCATCCGCTCCAGAGCCCGCTCCAGCGCACCCGGAGTTGGTGTCACCTCCAGGGGCAGGCCCAGCAGCCGGGCATAGGCGGCAAGTTGCTCGACGGCACCCACGCGGAAGGTGTCCGCCGTGACCAGCCCGACGCGCCAACCCTGCTGCAGGTGGAGGTGTGCGGCGATCTTGGCCATGGTGGTCGTCTTGCCCGCCCCCGTCGGGCCGATGAAGGCCACGAGCCGGCGCGCACCCGCCTGGATACGGATGGCCTGCGGCGCGGGCAGGTTGTCCGGCGCCAGGTCGTCGGCGAACAGTGCCCGGCGGAGCACGTCCGGAGCACCCCGCTCCCGGATGTCCACCTCCGCGCGCGCGGTGCCGGAGGGCACGTGGGGAGTGTCACAGCCCCAAGCGCAAGTGTCGGCCGCCACCGGTGCCTGAACGGTAGAAAACCTCAGCCCGGCAAAGGCCTCTCCGTCCACTGCGGGAGCCGGCGAGTCGGCTTCCGCGCCCGAGCGGACATTTGACGCCGCCGCGCAGGCCCCGGGATGGGCGTCCCCGCGGGCTCCTGCGGAAGCAGGCGCCATCGCCGACCGACCCGGGGCCCGCGCGGCGGCATCGCCAATGCCTCCGACCTGGCGTCCCCCCTCCGGTGCAGCCCGGACTCCCCGCAGATTCCTGGAGATATGTGCGGCGAAGGCTGCTTCCTCAATCGCCGCGGACACCTCAATCCGGTCGAACCTGCGGAACGCACGCCGCCAGCCCGGTCGCGCCACGCGACGCGTGGCGAGGATGACCGCCTCGCGTCCGAGTTCGCGGCGGACGGCCGCCAGCGCCGAGGACAGGTCATCTGCGAGGAATCGCTTGATCTTCATCTGGAATCCTCCCCCTGGCCCGCCGTGCGGCACAGCGCAACCC
>JAJZMB010000182.1 GCA_021803205.1 Bacillota bacterium | reverse complement strand
CGCGGAGGCGGAGCAGTTGTGGCGCAGTTGCTCGGGCCAGACCCCCCAGGGCTGGAGGTTCGGGGGCAACGCCCCGTTCGGCGGCGGCACCACCGAGGGGCTGCCGACGGTGGTCGCCGGGTTTGGGGGCAGTTTCATGGACGCCGGGCAGACCCGCTGCCTGCTCGACCAACCGGGCAGCATCCTGGCCGGCCAGTACTGGTTGCACATGGTGTGGGACAGGGTGTTGACCAACGGCGACGGATCGCCGAACCCGCTGATCGCCAGCGGCCAACTGGTGTTCAACACCTCCGCCGATCCCACCGTGCTCTACGCGGTGCAGGTGCTCGGCCCCAACATCAAGTGGGACTTCATCCCCTGGCCGCGCTTCCCGGTCCGGCCCGTGGGCAAGCTGCACGACAACTTCTACGCGCTGGTGGCCAGCTTTCCGCGCCAGGACATCGCGTGGGAACTGCTGAAGTTCGTCGCGATCGAGCCGGAATGGTCGCGGTACTACATGCGGCTGGCGCTGGCGCCGCCGATGCTCGCGGGCATGATGGACGAATGGTATACGATCCTCCGCGCGACGGCGCCGATCCTGCAGGGTAAGCATCTGGAGTACTGGGGCCAGCCGACGTTGGCCGGCCAGGGTATCTACGACAACGAGTACTTCAAATACGCCCCGGTGCAGGCACAGAATCTGCTGCTCGGCGACTGGGCCGAGTTGTGGAATCACAAGCTGGGCGTGACCAGCGGTTTCCGGCAGATCGCGCAGCAGATCAACGCGTTGGAGGTGGCCTCGGCCAGCGGCCCGCCGCCGCCCACCGGACCGCAGTTGATCGCGGAGCAGCAGCGCCTGAAACAACGCGTGGCGCAGATGGTGGCCGACGGTAGCTGAGGCGCGGGATGCCGTTTCGGCGGACCACGTGGCAGGCAGGCCGCGCGTGGAGGCGCGGGATGCCGGATCCGCGCGCGGGGGAGCGACTTCCGGACGGGGGCGAGGAGGGGAACCGCGATGCACCGACCGGGATGCTCCCGGCGGGCTCTGTTCCGGGCGGCGGCCGGTGTCCTGGCCGCCGGTGTCGGCACCGTCGGCTGTGCGTCGGCCCGGGGACGCGCGGGGGCGCCGGCGTCGAGCGCCACGGTGCAGCAGGTGCCCTTCCAACTGTACTTTCCTGGTGCTTTCCAAACGACGAGCAGCCGGCAACTGGTCCAGCAGTTTGTGGATCAGCAGTTCAATGCCCGGCGCAAAGGCATCCGGGCGCTCTGGCAGCCAAGCGGCAACATGTCCGGCGTCGTCGCCCAGATCCTGGCGGGCGGCCCGGCGCCGGTCGTTCTCTCCAGCTGCTGTGGGGACTGGCCGGTGATCGTGCCGTTCCTGCAGGCTCTGGACGGTTATCTGCAGAAGGACAACATCGATATCGCCAAGACGTGGACCACCCGCCAGCTCGCCCAGTTCCGCGCGTCGGGGCACTTGCTGGCGTTGCCGGAGGACGCGGCCACCCAGGCGTACGTTTACCGGCAGGACATCCTCGACAGTCTCGGCCTCTCCTATCCCGACGCCGGCTGGACGTACGAGGATGCGGCGCGGATCTGGAAGTCCTGCACCTCGGACCAGGGCGGACGGCACCGGTACGGGGCGACGATCCCCTGGCAGCCGGCCGGTCCGTTTCCCGGGCTGGCGTTGCTGCACGGCTTCGGCGGCGGCCTTGTGGCTCCGGACGGCACCACCTGCCTGCTGGAGGGGCCCGGCAGCGTCAGTGCGGGGCACTGGGTCTTCGACCAGATCTGGAGCGGAGTCGGCACCAACGGCGGCGGAGTCCCGGCGGCAGGGCTCAAGACCGGGCAGATCGTCTTCAGTCAGGGGGCCGATCCGACCATCCTCTGGTGCGTCGAGAACCTGACAGGCGGCGCCAAGTGGGACTTCCTCCCGTTCCCCGCCTGGCCAAAGGGGCCGGCCACGATCTTCCAGTCCAATTTCTACGGCATGAACGCCGTTGCCCCAAACAAGGAATTGGCGTGGGAGCTTCTGCGCTTCGCGGCGGTGGATACCGACTGGTCGCGCTTTTACATGCATCTGACGATGGCCCCACCCGCACTGGTCGCGCTGCTCCCGGAGTGGGAGACGCTGCTGCGAGGCGTCGCGCCGGTGCTCCAGAACAAGACGCTCAAGTACTGGACGGAACCCGCGCTGAAGGGGGAGGGGCATGACGCTTACGCGTTCTTCAAGTATGACGCCGTCCAGGCCAACGCCTTGATCGGTGCGACCTGGGCGGAGATCTGGAATCACCGGACGGGTGTCACGGAAGGGTTCGGTGCGATCACGCGGCAGGTGGACGCCCTGCAGGTGTCCGCCGCCGCCGGTCCGCCGCCGCCCGATGCGGCCCAGCGCCTGGCCGCCAATCGCGCGGCGAGCAAGAAGTTTCCCTCCAGTGGGCCCGCCGTCGCCACAGTGGCGCCGGGCCTGTGACGCGGGCGGGCATCGCTGCTGCAGGGCCGTCCCGGTAGCGCAGACATCGGGCCGGGGGTATCGGAGCGGGGACATCGGGAAGGGGAGAGGGCAGTGGCATTGCGGGTGGCGGTCATCGGGCTCGGAGGCATCGGGCGGAACCACGCCCGGATTTACAGCGCGCACCCCAAGGCCGAGTTGGTCGGCGTCTGCGACATCCTGCGGGATCGCGCGGACACGGCGGCGCAGACGCATCAGGTTCCGGCGTATTACGAGATGGAGCGCATGCTGGCCGAACTGCACCCGGACGTGGTCAGCGTCGCCACGGCCGGCGTGGAGAACGGGGGGGACCACTTCGCGCCGACGATGGCCGCGCTGCGGGCGGGGGCACACGTCCTCTGCGAGAAGCCCCTTTCCAACAGCCTGACAGAAGCGCAGGAGATGGTCGCCGAGGCCCGGCGGCTCGATCGCTGTCTGGCGGTGGACCTCAACCATCGCTTCTCTCCGGCGACCGAGATGGCCAAGCAGCATCAGGAGGCGGGCGACCTCGGCCACCTGCTGTTTGTGCGGACCTACCTCTGGATCGGCAACCGGAAGGAGAGCGCCCCGTACTTTCACCTGCGCGCGCTGCACTCGCATTCGGTGGATGTGATGCGCTATTTCGGCGGTGAGGTCTCCGAGGTGCAGGCGATGTTCGCCAAGGGTCCCGGGCGTGAGATCTGGTCGAATGCCGTGATCAACCTGCGCTTTGCCGGCGGGGCCCTGGGCCAGCTCCTCGGTTCATACGATATGGGCGGTTCGCACGACATCGAGCAGACCCTGCTCGCCGGGACCGCCGGGGAACTGCTGATATCCAATTCGACGTGCGACCTCACCTGGTATCCGCACGGCAAGGATGCACAGGCGCAGCACATCCATCAGGCCGGCGGGCAGAAATCCTTCGGCGAGACCATGGGCCGGCGTCTGGGCCGGTTTGTCGATCAAGTGGCGGCGGGCGCGCGACCGACGGAGATCGAGGGTTCGGGCGCCGAGGCCCTGCAGGCCCAAGCGGTCGTCGATGCCGCCATTCGCTCGCACGAGTCCGGGGGGGCGTTGGTGCGTCTGCAGGACGTGCTTGGCGGTTCCGCGGGGCGTTAGGCGGCGCAGGAGACGGGTCCATGCGCGACAGGACGCGTTTTTGCAGCGGCCGGGCAGGCCGCTGCACGGGGGGGCAATCGGTATGCGGCTCGGGTGCAACACCGTCGCGTGTGCGGGTCAGCCCGTCGCGGCGGCGCTCCAGGCGATCGCGTGGGCGGGTTACGACGGCGTCGAGTTCTCACCGATGCACCTGTCGCCCGACGACCCCGGGTCCGCCCGGGCCGCCGTGGAGCGGGCGCGGGAGTTGGGGCTGCAGACGGTGGCGATCGAAGCGGCGGGCAACCTTTTCGACGAGAAGGTGCGGGCGCGGCTGTTCCACTTCTTCAACCTCGCCGGCAATGTGGGCATTCCCGTGGTCAGCACGGGCTCCGCCGGGCCGCCCACCACCGACGGGCTGAAGGGGTTTGTGGCTGTCGCGCGCGATGTCGCCGCGGCCGCGGAATCAGCCGGTGTGCGCTGGGCGTTGAAGGCGCATGTGGGCGCCGCCGTGCACGGTACCGACGACCTGCTGCAGGTGCTGGAAGCCGTCGGACGGCCCAGCCTGGTGGTCAACTTCGACCCGACCCACCTGCAGCGCCAGGGGGAGGATCCGGCCGCGAGCGCACGGCGCCTGGCCGGGCGCATTGGTCATGTGCACATCCGCGACTACGACTCCCCGGACCAGAAGATCGGGTCTCCAGACGGGCAGATTCCGGGCCGGGGCCGGGTCGACCTCGCGGCGGTGCTGGGCGCGCTGGGTGCGGCAGGCTATGACGGGTTCCTCGATCTGGAGATCATCGGCGCCCAGGGCTGGGATCCGGTACGGCAGATGGGGATCATCGCCGAGGGCCGTGGCTACCTGCATCGTCTGCTCTGTGCGGCGGCCGCCGCACGCTGAACGGGAACGGTCCTTGGCGCGTCGGCGCGACGGGCGATGTGCGGCGTCTTGGCGGCGGGGCGGCTTCCCAGCCGGCAGGGACCGCTTTGCCGGCCCTGGTCGGGGTCCGTGGCCCGCCGTTCGCGGGGGCGCGGCGCACGCGGCCCGACGGAGGGCGCCGCGTTCCTCCGCTGCGGGGGGCGAACGGTGACGGGCAGAGGCAGGGATCCGGGCCTGGCCTGCGTAGTCGAACTGAGGCAGGCGGTCCGAGGTCCCCTGCTGCCGCGGCGTCGCGCATCCGGGCCGCGTGGGGCGAGGGTCGGGGCGGTGCGTCTGCGCTGAAGACATGAGGAGGAGCGAAATGGCGGAGAAGCGGGTTCGTCTCGGCTTCATCGGTACCGGGGGGAATGCGCGCGGGCACATCGCCCAGATGAATCAGTTGGCCGACGTCGAGATTGTGGCCTTTGCCGACCCGAGCGAGCAGAGCCTCAAGCTGGCGCTTGAGCGGCTTGGACGGCAGGTCCCGACCTTTGCCGACCACAGGGAGATGATCTCCCGGTCCGCACTGGACGCGGTGGTGATCAGCACGCCGCACACCCTGCACTATGAACAGGCGCTGTACGCACTGGAGCACGGTCTGCACGTCGAGGTCGAGAAGCCGATGGCCTGCACAAGCGCCCATGCCCGCGCCCTGGTGCAGAAGCAGCAGGAGACCGGCAAGGTCCTCTCGATCGGTTACCAGAGGCATTTTGAGCCACGCTTCCGCTGGGTGCGCGAGCAGATCGCTGCCGGGCGGATCGGACGGGTCACCTTCCTGCAGTGCTACCAGAGCCAGAACTGGCTGCGCGGACAGCAGGGCCGCTGGCGCCTTGACCCGGCGCTGAGCGGTGGCGGGCAGCTCAACGACTCGGGCAGCCACCTTGTGGACATCGTCCTTTGGATCACCGCCCTGGAGGCGGCGGAGGCGAGCGCGTACATCGACATGCGTGGCACGGCCGTCGACATCAACTCGGCCGTGAGCGTCCGCTTTACCAACGGTGCCGTGGGCAACATCTCGATCGTGGGCGACCAGGTGGCCAAGGGCATGTGGGAGGACGTGACCATCGCCGGGGACAAAGGGATCATCTGGATGCGCCAGGGGGGGCATGTCTGGATCGCGACCGAGGACATGCTCGCGCCGCAGGAGGTCACCGACTTTGGTCCTTCGATCGGCGGCAAGGATCAGAACCTGATCGACGCCATCCTCGGTCGGGCGGAGATCCAGGTGCCGCCGATCTGTGGCCTGCGCGTCATCGAACTCACGGAGGCTGTCTGGCGGGCGGCCGAGCAAGGACGGCCCGTGGCGGTCGAGAAGGTGGACGTGGCCGCGCGCTGAGCGCCCAGCGGTCGGCCTGGGGCGGCGAAGACCGTGCCGCCGCCAGCAGGCCGTCCCGGGGGATGCGGACGACCGCGAGGCGCTGCAGGAAGGGGATGGCTGCGATGGCTGGGCGGCGTTGGCGGGTTGCGGTCGTCGACGGCTCCCACGGACACGTCAACGGGCACATCCGCCGTCTGACGACCAATCCGCAGGTGGAACTGGTGGGGTTGACCGACCACGTGCCGGAACGGGCCGAGCGGTTGCGCGCGGCCCTTGGGCTGGATCCGCGGCAGGTGTATGCCGACCTGGACGGGTTGTGCGACGGCGCCCGTCCGGAGGTCGTGATCTGCTGTGCCAGCAACGCCGGCCATGCCCCGGTGGTCGAGGCCCTGGCGCCGCGCGGTATCCACGTCATGGTCGAGAAGCCCTTCGCGGCGACGCTGGAGCAGGCGGAGCGCATGCTGCGGGCCGCCCGTGCCGGCCGGATCCACTTGATGTGCAATTGGCCGGTCGCCTGGTCGCCCGCGTGGCGATTGGCTCGCCGCCTCGTGGACCAGGGCCGCGTCGGCCGGCTGTTCGAGGTGCGGCACCGCGCCGGCCACAACGGGCCCGGGAGCGACTTCTCCTCCTGGTTTTACCGGGCCGAGGACGGGGGCGGTGCGCTTCTGGACTTCTGTTCGTACGGGGCACACCTCTCCAATTGGTTCTTCGGCGCATTGCCTTCGGTGGTAACGGCGCTGGCCGCTACGCTGGTCAAGCCCGTCGCGGTTGAAGACAACGCGGTGGTGGCCGCCCTCTGGCCTCAGGGCATGGGGGTTTGGGAGGCGACCTGGAGCCGGGTCGGCGAGGAGCCCGGGCCGGGCAGTGTTCTGTACGGGACCGCGGGCACGCTGGCGTTGACCGGTGGCGGGGTGCACCTGAGCGTGGGGCGGGGCGGCGCGCAGCAGATGACAGCCGAACCCTTGGTCGAAGCGGACGCCGACCCGATCGCGCACTTGCTGGCGGCGATCGGCAGCGGGGCGGCCGTGCACCCTCTGTGCACGGCCGAGATGGGGCGCGACACGCAGGAGGTGCTGGAGGCGGCTCGGCGCGCGGTGGCGACGGGACAGGCACAGCGGTTGTCGCGCGGCTGAGCGGGCTGGGGTGCCGAAGGTGTGGGGGCCGCGGGCCCGCCTCCTCCCGCGGCGGCGGGCCCGCGGCCCTAGAGGGGATGACGTTGTGGAGTATCGGGAACTGGGCAACACCGGTCTGCGTGTCTCCGTGATCGGCTTCGGGGCCTGGGCGATCGGTGGCAGCGGCTGGGGGCCGGTGGACGACGCCGTGTCCCTGCGCGCATTGGAAGAGGCGATCGATTTGGGCGTGACCCTGATCGACACCGCCGACGCCTATGGGCCGCGCCACAGCGAGGAGTTGGTGGCCAAGGTCCTGGTCGGGCGCCGCGACCGCCTGGTCGTCGCCACCAAGGTCGGTAACGACTTCTACCAGGAACCCAGACGCAAGAACTTCGATCCGGACTACATCCGCTTCGCCGTCGACCAAAGCCTGAAGCGGTTGGGCACCGACTACATCGATGTCTACCAACTGCACAATCCGTCCGAGGAAATCATCCGCCGGGGTGACGCGTTCGCGGCGTTGGAAGGGCTCAAGGCCGAAGGTAAGATCCGTTTCTGGGGCGTGTCGATCGGACCGTCCAGCGAGGGTATCGCGGCCATGCGCTCGGGCCGTCCCGCCTCGCTGCAGGTGGTGTACAACCTGCTGCAGCAGGCGCCGGCGCGAGAACTTTTCCCGCAGGCGCGCGCGCAGGGGGTGGGCATCATCGCCCGGGTGCCCCTCGCCTCCGGATTGCTGACGGGCAAGTTCGGTGCCGATGCCACCTTCCCGCCGGGCGACCACCGGAGCAACTGGAAGCCTGAACAGCTGCGGGCGAACCTGGAGCGCGTCGAACGGCTGCGCTTCCTGGCGCGCGGCCGTAGCCTGGCACAGGCGGCGCTGCGGTTCGCCATCGCGGATCCGGCGGTATCGGTGGTGATTCCGGGGGCCAAGACGGCCGCGCAGGTGCGGGAGAACGTCGCCGCGCTCGATGTGCCGCCCCTTGCGGCCGAGGAACTGGAGCGGGCGGGCGCGGTGTGAGGGGAGCGGTCCTGCCCAGGATGCCGCGGCGAAGTCGGGGCGGCGGATGGGGAGCCCGCCGCGCTGACCGAGACCTGGGGGGGCCCGGCTGTTCGCTCACAGTCGTCCGTACAGCCGGCCGCGATTGTGCGGCGACAGGGGGGGCGGGCATGGACGGTAGACTGAACCTGTTGGTGATTGTGGCGGACACGTTTCGCGCCGATCACCTCGGTAGCTATGGCAATACCTGGATCCGTACCCCGCACCTGGACGCTTTGGCCGCGGACGCCGTGCGCTTCACGCAGGCGTATGCGGAGGGTCTGCCCACCGTGGACGCCAGGCGTGTGTTCATGACCGGTCGCCGCCTCTTTCCGGGCTGGGAGGTTCGCCCGCACAAGGGGGATGCGCTCAGTCGTCAACCCGGGTGGCATGCCCTGGACGAGGACGACGTGACGCTGGCCGAGGTTCTTCAAGCTGCCGGGTACACCACGGCCCTGGTCACCGACCTGTACCACCTGTTCAAGCCCGGCCGGAATTTTCACAGGGGTTTCGACGCCTGGCAGTGGATCCGGGGGCAGGAGGAGGACCGCTTGCGCACCGGTCCGCGCGCTGCGGTGAACCTGGAGCGGTTCTTCCATCCGCAGACGTACCGGCGCACGCGCTTCCGGGGCCTGGAGCAATACCTGCTCAATGTCATGGACCGGCACGCGGAGGAAGACTACTTCGTGGCCCGGGTCATGCGCACCGCGGCCGCCTGGCTGCAGGACAACCGCGACAACCGGCCCTTCCTGCTCTGGGTGGATGCCTTCGACCCGCACGAGCCGTGGGACCCGCCGACCGCGGACGCCGACCGCTACGCCCCGGCGGTGCCCGGCATCGAGCCCATCGCGCCGCCCGGGCGCTGGGACGATTACTCGCCCCAGGAGCAGGCGCGGATCCGTGCGCTGTATGCGGGCGAGGTCACACTGGTGGACCGCTGGATCGGCTTTCTGCTGGCCGAACTTGACGCGCTTGCCCTCAGCCGGGAGACGGTCGTCGTCTTTTTGTCGGACCACGGCACACTGCTCGGGGAGCATGGCCGCGTCCGCAAGCAGCACCACCTGCTGATCGGTGCCGAGACGCGCATCCCGTGGATTGTGCGCGACCCGCGTCAACCGGGTGCCCGTGAAGTCACGGGGCTGGTGCAGGCCGAGGATGTCATGCCGACACTGCTCGGCCGGTTGGGCATCACCGCACCGGAGCGGGTGGACGGCCGGGACGCCTGGGTCCTGCTCGACAACCCGGAGGCCGGATTGCACCGTTACACGCTGACCGCATACGGCGACTATGCCTCCGTGCGCACGCCCGATTGGAACTACATCGCCGCTTATCGCAATCCCGAAGGCGGGGTTGCCGAAGGGATTCCCGCCCTGTTCGACCTCCGCGGCGATGCCCGGGAGGAGCGCAACGTTGCTCAGGCCCACCCGGATGCGGCAGAGGAGATGGACCGCTTGCTACGGCGCTGCCTGGCGGCGGGACGCGGCGGCCGGCCGGAGGGTCCGCCCGGCCGCCTGTGAAGCGGCGGGAGCCCGGGGGCCGCAGGAGCCGGGACGACGGCCGCACGCGGCGGATGCCATGGCGGATGCGGACAGGGAATCCGTGACGGGGGGACGGGGCGATGGCGGATATCCGGATCGGGCTCATCGGAGCGGGCGGCATTGCCGGAGCGCATGCGCGCCGGTACGCGGAGATCCCGGAAGCCGAGGTTGTGGCGGTGGCGGACATTGTGCCCGGGCGGGCGGAAGAGTTCATCGCCCGCAACAGCCTCCAGGGTGCGCGGGCCTTCACCGACCACCGGGCCCTGTTGGAGCGCGGCGGCGTCGATGCCGTCGACATCTGCACGTATCACCGCGGACACCACCGGCCCGCCGTCGACGCCCTGGAGGCGGGTCTGCCCGTGCTGGTGGAGAAGCCGCTGTCGGTCGATCTGGGCGAGGCACTCGAGATGGTGCGGGCCGCGGCGCGATCCCAGAAGATTCTGAGCGTCGGTTTTCAGACGCGCTACCAGCCGAACATCCAGGCGGCCAAACGTCTTGTGCAGGAAGGGGTTCTCGGTCAACTGTACTATGCGGAGGTGGGCGGCGGGCGCCGTCGGGGCATCCCCGCCACTCCGCAGAAGGTTCCGCCGACCTTCATCAGCAAGGAGGCGGCGGGCGGCGGAGCCGTGCTGGACATCGGTTGCTACTCCGTGGACACCGCCATGTTCGTCCTGGGCCATCCCCGACCCCTGAGTGTACTGGCGATGACGGCCGACCACTTCGGTCGCAGCGGGAGGTCGACGGGCAACCAGATGGGACGCTGGGATCCCGCGAAGTTCGAGGTGGAGGACTTCGCCGCGGCGTTCGTCCGGCTGGACGGCGGGATCGGGCTTGTGTTCAAGATCGCCTGGGCCATGCACCTGGATACGTTGGGTCCCACGTTCTTTCTGGGAACCGACGCGGGCCTGCGGCTCGACGGGCCCGTCCTCTTCCGCGACGAACACGGCTACCTCACCCAGACGAACGTGACGCTGCCGGCGGGACCACGCGGCTTCGATGCGTTTCGTGAGAAGATCCGGGACTTCGCCCTCGCCGTGCGTGACGGCCGGCCGGCCCCGATTCCGGGACGGCAGGTGCTGCTGGAAGAGGCGATACTGGACGGTATCTACCGTTCCGCCGCGGAAGGCCGGGAGGTCGGGATCGACCTGCCGCCGGATGTCCTGGACCCACCGGTGGCGTGAGCGGGCAGAACGGAATTCATCCGGATACCCGGGTCGGCGGCGCTGCGGTTGTGGAGGAGCGCGCGGGCCGGTGTGGCCTCGCGGTCGGAGCGCGGGTGCCGGGGAGCCCTGGTCGGCGGGCTCCGTAGGTGATTTTGTGTCTTGGGCATCCCGCCGCCGGCGGTTGCGACGGTGGAGCGGGAATGCACGGCCCATCAGGGAGTGAGTTGTTTGAGCGACGCACGACCCCAGGGCGCGGTCGTCCTCTTCGACGGTACGGACTTCAGTCGCTGGCAGCACCGCGGCAGCGGGGCGGCGGTGCAGTGGGAACTGGCGGATGGCGCCATGACCGTGGTCCCCGGTACCGGAGACATCCTCAGCCTGGACAACTTTGCCGATGCGTTTCTCCACCTTGAGTTTCGGGTGCCGGACATGCCTGAGGCCAAGGGGCAGGCCAAGGGCAACAGCGGTGTCTTCCTGCAGGGCCGGTACGAGATCCAGGTGCTCGACTCGTATGGTTGGGAGGTTCCCGGTAAGGGCGACTGCGGCGCGATCTACAACCAATATGCCCCGCTGGTCAACGCCTGCCGCCCGCCGTTGCAGTGGCAGACCTACGACATCGTCTTCCGCGCCGCCCGCGCCGGCGACGGGGGCGCCGTCTCCGAACCCGCCCGCGTCACCGTGCTCCACAACGGCCAGGTCATCCACAACAACGTGGTGCTGCACGGGCCGACCGGGGGCGCCATGGCCGGAGATGTGGGGGCGCCAGGGCCCTTGCGCCTGCAGGACCACCGCAATCGGGTGCAGTACCGCAACGTGTGGCTGGTCCATTTGCCGGTGAGCGGCTCGGACGTATACGGGCCGCAGTAGGGCGGCACCTGGCGCCGGCTTCCGGGTACGGCGCGGCGACCTGCCGCTGCGCGGCCCGGTCGGAGGGGGAGCGGCCCTTGGGCAAGCACCGGGTGGCGGTGTTGGGTGTGCGCAACATTGGCTTTGCGCACGCCCGCGATTGGGCGCGGGAACCGGACGTGGAGTTGGTCGCGGTGGCCGATCTGGACGAGTCGCTCCGCCGGCGGGCGGCGGAGGCACTTGGGTTGGCGCGGAGCTTCGCCGACTACCGGGAGGTCCTCTCAAGCACCGATGCGGATATCATCGACGTCTGCCTGCCGACCTTCATGCACGAGCAGGTCGTCCGCCACTGCCTGCAGAGTGGCCGCCACGGAGGCGGGCTTGACCCGGAGAGGCGACGCCCAGCTTGGGTCTGGAGGTGGGACCGGTGCGGCGGTTTCCGCGGCGGAGGGTTCTGCGCTCCGGTTGCGCGACGGCGGCTGGGGCCGTGGTGTTGGCGGCCTGCGGTCCGGCGGCCCGCCCGACGGCCGCTTCGGGGACGGTGACGGTCAAGGTTGCCCTGGATATCTACGCGCTCCAGCAGTACGGCACTGTGACGGAGCGGGCCGCGCTCTTTGCGAAGGTCCTGGCGGAGTTTGAGGCGGCAAACCGCGGCGTGAGGGTGCAGCAGGTGCCGTTCATCAACACCGCCGCCATCCAGACGGCGATTGTGGCGGGGAGCGCGCCGGACGTGTTCCCCGACGCCAGTAAGTACATTTCCTATATCGACGGCCAGTTGCTGCTGAAGTTGGATCAGTACATCCGGCGGGACAATGTGCGCATGTCGGCCTTCTCGCCCAAGATGGTGGAGTGGCTGGCCCTTCCGTTCGGCACGTTCGCCCTGAGCCGGGAGAGCGACGCCAATGCCTTCGCGGTCGACCTCTCCGCCCTGGACGAGGCTGGTCTGCCCTATCCGCCCTCGGACTGGACCCATACCGAGTTCGCCCAGCTCTGCGGCGCGCTGACACGGACCACCAACGGCAAGAAACGCATCGGCGCCATGTTCATCTACGGTGGTTTCGGGGTGCTCTCGGAGTTCCGGGGCGGGTTCGGGGCGCACATTACCGACACCAGTCGCACCCGTCAGACGCTGTCCACCCCGCAGGGCATCGCCGCGGGGGATTGGTGGTTCAACGAGTTGCTGCTGCCCGGCATCGCCGCCACCGGCGTGGGCGCCCCCGGTGCGACGGTGATTCAGAACTTGGATATGAATTTCCTGCTACATCTGTTCACCGCGTGGGGCACGCAGCGCAAATGGGTCTTCTATCCGCCCCCGGTCTATCCGCAGGGGCGGTCCACCGGCATGGCCGGCAATTTCTGGGGCATCAGCGCGACCACGCGCGTGGCGGAACAGGCATGGGCCCTGCTGCGCTGGTTGGCGGTGGAGCCGGTCTGGCAGCGATTCATGATGAAGACGTTCCTCTGGCCGCCGGGGTTGAACGCGCTGCTCAGCGAATGGGTCGCCGTGGTCACGCAGGTCGCGCCGGCCTTGGCCGACAAGCAGTTGCACTGGTACACGGATGCGGCCGCGCAGGGCTGGGCGCATGTGCGGGACGCGGGGGTGCTGTATCAGGGCAGCAACGCCCTGCAGATTGACAGTACCTGGTACAACGAGATCGCTGGCGGAAAGGTCAGCGTGAGTGAAGGGTTTGCGCGGGCGGACGATCAGGTCGACGCGCTGGAGCAGGCGGCCCCGGCACTGGAGACGGCCCGCGCGACCAACAAGGCGCGCTTTCCGAGCCGCGGTCCGGCGGTGGCCCAGGTGGCCCAGGGATTGTGACGGCCTCGGGGATATGCCGGCTGTGCGTGCCGGCCGATGGCCGCCGCCGCCATGGTGGGACGGCCCACACGGTGTGAACGGATTTGCCGGGGGAGCTGCGGGCGGGGACGCGGGCCATTGGACCGCGGGCCCAGCCGTGGTTTGATCTTGTGCCGCGACCCGGTGGCCGTCCGGCAGGAATGCCCCCGCGCCCGCCGGATTTAACCGCGTGCAGCTGTTTGGCCGGCCATCCGCGGTATGCGCGCCCGTGCGCGGCGGGTGCGCATACCGGCGGGCCTGGCCGGCGGCGCGCGCGCCGTGGGTGAGCGGCTGAGTCGCGGTGACCCTCACGCTGTCGCGATGGAGTGAGCCATCATGCCGATGACGGGTGGTCTGTCCCGGCGGAGCCGCGCGCTGGCGGCGCTGTGTTGCAGTTCGCTGATGCTGGCCGCGTGCGGGACCAAGAGCGCGGCGCAGGTGGCGGGCAAGTCAAGGACCTCCGCTGCGGCTGCGACGTACGCGTCGCTCCTGGCGGCGTCGACGAAGGCGGCCACTGGGAACACGGGTGCGCTCTGCGGCTTCCCGCTGAAGCCCTGCGACCCCGCCACGCTGGGCAAGGTCAGCGCGCAGCAGCCCAAGGCGGGGAC
>JAJZMB010000113.1 GCA_021803205.1 Bacillota bacterium | reverse complement strand
TCCCCAACCATAAACGGCGGCTCCCAACGCCCAGCCGAGGCACATCACCCCGACCCTACGATGCCGTGCCACCGCCCGGTTGTCAACTGCCTATCCGTTGATCATGCGCGACGCCTTAGATCGCCAGATGGCCGCGCCTCGGCCCTGGACGGCACCAGCACCACGGTTGCCCAGCCCGATGTCAAGCGGGGACTTGGGATACTGGGGTACTTGCCGCGGAACGGACGGGCCTCGGGTCACACGCGGGCCCGTCCCCGGGGCCGGTTCGGCGAGACAGCACCCGCTACCGGGATCTGCGGGCGCCGCACCGGGGCATGGAAAGCGGCTGACGTTGTGCGCCACCGCCGACATGGCCATGGGGGGCCTCCGCAGCATGCTCGGGACCCCCATGGCAGGATTTGCCGCCGCGACGTTGTCGCACCCGAGGCCCCGTCCCGCTCCGGGATTACTGCCGCGCCGGAGCGGGTGCCGGCCGGGGGCCGGGATTGAGTTGCCCGCTCGCCACCATGGCCTGCAGCGGGTTGTCGGTGATGGTCAGCGGCAGGTCGACCCGCCCGCGCCGCCGTGCGGACTCCCAGCAGGCGAAGATGACCTCCGTGCCGTTGAGGGCATGGCGGGCGCACAGTTCGGACTCCCCGCCCTCGCGTACGGCGCGCAGCACATCCGCCAATGCCCGCTCAATGTAACCTGGCCCGTGCAGGCCCTCCTTGCCGCAATCGACGGCCTCCCAGCCGCGTCCGGAATCAAAGCGCCGATAGCGCAGCACGGGGATACCCTCGCCACGGCGGCCCACCTCGATCTCGCCTTCAGTACCCACGATGCGGTTGTGGCAGCCGACGAGTCCGGAGGCAGCACCGGTCGCGGCGACTCCGTACACCCCGTTGTCGTACTGCCAGGTCGCGTGGGCGGCGTTTTCGTTGTGGGCTCCGAATACCAGGTTCTCAGTACGGTAGTCGATCTGGGCCATCACCCAGCGTGCGGGACGTTCGCCGACGAAGTAGGAGGACATGTCGAAGTTGTGCGAACCGTAGTCGTAGAGGTCCCCCACGCCGAACTCGACCCGCACAAGCCCCCCGATCACGCCCTCGTCCAGGAGCTTCTTGGCGCCGCGGAAGGGACGGCCAAAGCGGCGCTGGTGGTTGAAAGTCAGGCGCACGCCGCGGCGATCGCACTCCTGTGCCATCAGGCGGCAGGCGCCCCAGGTGTCGGCCATCGGCTTCTCGCAGTGGATGGCGCGCACACCGGCGCAGGCTGCCTGGATGACCAGCGGGGCGTGCAGGTGGGGCCAGACGGCCACGCTGACCACGTCTAGCTGGACGGTGCGGAGCATCTCGGCGACGTCGACAAACACACCGGAGGCCGGCACGTTCCACATCTCGGCGAAGGCCTGCGCGTTCTCCGCCGAGATGTCGGCGCAGGCCACAATCTCGCACTCCTCGGACAGCGACTTGTAGGCGGAGGCGTGCTGATGCGCCATCCCGTAACCCTGGGGACCGGCACGCACCGGCTTGCGCCCGGTGCCGATGAATCCCACGCGGAGCTTCCCCACTGGCGGTTCCCCCTTCACGAGGCTGAGCGTGCGCTTCGGGTGCGGACCGGCACACTCCTGCGTGGCCAGGTGCTGCGGCACGGCGCGGAAACGGAAAGAACCGACCGGTACCGCCGGGCCGCGCGACGGCGGGAACGCGCGTGCGGCGCACCCGGATTGGCCGCACCGTGCACAACGCTTTGACGTGTTGCGGCCGGAACTGGACCCCGCCACCGCCGAGAACTGGCGCTGCTGTTGAACAACTGCGAGCATCAGGTGGCGGGCGTGGCCCGCAAGGCTGAGGCGGTTCTGCGCCACTGCCCCAGCCCAGCCTTCTCCCCACCGGCCGCGAGACGATCTGCGTCTCCGGCGAGGGCTTGCTCGGCTGGTCTTTGCCAGGCCGGCGCGGTGAGCAGAGGGTAGGGTGCGCAGCACGCATGCGACGTCGATCTGCACAGGGAACGGGCCCCGGCCCGTGCGCTGTGCACAAAGGCGCCGACAGCGGCCCCCGCGTCAGCCGCGCGGGTAAAGCGCTGGCGGGCAAGGGCGGCGAGGCCCCGCGTCAAGGTCTGTCGCTGTTCGGCGAGCCGTTTGGCGAAGCTGTTCCGCTGGCGCGCCTTGAGGTGGTCGGACTGGACGGCGACCACGCGGTCGGTGAGTCCTTTGACCTCCACGGCCGGTTCGGATGCCCGCTAACGGGCGGAGGTGGGGTCGCGGCGCGCCAGCGACGCTGGCCCCACTTCACGTATGTCCCGCGCTCAACCGGCAAGGGTGAGCTTTGGGGCGCCGAGATCAGCAGGGCGGCACGCGCGTGCGCCGCTACACCCGCGCATCCGGCGGAAGGGGAGATTCAGCGCGGGGTGGACCGCGTCGGTCGCCGGGATGGCTCCAAAAGCTGGAACCCTTCACCCAGCACCTCGGTCGCCGGCAGCACCACCAGGAAGGCGCGTGGATCCTCCTCGGCCACGATGCTCCGCAGGTAGACCACCTCCTGCTGGGCGGCCGCGACGAGCAGCACCGCCCGCTCCTGACCGGTATAGGCGCCGCGCGCGGATAACCGCGTCGCGCCGCGGCCGAGTTCGGTCACCACCCGGTGCGCAACCCGCTCCTCCGCCCCGGTGACGATCAGGGCCATTCGGCCGCGACGCGGTCCCTCCACCACGAAAGACACCACGCGGCCGGACACATTCGTCGCGATCCACGCGTACATTGCGGCGGGCAGGCCCACCCACACGGCGACGGCACCGAGCACCGCAATGTCGATGACCAGGTAGACGGAGCTGTAACTCCAGCCGTGCCGGCGGTTGAGGAACCGAGCGATGATGTCGGTTCCGCCCGAACTCCCACCGCCGCGAATGGCCAGTCCCACACCCGCCCCTATGCACAGGCCGCCGTAGAGGGCCGCCAGGAGGAGGCTATGTACAGGCAGCCGCAACGGGGAGAAGGCGGCCGCGGCCGCCGAGACTGCTGCCACGCCGACCATGGTGCGCCAGACGAATCGCCCGCCCTGGGAGAGCCAGGCCCAGGCGAAGAGCGGAACGTTGAGCACAGCGTAGAGCGGCCCGACGCCGAACCCGGTCAGGTAGTGCAAGGTGACCGCGACGCCCGTCAGACCGCCCTCGGCCAGGCGGGCCGGGACGATAAGCGCGGAGATCCCGAAGCCAATGGCCATACCGCCGAGAACGATGAGGCCGTAGTCCGGAAGCCAGGGCCGCAGCGCGCGTCCCATCCTCGGTCCCACCCCGCGGCAGCGTACCCCGGTTCCCGACCGACAGCGATGGATATCCCGCGATCGTTGGCATGTGGGACAGTCGGCCATGGTAAGCGGGCTTGCCATGGTGACGATTCGCCTGGCCGTGCCAGCACACCTACCGGCCTGAGCAACTGTGGGGGCCGTGGGGCGGGCCCCGCACACCGTCAAAGCGTCCCGAGATCGTAACGGGCCCCATACGCCTGGAAAACCCTGCGTACAGCCCGGCACCGCAGGGTCTACAATGAGTCTGGAAGCCTGGGGAGGCGATCGGGGCATGTATTTGCTGTGGGCGCTCCTGCTGGTGGCCGGCGTTCTGGCGGACGTGAAGAGCGGCGCCCTGGTCGGCGTATGGATCGCTGCCGGAGCCCTGGGCGGCGCGGCCGCCGGCGGCCTGGGGCTGCCGCCACTGATGCAGGCCGTGGTCTTTGTCGCGCTCGCTGCAGCGCTCCTGGTTGTGGTTCGTCCTCTGGCCATGCGGAACCGGGCGGCGGCGACACCCACCCCCTCCCTCCTGGTCGGCAAGTTCGGCACCGTTCTGGACGCCGTCGACGAGGACCTGGCCAGCGGACGCGTCCTTGTGGAGGGGGTGCCGTACGTAGCGCGATGCGTGCCCGGTACCGGTCCGCTCCCCACCGGGTCCGTCGCCCGGGTCTGCGGGGTCGAATCCGGAGACGTCGTGGTCGAGCGCACCTGAGGCGGCTCCGCACACCCGGCACCAGGGAGGAAGTCCCATGCACATTGTCCTGATCGCGATTATCATCGTCGCTGTACTCATTATCCTGGCCAGCGTCCGCACGATTCATCAGGCTACGGTGGGGATCGTGGAGCGTCTTGGGCGGTTCCACCGCCAGATCCCGGCGGGCATCGCGTTGCTGGTGCCGCTGATCGACCGCATGCGCACCGTGGTGGACATGCGCGAGCGCTTTATCGTCGTGCGCCCCCAATCCATCATCACCAAGGACAATGTCACTATCCAAGTCGACTCTGTCATTTACTTTCAGGTGCTCGATCCGGTGAAGGTCACATACAACGTGGCCAACTTCGAGGGTGCGGTGGAGATGATCGTGCAGACGGCACTGCGAGCCATCGTCGGATCGATGACCCTCAACGAATCCCTCTCCGAGCGCCAGGCGATCAACGCACACATGCAGGAGCAGCTCGACCGCGAGATCGAAGTCTGGGGCGTCAAGGTTCATCGCATGGAGATCCGGGACATCATGCCGCCCGAGGACATCCGCACTGCCATGGAGAAGCAGATGCGTGCCGAACGTGAGCGCATCGCCGTGGTGACGACCGCTGATGGCGAAAAGCAGGCGGCCGTGTTGCGCGCCGAGGGAATGAAGCAGGCGGTGATCCTGGAGGCGGAGGCACGCCGGCAGTCGTCCATCCTCGAGGCCGAAGGCCAGGCCCAGGCGCTGCTCACAACCCAGAAGGCGCAGGCAGACTCCATCGCGATGATCAACGCCAGCAAGCCAGAGCCGGAGGTGCTCAGTCTCCGGGCGATGGAGGCACTCGCCAAGGTGGCGGAGGGGGACTCGACAACACTGGTTGTGCCCTCCGACTTGGCGGGATTGGTTGGGGCGGTGGCCGCGCTCGGGCTGGCGCGGCTGCAGGGTAAGCCGGGAGGATTAGGAACGGGACCGAGGGCAACAGCACCCCCCGCCGCGCCGAGGTAGAGCCACCGCATCGGCCTGAGGCCCTGGGCCCGCAGGCGACCGGGCGCACCGTCTCTGTGCAACGCCATCCCCGGCCGGCGCGGATGCGGATGGCGTCCCCGTCCGCGCTGGCGCGCCCCGGTCTGTGCCGCGGGCCACACGTCCATATGCGGCTCTGGCCAGACCTGGAACCGACCACAGGGCCAAGCGTCCTCATGGACATATGGCACGATACCCAGGAGCAACCGCGCAGGTCGGACCGCGTAGCTCCTTCCCTATGCGCCTGCGGCAGCCAGCACGTTCTGCAGGAACGTCGCCTCGGGAACAGCCCCCTCCAGGTGCAGACGCCGGTTGAAGACGGTCCGCGGCACGCCGCGTACCTGATAGAGCCCGGCGAGTGCAGAGAAGTGGGCCGCGTCAATCGCCTCCGTGCTGACGCGCGGGCTCGCCAGCGCCATCTGGCTGCCGAGGCGAACCGCGCGCGGGCAGTAGGGGCAGGACGGGGTCGAGAAGACCTTGATCTGGACGTCCTGCTCCAGCGATTGGAGGGCCCTCAGCGTCTCCGGTTGCAGGGCGCTCTGCGGTGCGGCGGCATCCGCCAGCGCCGCGAGAAAGCTGGAGAACTCATATCCGGTCGGCAAGCCGTAGAACCGCACACGCAGGTCGTTGCCCTCCCCGTCGAAGAGGGCAACCGCCGGCGTTCGCTCCACGACGGCTCCAGCCTCCGCGGGACTGCACTCGGTCACCGAAATCAGCGGCACCATTTCCGCCAGCTCGGCCACCGCGGCCCGAAAGCCGGTCTTCGGCCCAGGGCCTGGGCCTCCCGGCAGGACGACCCGCACATGCACGGGACGGGCCGCGTCTTGAAACATCTGACTGACCGCCGCGCGTTCACGTTCCCCCAACTCGGCCACTGCGCTCACCTCTTCGGAGGTTGTGACGGGTGCAGGGATTCGCGCCACAGCCGCGATGTCCTACCTGGGCCCACCTCGACGGCCACGCCGACTGCGTGCCACAGCTGAATATTCCACTCCGGGCTGCCGGGCCACACGACGCCGGACCAAATGGGGCTGATGGACAACCCACACACTCCACGATGTATGGAGGGAGGGGCTGATCAGGGAACCGCGTCCCCCAGCCTTGGCGAGGGCAGTCCCCTGGTCGTCGACTGCCACACCGAACCGGACTACCAAGGCCCCTGGGGGCCGGATGCCGGGAACGCAGGGCGCCCCGCGCCCGCAGCGACCTGAGGCCGCAGGCGCCTGGGTGGGTCCCGGGACGGAGATGCGAGAGTCGGTTTCTACCCTGGCCGCGAAGCGTTGGCCCTTGCGGGACAAGGGGATGCGGAGCAGAGGCCGCGCAAGGGCGGACTCTTGCAGCGGCCACCGGGCGGAAAGCACCGGGGCCAACAAACGGTGGCCTCGCATAACGGGACGGTCGCGGCCACCACCGAGGGACGGAGGATGCAGCCTGAACCGAGCGGTGCTCGATGCCCTCCTGCCGGTGGCGATCGCCACACTGGTCACCGCCGCCTGTCTTGCCCTCACGGGTGCGACGGCAAGCAGCGATCTGCTGGCGGTTGGGCTCGGCGTAGCTTCCGCCCTGCTCATCGCGCGGGCGTATTGGATTCTGTCCGATGCCTGGTCCCGCCTCGACGTTTTCCGGCGCGCCCTGCTCGCGGCCTTTGCGGGAGACGGCCCGCTCGGCCCAGTTCCCGAGGGTGACGACGAAATCGGGCAGATGGGCCGTGCCCTGCGCACCGGCCACACGGCGCTGCTGAACGCCAGGGCCGAATCCAGGCGCCTCGCCGCCCTTGCCGCAAAATACGACCGCCGCGCCGAATGCCTGGCGGAATTCACCGCCGCGGCCATAGCCGCGCCTTATCCCGGCGCCGTGTGGCCGGCCCTGGGTCGCGCGCTGCACACCGGTTTCGGTTCAGATTGGGGCTATCGCGTCCTGTTGCGAGACGAGGATACGGGTGAACTGCGGGAAGCAGCCGCCGCCGGACTGCGCCCTGAACGTCCGGCATGGACCCTGGAGAAGCCGCTGCAGAGCGGCGGCCGGATCAGCGGCATCCTGCAGGTCCGGCACTCTGACACAGCGGCCGAGGCCCGGAGCTTCCTCGAAGCGCTCACGGCGCACGCCGCCCTTTCCTGGGCCAACGCTGAGGACCACCGGCGCACCCGGGAGGATGCCGAGACCGACGCGTTGACGGGATTGCGCAATCGGCGCTGGCTGGACCGCCACGCGGCCGAGGAACTGGAACGGGCCCGGCGCATCCGGCGACCCTTCGCCATCGCCATGCTGGACATCGACCGCTTCGGCGGCATCAACGAGCAATACGGCCCTGCGGCCGGTGACACGGCCCTGCGCGCCGCCGCGACGTGCATCCGCGCCGCCGCACGCCCCACCGACGGCGTGGCGCGCTACGGCGGGGGACAGTTCGTGCTGCTGCTGCCCGAAACAGCGCTCGATGCGGCGATGGTCGTCGCCGAACACGCCCGCCTCGCGGTCGCACGTGCCAAGGTGGCGCACGGGGGGCGCCCCCTGGCCCTCACCGTCAGCGTGGGCTGCGCCGCCTGGCCGCTGGACCAAACGGGCTGGGAGGCGGTGCTTGCCGCCGCGGAGACCGCCCTGCACCACGCCAAGCGGTCGGGCCGCAACCGCGTGGAGGCCGTCTCCCTGCCATGGTAGATCCCACCGTGCGCCGATGTGGCGAGGAGCACCGGCCGGCAGGAGGCGCTCCCCAATTGGGGACCAGGGTCGTCCATCGGCACCATGCATGCCGGGCACGGGAGGGTGGGGCGCCGCCGCCGGGATCGGCAGCGGGCGCGGCCGGTGACGGGTCGGCTGCAGCGGATTGGTGCACCGCGGCATGCGCGGACGGTGTAGGCTCAAGGCGGCGCGCCAGCGGAGCGTAGCGGAGACCGGACAGCCCTGGGCGCCCCTGTCCCGGACGACGGGTCTGCCGTCGCTGGCGCCGCGCCCCGGAAACGTATCCGCGTGCGGGCGTCCCAGTCCCGGCCGTCGGCGGCCGCAGGACAGCGCGCAGGGTCAGCGACGCGCTTGCGGCCGCATGGTTGCGCCGGCCCCGGCGGGTTGCCCGGCGACAGAGAGGAGGGATGGGTGTGGGTGTGTTGGACACACGGCCACGCGATGGCCTCAGGGCAGCCACCCCCTTCGCCTGGCTCGGGCGCCTGGATCGCCAGCTGCCAGTCTTCTGGAAGATCCAGATCGCCAACACCGGCTTCCTGCTGGCGGCGACTTGGGCCAGCGCCTGGGCGGGCGAGCGGGCCCAGGGACCGGGGGTGCTGTCGGCCAGCCTCGGAGCGGCTGGGGCTCTGCTGGCGGTGGCCTGCACGGCCTTTCTCCTGCGCGTGGCCCTTCGGCCTCTGGAGCGCGTGGTGGCCATCATGGCCGCCGTCGGTCAGGGGGACGAACGGGTTCGGGCCCATGAGGACGGCGATCCGTGGGCATTCGCCCTGGCGCGCACCCTGAACGCCATGCTCGACCGTCTGGCGGCTCAGAAACGGGCCGCCGCCCTGGCGGCGATGCTGGCCGAGGACGAGGAACGCCGGCGAATCGCCCGCGAACTGCATGACGATCCCTGCCAGCGGCTGGCCCGCCTGACCGCAGCCCTGCAGGACCGGCCGGAATTGGCACGAGAAGCCCTAGACGTCCTGGAGGGTTTGCGGCGTAGCATGGCGGACCTGCATCCCGCCGTGCTCGAGGACCTGGGCTTCGCCGCGGCCCTCCGCTGGCTCGGGGATGAGGCGGACGCACCGGCCGTGCATGTCGAGGTCCACGCCGGGCCGCCGCCGGGTCAGGACGTGCAGCATGCGGTCTTCCGCATCGCCCAGGAGGCGGTAACCAACGCGCGCCGCCACGCGGGCGGCTTCAGCGTTTGGGTGCGCTGGGACCGCACGGAGGGCGGCTGGGAGCTTCAAGTGGAGGACGACGGCAGAGGAATCCGCTCCGCCGCCGCGCCCGGGGAGCGCGCACCTGCCGACGGGGTGCGGCAGCCTGCTGTCGGGATTGCGGAAGGCGCCGGGTATGGATTGCGGGCCATGCGCGCACGAGCGGCGGCGATCGGGGGTCTGCTCCGGTGGGAGCCGGCCCCTGACGGAGGAACGGTCGTCACCCTGTTCTGTCCGGATCCGGTGGCGGTAGAAGCTCCGGCACCGGCAGACACGCGCACCGCTGATGTCGGAGGCGCCAGGAAGGCCCGGTCTGCGGGGGTCCCCGCGGACCGGGCCTTCCTGGGGCGTGGGGCGCCATGATCCGACTGCTGTTGGCGGAAGACCTTCCGGTGGTGCGCGAAGGACTGCGCGCTCTGCTGGAGGAGACGGGCCGTTTCCGCGTGGTCGCGGAAGTTGCCGACGGCCTGGCGGCCGTCGAGCAACTGCTGGCGTTGCGGCCGGAAGTCGCGCTTTTCGACGTAGGCCTACCGGGACAGAGCGGCATCGCCGCCACCCGGGCGTCACGTGCGGTCTGGCCGGAGGCCCGTATCCTGATGCTCAGCGTGCACCGCGACGCCGAGTACGTTCGGGCCGCCCTGGAAGCCGGCGCTGCGGGCTATGTGCTGAAGTGGACACCATCGGCCACGCTGTTGGCCGCCCTCGACGCGGTAGCCGGCGGAGGGACTTTCGTGGACCCGGCGGCCGCTCGCGCGGTGATCCTCGCGCCCGGGGCACGCCCGCTCAGCCCGCGCGAACGCGAGGTACTGCGCCTGCTCGCCTCGGGCAACAGCGCCAAGGAGGCCGCCGCGATCCTCGGCCTCAGCCCGAAGACCGTCGAGACCCACCGAGCGCACATCATGGACAAACTCGGCATCCGCGACCTGGCAGGACTGGTGCGCCACGCCCTGCGCGAAGGCCTTGTGGAGCCGTAGGGGAAGGGACACGCCCGGCCGGCACCCCGGCAGGGGCCGTGCCCGCGTCGGCGCGGCTGCAGTGAACCGTGCCGCGCCGGCCCGCGCCGGCGGCGACAGCCGCCACGCCGTGGCGGCCGGTCTCATGCACCCCGCCGCACCGGGTCGGCTCGCACCCGCGCGCGCACACCTCCGATCAGATGCCCCAGCATCGGCCCACCGCCCGTGGTCAGGACCACGGCGACATAGGCCACCGAGCCGCCAGCCCCCCGGAGCAGGATCTGCGCAAGTCCGACATGCCACGGAGTGTGGCCGAGGAAGGCCGGCACCCGACCCTGCAACCCCAGCACCACCGCCGCGAGCGCCCCACCGCCTGCGGCCAGGGACAATAGGAACCGCCGGCCCCCAGGCACTCTGCCGTACCGGCGCCGGAAGGAGACGGTCAGACCGATCCAGGCGACGGCGGGACCGAGGGCGAAGCCGAGCGCCAGGCCGAACTGGTGCCAGACGCGATAGGCCAGCGCGTCGAAGACGGCGGTGACCACGAATGCCACGACATCCCACAGCATCGGGGTCCGCGCGTCCTGCGCGGCGTAAAAGGCTGATCGCACCAACTGCTGCATGCCGCTGGTGAGGACGGCCGCCCCGAAACCCGCCAGAGCGGCCGCCATGGCCTGGACGGAGGCATGCCCGAAGGCCCCGTGCTCAAAGAGGGCCGCGGCCAGCGGCGAGGCGAGCAGGGCGATGAGCAGTGCAGACGGGAGCAGCCCGGCGGCGAGCGCCCACGCGGCATCGGTCAGAACCGCCGCCGCCGCCGCCGGATTTGCGCTGGCAAAGCGGGCGGCCAGTTGGGGGCCGAGCACCGTGATCACCGGCAGGATGAACAGGGCGGAGGGAACGTCCAGGACGCGATAGGCGTAGAGCAGGGCCGCCGAATCGCCTGCGGCGAGGCGGGAGGCGAGCGCCTGCTGCAGGACGTTGACGGCCTGGATGCTACCGGCGCTGATCAAAAGTGGCAGCGCCATCGCCGCCGTAGAACGCAGGCCGGGATCGCGCAAGGCGTCTCCTGGCGCCGGCAGGCGCACCCGGTGGCCGAAACGGCGGAGGCCTGGCCACTGCAGTGCGTATTGCAGGAAAGCACCGACGATCAAACCCCAGACGGCGGCCAGCACCCCGTGCGGGTGCCCGCCGAGCACAAAGCCGATGACGGCGAAGTCGAAGGGCAACCCGACAAAGGCAGGTAGGGCGAAGTGCTCCCCGGCCTGGAGCCAACCGGAGGCGTACACCGAGAGGGTCAGCCCCAAGGGGAAGGGAGACAGCCAGCGAATCAGCGCGGCGGTCGGCGCCGCGGCCGCGCCTTTGCCGGTCAGTGCCCCCGCGAGCGGTCCGGCGCAAAGGAGCAGCAGCGCGCCGATCAGGAGCGACACTGCGGCGGCCGCCCACAGCACCGACTCCGACGTCGCGGCGAGCCCCGGCGCCCCGCGGCGCTCCCTCGCCCGGACGAGTACGGGCACCAGCACCTTCTGCAACGGCGTGCCGACCAGATCGAACGCCGCCGTGGCTGCGGTATAGGCCAGGGTATATGCGTCCATGGCCGGACCCGTGCCGAAGCGGGCCGCCAGCAGCGCATCCCGGATATAGCCGGTCGGCTTGCTCAGCAGCAAGCCCGCCGCGACAACGCGGGCGGAGCGGAGGTTGGAACCGCCGGAGGAGCCGCTCGTGGACATCGCCGATTGAAGTTCCGCGGTGTGCTGGGGTTCCCTGTTCAGCGCGGCGCCGCCACTCCGCCCACAAGCAGGTACAGGTGCGCCACCGCATGATGTTGGGCGGGATCGGCGGCCGCCACGGGCAGGACGGGCGGTCGGCCCTCCGCCACCCTCACCGAGGACTGCAGCGTCGTACCGCCCACGGGCACCGCGCATGCGGTCCGGCGGGGCTCTTGGGATGGCCCGAACCTGGCGGGATCGTGGTCGAACCACTCGCGCAGGGCGTGGCCCGGAGGCACTTCCGGCAGGCGGGGCTCCCTGGATGCCTTGTTCCGCGACACACTACGCGGCCAAGGGCGATCGACCACCATAGGCGCGCCCCCCTGGGCCGGCGGGT
This sequence comes from Bacillota bacterium, assembly GCA_021803205.1. Taxonomy (GTDB): domain Bacteria; phylum Bacillota; class Sulfobacillia; order RBS10-35; family JAJYVN01; genus JAJZMB01. The sequence goes on along the minus strand of JAJZMB010000113.1, from coordinate 44,488 downwards.
GCGTGATACGCACCCGCCATGCGCATATCCACCGTCCCGCCCCACCTCTCGGATCCCTGGCGTGGGCGCCGTCACCAGACGACCGACAGAGATTCGTCGGGGCCGGCGGCACTTCCCTGCTGCCGGCCGGTCCGACGCCCGCCCACAGGGTGCGGGCGTGAGTCCCGGGCACGCGCAGGCGGTGCGTCACGCCCGGCGACGCCCGCGGCGCGGGGCGGGAAGCGCGATGCGCACCCTTGTGCCGCGTTCGGGAAGCGAGGAGATCTCCAGGTGCCCGTCGCGCCGGTCGACGATGGCCCGGGCGACCGCGAGGCCGAGGCCCGTGCTTCCGCGGGCCCGGCGACCCTGATAGAAGGGCCGCGTGACACGCGGCAGATCCGCAGGATCGATGCCCGGCCCCTGATCGCAGACCTCCACCGTCCCCCACCGTCCGGCCTTCCCCACGCGCACGGTCACGGCGCTTCCGGCGGGGCTGAAGCGGATGGCGTTTTCCAGAACAGAGGCCAGGGCATCCCGCGCATCCTCTGCCGAGGCGTCCACCGGGACCGCACCAGCCACCTGCAGTTGCAGTTCGACCCCGGCCTGAGCGGCGGCCGGATGGAAGGCCAGGGCCACGTCCCCGACCACTGCGGCCAGGTCGGCCACCGGCCGATGCTCCCCCGGGTGCGCCTCTGCCCGCGCCAACGCGGTGAGGCGCGCGGCCAGGGACTCCATCTCTCCGGTCTGCTGCACAATCGTCCGCAGGGCCTCAGGCGCGTCCAACCCCTGGCGGGCCAGGGCCAGTTCCGCCGAGGTACGGATCACCGACAGCGGCGTCCGCAGGCGATGCGACGCAAGGGCCACAAATTCGGCCCGCTCGCGCACCGCGTCATCGAGTGGGCGCAGCGCCCGCCCCGCAAGCAGGTAGCCGGCAGGGAAAGCCACAAGCCCGCCGGAGAGCGTCAGTCCGGCAAGAATGGCCAAGAACGTGCCGAGCGCCTGCACGTCGTCGACGGCCGGCAGGGCCAGAAACCGCAGCGCGCCCGCGCTTGTCCGCCAGCGGAGGACGGCCAGCGTCCCGTACCGCGCGTCCGACGCGAGGGCGAAACCGTCGGTGTCTCCGGCGTCCAGACCCCGGGGAATCGGGGTTCCGGGACCGCCGACGACGACGAAGGGCTCCCGCTCGGAGTTGGGACGGAACTGCCCCGCCCGCGCCGCGCGCTCCAGGGTCTCATGCAGCCGCCCGTAGAGCACACCGCGCGCAACGAGATAAGCACCGGCGGAGAGCACGGCGAGCACCGCCATCACCAGGGCGGAGGCCCGTAAAGCCAGATGCCGGCGGATGCGCCGCATCAGGCGCAGATGCGCGGTTGGGCTGATGTCGCTCCCGGTCAGGTCCGATCCCCTCCCCCCGCCGGGACGATCCGGTATCCCACACCGGGCACGGCGGCGATCGCACCGTCCCAGCCCGCGGCGGACAGTCGCCGCCGCAACCGTGACGCCGTCGCGTCGGCGACGTTGGCCCGGGGTGGGACGACCGCCCCCCAGATGCGCTCCAGGATCTGATCGCGGGTCAGGGTTTGGCCGGCGTTGCGTACCATGTATTCCAGCAGGTCGAACTCCCGCGGGGGTACATCCACGCTCCGCCCGCCCACGGTCACCACGTGATCGGCGGAATGCAGCCGGAGGTTACCCACCGAGAGCACCTCCGGTCGCCAGGTCGCCGGGGGGCGGCGCAGCAGCGCCCGGATCCGCGCCAGTAGCTCCTCGAAGGCGAACGGCTTGATCAGGTAATCGTCAGCCCCGGCGTCAAGGCCGTTGACCCGGTCCTCCACGCTGCCGCGCGCCGTAAGCAACAGGGCAGGTGTGCGGACCCCGACCCCCCTCAGTTCACGCAGGAGGTCCAGACCGTCCAGGCCGGGCAACATGACGTCGAGGATCAACAGATCATAGGCGCCGCCGCTGGCCCGATCATAGGCGGCATCCCCGTCGCGCTCCCACTGCACGCGGTAGCCATTGGCGACAAGTCCGCGCGCGACGACCTGCCCAAGGGTTGCGTCATCCTCCACCAGCAACAGGTGCACGCAATTCTCTCCCATACGCCTGCGTATCCTGTAGTCCGCCTGCTTCTTGGCGTTTCATGCTTTCTGCCTCGGTCATTGACGCGGTCATAGCTCTTGATCCGTACGGTTCTGGCAAGGGCCGATGATTCCGCCCCACTGGACCAGCGGGTAGCCGTTCGGCGCATGGTGACGATTCCAATCTCCAGGTCCAGGGCTTCCCAGCGGAGAGCAAACGCTTCGCCAATGCGCAAGCCGAGGTGCAGACAAAGCGCGAAGAGGAGCCCAGACAGTACGCCGCCACGTGAGCCAGGAGGACGCGCGTTTTTTCCGGAGTCAGCGGTTGTGCGGGCTTGGAACGGAGACTGGGCCTTAGTATGCGGTCCAAGCGGTTGGCGATGCGGCTCCTAACCACCGCAGGCACGAGCGCTAAACGCAACGTGGTGCGGGCTTTGATGATCGTCGCTGGAGGAAGGATCCCATGCCCGGTCGGCTCTGTGAGGAGTCGTCGCTGCCAGTCGTCCAAGAGTTCCGGGCTGAGATCCCGGAGCCGAACACTTCCCAGGGTCGGCAGAATGTATTTCTCCATAAACGGGGGTGTGCGCTTCAATTAATCGAGGCTTCAACGCTGCGTGTGCCGGGGTTTCCTGCTCCTGCACCCAGTGCGGGGCCTCTCGCCTGGTGCCGCGCAAGGAGCGGCACTGGCGCTTGCCACCGGCACCGACGCAGTAGACCTTCCATCTTGTGGGGCGGCCAGTCTTCAACGGATAGGGGACATATGGACGCCATGGGCAGCCTCCCGCCGTGGAGACCATCACTCTCGGTGCTCTATGGCGGCAATACGGCGCTCGTGCTTGGCCGCGCTGGCCTCCAGGGGTGCGCTGTGACGGTCGATCAGCACCTGTTCGCGGTCTCCGGCGCGCCGCTTTACTGAGTCCCGGAGCATGGTCACACCCTCGATCACCGTACCAATGGCTTTCATGGTGGCCTCGTGCAGCCTGTGGGCCTCGGACCAAGCGGCGAAGCGGGTGCCGGGAACAGAGGGCGCAGCGCGTCCGCAGTGACCTGGGCTGGAGCCGCGCCTGCGGTCCCCCGGCGCGCGGCGCAACCACTGCGCGCCTCCGCCTCACACCGGCCACCGTTCCCCGTTCCAGCACCCGTCCCAAAACATCCGCTCGTACCGGAAGCTGGCCTGAAAGGCCGCCTCCGCGCGACCGCGCTCCGCAGGGCCCATAACATCACCCACACGATTGGTCAGTTCCCAAACGTACCGCGCGTTCTCGCGATACTCCGCCGAAGCGTAGGCCGCGATCCAGGCCGCGTACGCCGCCACCGGCGACGGCCCGCGCGCGACCAGCGTCCGCCCGATGACAGCGTAGCCCCACTGGCAGGGCAGCAGGGCGGCGACGAGGACCCCCAGCGGCTCCGACCGAGCTACCACCAGCAGGTGCCGCGTGTAGGCGAAGGTAAACGGCGCGGGTTCCTCGGCCTCCAACGCGGCGGCGAAGATTCCCGCCTCCGCGCATGTGCGGCGGTGGAGGTCCATCTCGACGTGCAGCGTGGCGTGCAGGAGGCCCGCCAGACGGTCCATGTCGGCCGGGTCGTGGGCCGCCGCGACGGCCAGCGCCAGCACGCGGGCGTACTCCAGAAGGAAGACGTAGTCCTGGCGCAGGTAGAAATGGTAGCGGTCCAGGGGCAGCGTCCCATCGGCGAGCCCGGTGACGAACGGGTGGGCGAGCACGCACCGTTCCTGGGCGGCGGCGCCGGACCAAAGCCTATCCGCAAGACGCGGCGTCAATTGCGCACGGCCCCCCGTCGGGAGGGATCGGTTCCGCACCGCGGCCATTCTCCGCGCGCAGCGCGTTTCCCGCGGGTCCGGGCGAGGTACCGCGGGCAGCAGTGTCGGGCCCGTTGTCCGTGGGTACCCTGGAGCCAGAATTTTTCCTTGCCGGCAGAACTCCGGCGGCGGGAGCGACTTTGCCGGGCCCGTGCCCACCCGCATGCTTGGCCCTCGACGTCCACGTGTATCTGGGCAGCGGAGGATACGCGCACAAGCGGACTGCGGCCCGGAGAGAGCGATCAATCCGTAAACGCGGTCCTGGAGAAGGTGCAGGGCGTCTCTGAGCCGGGCGGCTGGATGTCGAGGCAGTGCAACGTTGCGGGGTGCTCCGCGGACGGCTGTCCCCGCGCTCCGTCTCCTGCCCGCACCGGCACAGCAACCGGCCGACGCGATGCACGACACGGGGATAAGGCCGCCGGCCCGGCGGCGCCTGCCGCCTCGTCTGCGGCCGCCGGAGGAGAAGGCGCGCCCTCAGCCCGTACCCGCCGCTCCGGCGTCCCGGTCAGGCAGGCGCAGTTGTTCCAGTGCCCGCGCCAGAGCCAGGAGCAGGCGGGAGCGCACCTCCTCCTCGTACTGCACCGAGGGCACCCAGGTTTCCAGAACAAAGGCGATGGCCCCAGAAGTGAGATCCACCAGCGCCGGCTCCACGCCGCCCGAGCAGTGCGGCTCGGCCGCGGCGAACTCGGCCCCGAGGGCCCGGAGACGCGCCCACAGGCGCTCGACGCCGACCTGCCGCTCCGCCTCCCCACGCACACGCACCCTGCAGCGGCCGGAGCGGCTGTGGTTACGCACGATAGCCGGCAGCACCACCGAATTGGGGATGAGCATCACCTGTCCGTCGTCGGCGGTACAGATGGTGTGCAGCAGGTTGATGTCGCTGACGCGCATGGGATGGGCCGAGGGAAGGGTCTCATGGGGATAGGTGGCGGAGATGACCGGCATCTGCCAACTCATGAGACTGATATGCTCGCCGATTTCGAAGGGACGCCAGATGACCAGGACCATGCCCGCCAGCACATTGCTGAACAGTGTCTGGCCGGCAAGGCCGATGACGGCGGTGAGGACGACGCCACCAGCCGTCAGTGAACCGGCATGCACGCCCAGGACGCCAAGGGCCGCGACCAGGGTCAGCGCATAGATGAGCAGGCGCACAATGAGGCGGATCAGACTGGCCCGCCGGCCGTCGCGGCTGAAGCGGGCACGGCGCAGACGCCCCTCGAAGCCGGTGGCGAATGTCCAGCCCGCAGCGACCACCAGGGCGGCGCGGCTCAGATTGCGCAACTCCGGCGGCAGCCAGTGCGCAGGGAATAGCAGCGCCGCAACAGCCAGTAACGGCGCCGCCATCCAGCGCCACAGGGGTAGAGCACTCCAGCGCACCCGTTCGTCCTTGCGTGCCACCAGCCACCTCCCGCCGCCACGTGGCCGCCGGGCCGCGCCGCGGGGCGCGCGGGCGTCCTGCCGGCGCTGTCCCCCGGGGTCCCGCCGATCCGCGGGGGGCCGCCCCTTGGAACATACACGGCCTGACGGCCGGCGGCAAACGCATCGGCCGGCGCGGGGTGGCGCAGGCTCGGCGGCGGGTGGCTGGGCGATGCCGCCGCAGTGCTCCCGAGGCTCAGGAGGCAGGCAGCGTGCTGCTGGCCGACAGGTCAAAGGTCATCGCGCGCAATGGCGGCAGGGGCGTGACCGGCAGGGTGACGGTCACGGTCACCTCGGACATGTCGGCCGGATTGAGGCTCGGGGTTCCGAGCACCGTCACCGTCGCGTCCCTGGCCGCTCCGGTGGACTGCACCAGTTCGGAGGGATCGCCGGAGGCCTGGCAGAGGGGCGCGGGATCGACCGGGACAATTGTGGCACCCATCTGCACCGCCTGTTCGATGGACTGCGGCAAGCCGGACTCGCAGCCTCCGGGCCCAACCAGCACCGTCTCCACAATCGCCTCGCGGACGCCGGAGCGCGCGGCGTCTGCCACCGCCTCGTACTCGAACAGCAGCCAACCAGCCGCGATCAGGCCAAGGAGCAGGAAGACCAGCACGGGTGCGACCACGGCGAACTCGACGGCCGCCTGGCCGGTCTCGTCTGCCGGACTTGCCCGCGGACGGCGTCGGCGGATACCGCCCGCGCCAGGCCGAACAGATTTCGGCACCCCCCCACCGGCGCGGGCGGACGCCGGGCGGCCTCTGCCCAAGGGCCCCCTACTGCACAAGCACTGCACCCGCTCCCGGCACCTGGCTGGCGCTGTAGGTGATCGTGACATTGGCCTTACCTGCCGTGGCGAAGCGGTCGACGACCACGATGCCGTCGACGGAGATCTCGCCCCCGCCGCTGCCGCCACCGCTGACCATGACACCGCCGGTACCGCCGGACTCCGAATTGTCGTAGATCGCCCCCGTCAGGTTGATGCTCGCGCCATCGGAGGAGTGGTTGTCCAGCCCGATGTTGGTGGCAACGGTTCGATCCTGGCAGAGCAGCATGTGGGCAAACAGTCCGGCGGCCGCTCCGCTGAGGGTCACCGCCCCTTGCCCCCCGATGTAGATGCCGTCCGGCCCCGATCCGGGACCCGCGCCCTTGGCCTCGGAGCCGCAGGGACCGCTCCCGCCGGGACCCGGACCGCCACCCGGCGGAGCCGCATCGTTGTACAGCATGATGTCGCTGCCTGTCACGGTCTCGCCGGCACCGGGACAGATCTGCAGACCGTCATTGAAGATGTAGATGCCGGGAGCGCCGCCGCAGTCGCTGAAGGTCGCCGCGGTCGTGACGTACACCGGATAATTGTAGACCCCGGGAGAGAAGTTCGCGCCGGGAGAGGATGTGAACGTCTGGATGGCCCGGCCTGGACAGGCGGTGTCCGCCGCGGTCGGCACGGGAACGTAGGCGAGGGGATCGGGCTCGTAGGGGAGTTGTCCCACCATACCGCCGCTGTAGATGATCTCGCCTGAGGTGTGCCGCGCGCAGACGGCGCTGGTCGGCCCCGCCGGAGCGAAGCAGGGATCGAGCGCCACAGGCGCTACGGACTCCAGTCGACCGCTGATCTGCGTGCCACTGCTGCCGAAGTCGTCCACGGTATCGGCATAGCAGCCAGGTGAACTGCAGTTGCCAGCGGAGTCGTCCATGATGTCGCCGTGGATGATGAACTGCCCCGCGCCGCCGCCCCAGATGGTGTGCTCCCCCGACGGCGCCAGGGCGACGATGCCGGCCGAGTGGCCGACCGGCGGACCTTGCGGCGTGCCGCCGATGACCGCGGCCGCCCGCGCCTGCGCCGACAATGCCGTGACACCCAGAACCTCGGCCAGTATGGACGACCAGTGTGGCGACACCACCACCCGCACCCCGCAGGCCCCGGAGGGAACCTGTGCGCCAGTGTTCGGCAGCGCGGGCGATCCGGCGATCGGATTCCCGCCCTGATCCAGGAAGGTGCCCTGCCAGTTGGCCGCAGCGCGCGGCGCGTTCGCGCCGACCACATCCGCGATGACGGCACTCAGTTGGGCATCGGTCTGGCCGGGAACGCCGCCGCAATTGCTCTGCAACTGCAGGGTCGCGGCCTGACTCGCCAGATCGGCCGCGTTCTGCGCCTGCCGCAGTTGCACAAAACCGTATCCCCCGTCCACCACCAGCGCCCCGACGCCGAACAGGACCATGAGCATCAGGGCAAAGAGCACCATCGCCTGGCCACGGTCGTCCCGCATGGCGGTCACAGCGCGGCCGCCGCCTCGGCGTGCACGGTGATCGCGCCGCCGAAGGGCCACCACGGCACCACCGAGTCGTACACGTCCACCACTTCCATTGTGATTCCGGATTGCGCCCCGGTTGCGGTCGTCACGGACACGCACGAGGCGGGAACACCTGTACCGGAGCACAGGAGGTGGATCCCTTCGCTGGCGGCGGCCGAATCGGCCGCGGCCAGCGGCGGCGTGCCCCGGATCGCCGCTGCGGCGGCCGCGACCGCGCCGGCTCTGGCCGCGTCGGTGATGCCGATCTGGGTGCGCAGGATCTCGGCGCCCACAACCACCAGGAACGCCAGCAGTACCAGCACCGGTAGCAGGAGTGCGGTTTCCACCAGCGCCTGCCCACCCTCCGTCGGTGAACAGCCAGGCACGGCCGACACCCCCGGAACAGTTATCGTCAGATCCGGTTGCAGTATTGAGTTCAGGGAGGAGCCTTCCTCAACGGGAAGGGACACACCGGCTGCTCGACCACCGCACCGCCCGCTGCCAGGGTCGGCCGTTGCGCGGTCGCAGCCCTGGCGCCCCCCGGCCCGTGCTTGGCGTCCGATGTGGGAACCGACCTCTGCAGTACCGTTAGCGGCACCGGCCGCAGTGCGCCACGTCAACGGGAAGTGGCGGAAGTGAGAGCGGACAGGCTCCGGACGGAATGCCCGATAGCGTCCGCGGTTTCGGCGCCCCGCCGTGGTACCGTATAGCGGCCGCGCCTGACGGGCGCAGTTTGCCACGCCCGTCCGCGAACAAGGCGCCGGCAGCGGGAGGAACGCTTGGATCGCACCGATCCGCCGCGACCGGAACCACCCGCTACCCCAAGGACGGCGCGCGACGAGGGCGTGCTCGGGTGGGCGGCCGCCGTGATGCTGGTCCTCGGTCTGATCGGCCCTTCGTTCGGCCCCGCCCTTGTACCGGCACGCGCGGCTTTCCACGTCGACCTTTTGACCGCGGGCACGCTGTTTTTGGTCCTCGGTCTGGCGCGAACGGCCGGCGCGTTCCTCGCCGCGGTGCTCTCGGACCTCACCGGCCGCCGCAACCTGCTCGCCGCCTATGGCGCGCTCCTCCTGGCCGGCCTCGTCGCCGTGGCCGCAGCGCCGGACTGGCCAGTCGTGCTTGCGGGGGCGGCAGGCATCGGCTTCGCCTTCGGCGCCGTCAGCACCGAGGCCAACGCGGTCACCGCCGTCGCCGGTGGCGCCCAGCGCGGCCGGGACCTCAGCCTGATCAACGCGGTGTATTCGGTCGGCGCGACCGCCGGCCCCCTGACCGTCGGCGCTTTGCTCTTGGCGCACCTGAGCTGGCGGGTGGCCTTCGCCCTCTGGGCGGCCGCGACTCTCCTGCCCTTCTGGGGCCTCAGTGCCGCCGCCGGCCGCCTGGGACGGAACAGCGGAGGCCGGGCCGCGTCGCCCCCGGTCCGCCCCGGCCTCCGGACGCTCGCGCTTGCCGCTATGGCCTTTGTGTACAACGGCATCGGCTGGACGGTCGGGGGCTGGGCCGCCACCTACCTGATCGGGCGCTTCGGCGCCGGCCTCTGGGCCGGTGCGATGGGCTCGGGTCTCTTCTACGCCCTGCTCACCGTGGGCCGGTTGGTCAATGGCGGGCTGGCGGCACGGGTGTCCCCGGGGCGTCTGCTGCGCTGGGAAGCGGTCTCCTCCGCCGCCGCGCTGCTTTCCCTGGCCCTGGCGCCGAACCCGGCCGCCGCTCTGGCGGCGTTCGCGGTGGCGGGTTTCTTCCTGGCGGGCATCTACCCTAACCTCGTCGCCTGCGCCACTGGACGCCATCCAGACCGCCCAGGCGCCATGGCGGGCATGATCGCCACCGGCGGGGCCATCGGGGTGGGGGTCGTGCCGTTCACCGCCGGGGCCCTCAGCCGCGGCATGGGCCTCACAGCCATGCCCTGGCTGTTGGTGGGCCTGGGATGCGCCCTGGTGGTGCTTGGTGTGGTCGCCTCTGATGACGGCCCGGCGGCCGCAGGCGACCGCCGCTTGAGAGCGACGCCGTGAAGGGGACGTCCGCGGTCGGCACTGGGGACCTACACCGGTGGCCGCTGCGGCGCCGGCGGGCAATGTGCCGAAGGGCGCACCATGTATGGCGAGCATGCATGCGCGTACCGGACGACCCGCCGCAACGCACCATTAAAGAAACAGCGGCGGGAGACCGTCGGCCAGGCGCAGGGCCTGAAATACCACGCGGGGGTAATAGCGGCCGAGGTGGACCGTGAATTCCTCTGCGCGGATCCGCGTCGCCAAAGGTGCATGCCCGGGACGGCAGGTCAAGGCCGGGGCGTCGGCGGCGGCGCCGCAAAAGAGCGCCAGCAGGGGTTGCAGCGGCACTTCCAACACCTCCGCCACCTCCACGGGGTCCGGCCGGAGGGCGGCGGGGGCCGCATCGGTCGCGTAGAGAAACACCTCGGCCACCTCGCGGTCGATGAGGCACCCGTGGCGAGCCGTGCACACCGAACGGCCCAGGGGCACCAGCCGGTCGGCATCGACCCGGAGTCCGAGTTCCTCCTCCGTTTCCCGGCATGCGTCGGCCACGCCCTCCCCAGCCCGGTAGTGGCCCGCGACGGACGTGTCCAGGGCCAGGGGATAGGTGGCCTTGCTCGCCGCCCGCCGCTGCACAATCACGGAGCGGCGGGCCGGGGAAACCAGCCAGCACTGGAAACTGCGGTGCCAGTCGCCCTCCAGGTGCACCCGTCCCCGCTCCCTGACCCCGAGGGGCCGGAGAGAGTCGTCGTAGATATCGAGCATTTCGCCCGTATGATAACGGCGCTCACGCCCGGCCAGCACGGCGGCCAGTTCCGCAGCCCTCCGGGTGTCACCACGGAACAGGGCGTCCGCCCGCAGGTTGCGGATCTCCGGGTGGGTCAAGTGCTCCACATCCACTGGCTGTTCCCTCGGCAAGGACGACCCCCCCGCGCGGGCCTCGGCTCAAGCACGCACGCGCCCGCGCACGAACCGGAGACGACTCTCCGTCCAGACGCCGTGCCTCGGCGAAACGCCTGGGGCACGGCAAGTAGGCAACGGTGTCCGAGCGCGTCGCCGACGGTGCCCGCTCAGGCTCCCATGACCAGCCAGACCTTACCCGTGCGGCTGGCGTCCGCGAGGCGGTAGGCCTGCGCTGGCATGCCCAACCGAGCCTGCGCAATAACCACCCGGTCGGCAGCAGGCCATCCTGCTCGCGCGCCTACCGGGATCGCCCGGCACTACCCTTGGGTCCAGCCGGAGGACATCACACGGACCGGTGGCGGCATCACGCCTGCGCCCGTTTGCACAACGGCCCGTCTCCGACGGTGCCGCCCGCCAGGCCTGTCCCGGCCGGAAAAGCAGTGGCGTCACTCGGCGGTGAGGATGTGATGCCGCGGCGGGCCCGCGAGGATTTCCTCTCGACCCCACCGCGTCACCCCCGCGAAGGCCGGCGAGCGGATGAATTCCATGAACGCCTCACGGTCAGCCCACTCTGAATAGATGAGGTAGGAGCCCGGCCGCTCCACATCGCGGTAGAGCCGCGTCCAGGTATGTCCGGCGGCACTTTGCAACTGGGCCACGATGTCCCGCACGGCACCCTCGAAACGCTCCTCCCGACCGGGAAGAACGTCGTAGTGCATACCCACCGTCACCATCTGCCCACCCCCGGCGGCCGGTCGGGACCGACCACAGTCTCAGTGCGTATTCTGTCATACCCGCACCATGCCCGCCCACCCCGCACCGCGCGTGCCGGTGTCGGGCAAGCACCACCCAGAGAGTCACCGCATACGTTGGCACCAAGAGCGGGGGACGAGTCCCCGCCGGGAGGGGTGCGCAATGGCCGAGGTGGTGGCTCCCGGCTTCTGCGGCGACGGGGGCTGTCCGGCGCCCACCGAGATCGATTGTCTCTCGGTGACCAAGGTCTACGACTTCTGTTTTCAAACGGAGACACGCGACGGACTCTGCTTCGCGATTCCAGCGGCGTGCGGCACTGTGCCGACGGGGAGCGTGGCGACCGGCTCGGTGACCTCGGTCACCTGCAGCACGCAGAGCATCACGCCGATCCCGAACTCCGGCGGATTCGCCAATGCGACACTTCTGGTGACGGTGGTCCTGTCCTTCACGATCACTGCGTCCGGCACGACGATCTGCACGTTTTCCGGAGAGTTCTCGTTCTTCAAGACTGTGACCCTGTGCGCGCCGACCGGGGTCAGCATCACCTGCGAGGCGCCGGCCACAGGCGTGGGCCCCGCGGTGATCATCAGCGGTGAGGTCTGCGCGGTGGTGAACATCTGCCTGCTGATCGAATCCGTCGCCACGGTCAAGCTGCTTGTGCCGACCTACGGCTTCTGCGTCCCGGCTCCGTGCGTGGTGGCCCCGTCGCCGCCGTTCTCCTGTCCGCCGTCATCGCTCTATCCGCCCCAATGCCCGATCCCGTCGGCCGGACCGGTACCTGCGCCCGTCGGACCGGAACCCCCGGTCGGCGGTCCGCTGCAGCCCGGTTCCTGAAGCGACGCACCGTGAAGCGGCGACTGCGGGGACGGGTCCGGGAAACCGGTTCCCGCCCCCGCAGCGGGGAGAGCCCGCCGCGGCACACCCTCAGCCGCCGCCCCGCCTCGCACCCCTTCCCTCTGTGCGGCTCCGGCGCACGGCCTGCAGGATCGCCGCCCCCGCCGCCCGCAACGCCAGCACCACCAGGAAGGCCGCAGCCACCGCCAGGCCGAGGAGAAGGAGCGGACCCATGCCCCCCATGCCGATGCCGCCGCCGCCCCCCAACATGATCAAGGCGCACCGTTCCCTCCCCAACCGGTCCGCCTGACGGCGGCGGCATAACCCCGACGGCCGCGTTGCGCCCCCCGACCTCCGAGACGGCACCCGGCATCCGTCGGCCCGGTTGGCCGCGACACCAGCCCCGGCCTCCACGAGGCGGTATTTGCGGCCCTCCTGATCTGGCACCATGGTACCACCACCGCAGTCTCCGCGCCGCCCGACGGCCGCGGCGCAAGGAACCGTTCCTGGCGACACACCTCTGCGGGCCGGCGGCCCCATCCCAATCCACCCAGGGTTCGGGCCCCGCCGCGCGAACCATGGTCGGCGAGGTGTTGGACATGCAAGGCAACGGACCGCTCTCCCGGCTGTACGACCTCCGGGATGGCCGAACGCGGCGCGCCTCCAGTTTCGATCGCGGCGGAGGCAACGCCGACCGCATCCAGATCCCGGCGGGCGAGACGGCCGTGCTGGCAGATATCCCCGGGGCGGGGATCATCCGTCACATCTGGTGCACGATCGCCTGCGCGGACCCGCTGATACGGCGCAACGCCGTACTGCGCATGTACTGGGACGGCGAGGAATCGCCCAGCGTGGAGTCGCCGCTCGGCGACTTCTTCGGCCAGGGCTGGGGAGAGAAATACAACTTCGCCGCGTTGCCGATCGCGGCGGCGCCCAAGGACGGCAACGCCCTCAACTGTTATCTCCCGATGCCCTTCGCCAACGGGGCGCGGATCACCGTGGACAACCAGTCCGACCGTCGGATCGACGCCTTCTACTACTACGTCGACTACGAGGAGCACGCCACCGCACCGGCAGGCGCTGGGCGCTTCCACGCCTGGTGGCATCGCGAGATCACCGACGCCGGCGAGAACGACCCGGGCGGGCGCGAGAACGAGTGGCGCGTGCTCGGACCCGAGGGCAAGAACCCGTCGGACGCCGGTAACCACCTGTTTCTGGACGTGGAGGGCCGCGGACACGTGGTGGGGGTGCAGTACTACTGCGACAGCCCAGGGCCGATCTGGTACGGCGAAGGGGACGACATGTGGTTGATCGACGGTGAGCAGTGGCCGGGGTCGCTGCACGGCACCGGCACTGAGGACTTTTTCAACGCGTCGTGGAGCCCGAACGAACTGTATGCACATCCGTACTTCGGTTACGCGCGGGTACCCAAGAGCCTGGCCTGGCTGGGCCGGGTCCACTGCTACCGCTTCTTCCTGGAGGACCCGATCCTTTTCCAGAAATCACTGCGGGGCAGCATCGAGCACGGGCACGCCAACTGCCTAACCCTCGATCTGTCATCGGTGGCCTACTGGTATCAGACGGAGCCCCACAAGCCGTTCCCGGCACTTCCGCCCAAGGAGGGGCGCCAGAACATGCCGGTGATCGGGGCCGTGGACGTGCACCGCTGGCGCGACGCCTGGCGCCAGGCGATGGGCGGCGGGAGGCTCTGGGGAAACGAAAAGCGTTAGCTGGCCCCGGCAAAGCGCGCCTCTGCCGCTGGCCCCATTTGGGGAACCGTTGCGGGACCGGGGGCCGGAGCCCGAGGGTGCCGCACAGGTCCGCCGCCAGGCCAGCCGCCCACCGTGCAGCGTTGGCGGACAGGAGGCGTTGCAGCTGCGGCGGCACGGCGGCGGATTTTCGCCCCGGCCACCTGGGATCGGTGTGCACACGGCGGGACGCAACGCAGGGGCCGGGCGCAAAACCCGACCCCTGCGCGCCCGGCGGCCGAGGGTAATGACCGGCGAACGCCACCAATGCGACCCCTTGGCCCGGGCCATGCGGCTCGGGCTGTGGGCCAAGGCCACGAGGACGCACTCCTGTCGATCGGAGCCCGCAAGCGGATGCAGCGTTCGCAGCAATGGAAACAAGGGCCGGGAGGCCGTATGCCGCCCTGTGGCGGCGCGCGGCGGCCCGACACCTCCAAAGCGCCGCAGCGCTCAGCCAGCGGCTGAGCTGCTGGAACTCGCCGTTCCGGCGGCGCCGGAAGAAGACTTCTTCTTGGAGGCCTTCTTCTTAGAAGACTTCTTCTTGGAGGCCTTCTTGCTGGTGCTGGAGGACGATGTCTGCGCTGAGGACGAGCTGCTCACAGCCGGGGTCACGCTCGAGCTGGCACTGCTGACGGCGGGCGAGCTCGACGTGCTGCTGCTGGTGCTGCTGCCGCAGGCGGACAGCATCAAGCTGCCCGCGGCCAGAACCGCCGCGGCACCCAAAAGCCTGAATTTGGATCGGCGCGTGAGCGAAGCCGTTTCGTCCATGACGATCACACAACCTTCCTACCGAACGCTGTCGGACCGAGGGGCTGACCGTGCCGCCGGAGCTGGTCGTCCCGTACTCGCCCGTTGGGACGTCGGCCCATTGGTATGTTCGTTGGATATTGTGGAGTTTCCTGCGTCATGGCGCGCCAGGCAATCCGAATCGATGGCACCGGCGGCGCCTCGGCGTTGGATATGGCTGTTTCTGACAACCCCGGGTACACGGAGGGCGTGCCGGGAAGGCTCCCGGCCTGGGTGGGACCAACGGCGAGAAGGGAGGGGCGAGTTGAAGCTGCCGAACGCCGCCAGCCGGCTGGCGGCAATTTCCGGATCGTGCGCACCCAGTCTTCCGCGGCGTTCCGTCCATTGGTTCTTGCCAGGCTGGCCCGTTACCCAACCGGCCAGCCTCTCGCCGCGCAACCCCTTGATGCCCAACGGACTCACTGAATGGGTCCCGATGAGGAGGAAAGTCGCGCCAGACCCCGGTCGGATCTCCCTGGCCGGCGGAACGCCGGCGAAGGGTTCTCCGACCCGGCGCCGGCCAGTGCGTCGGTCAGACACCCCCGGCGACTGAGCCACACAAGGGAGGGGCACACATGCGAGCCATGGTGCTGCACGCTCACGGACAGGTTGGAGGCGGAGTCCTCGTCCCGGTGGATCGGCCGGTCCCTCAGCCCGGACCGGGTCTGGTCCTGGTGCACGTGGCGACCTGCGGCATCTGCCACACCGACCTGCACGTCTGCGAAGGTGAACTGCCGCCACGGCCGCTGCCCATCGTGCCGGGGCATCAGATCGTGGGCACCGTCGCCGCCGTTGGGCCCGGCGTGCCGGCGGGACTCGCCCCGGCCGCCGGTGCGCGGGTGGGTGTGGCCTGGCTGCACCAGACGTGCGGCTCATGTCACTTCTGCCTCTCCGGCCGGGAGAATCTCTGCCCGGCAATCCGCTTTACCGGCTACGACGCGGACGGCGGCTACGCAGAGTATGCCCAGGCGCCGGCCGGCTTCGTCCACCCATTGCCGGCGCGCTACGACGACCTTGCCGCCGCCCCGCTGCTCTGCGCGGGAATCATCGGCTGGCGGGCCATCCGCCGTGCCGGCGTGGCGCCCGGGGAACGGGTGGGCCTTTTCGGTTTCGGCGCCTCGGCCCATCTGGTACTGCAGGTGCTCGGTTCCTGGGGCTGCGCGGTGGCCGTGTGGTCGCGGGCGGAGCGACACCGCACACTGGCACGGCGCCTGGGGGCTGTCTGGGCCGGCGACTACGGCGAGGACGGGCCGTGGCCCCTGGAGCGAGCGATCGTCTTCACCCCCGCCGGGCAGACCGTCATCGAAGCCCTGCGCCGGTTGGATGCGGGCGGAGTGGTGGCCATCGCCTCGGTACACCTGTCCCCCATCCCGGAATTCGATCACGACCGGCTGCTGCTCGGAGAGCGGGAGATCCGCAGCGTGACGGCGAGCACACGGCAGGACGCCACCGAGTTCCTGAGGCAGGCGGAGCGCCTGCCTCTGCACATCGAGACCCGCAGCTTCCCGCTCGCAGAGGCCGAGTCGGCCCTGGTGCACCTGAAGGCGGGCCGAATCGACGGCGCGGCCGTCCTCCGGGTCAGACCCTGATCGTTCCCCACAACTCGGCGGCAGTTGGCGGAGGGATCCACTGGGTGCGCGCGAGGCGGGGCGCGCGGCTGGTGGCGGGGGATTCTGCCGGGAGTGCGGATAAAGCGGCGCGTAGCTGAAGAGGTGCTCGGAGGGCGCGCGGGGCGCGGGAGAGTGGGTGTGGGCTTACAACACCGCGGGCAGGGGGCCTCGCCCTCAGGATGCGTCTGTCACCCCTGGCCGGTTCGGTGCGTACCCTGCGGACGAGCGTACCAGCCCAACCCCTCGGAACAGGGTCGGGCCAAATTCTCGGAAGGGGATGACCCCGCGGTGGCACTGTTCGAGACGACCTTTCCGCCGACTGTCGCCTTTGGCAGCCGCACCCTCTCCGCCGGCGAGCAGGGGACCGACGTCGCGGTGCTGCAGACCGTTTACAATCTCATGCTGAAGGTGATGAACCCGCCCCAGGGACCCATGGGCCAGCCCGTCACGCCCACCGGCATCTACGACGCCGCCACCGTCCAGGCCGTAAAGAACATCCAGTCCTACTTCGGCATCACGGTCGACGGCGTGGCTGGACCCAACACCTACTTCCTCTTCGGCCAGGGAGTCGGCGCGCACGTGACCTACGGCGGGCCCGGCTATGGGAGCCGCACCCTCAGCCAGGACAGTCAGGGCGGCGATGTCACAGTCCTGCAGAACCGCCTCAACCTCTTTCGCTACAGCAGTATCCTCGGCAAGCCGGCCGACGGGATCTACGGCTCCAGGACCGCCTCTGCCGTAATCCAATTCCAGTTGGACGCGGCGGCCAACGGCGACACCGGCCTCACCGCCGACGGCGTGGTCGGTCCCTCCACGGCCGACGCCACCTGGATCTACACGTACGCCGGCGGACGGGGCATCTTCACCGGCCGCAACGGCTTCGACGTATCCTTTATTCAGACCCTGCTGAAGGAGCTCGGCTTTTACTCCGGTCCCGTGCACGGGTACTATGACACCCTGACGAGCACGGCCGTCATCGCCTTCCAGACGGCCGCCGGCATCTCTGCCGACGGAGTGGTCGGCCAGGCCACCTACTTCGCCCTCGGTCAGCGCAATCTCGTCGCGGCGCCCCTGCCGCTGCCGGTACCGCCCATCACTCCCATTCCTGCCGAATCGCGTTGCTGTGTCACGCTCCTACCAACCACGGCGGCCGTCGCCCCCGCGCTCGGCGCCGTGGCGATCCACAACGGGCCGCAGAGCGGTTCGGCGGTCCCGGCAGCGGCGCTGGTCTCCGCCTACCTGGCGACACCCGGCAGCTACGGGTCCCAGTACACGCAGTTTGGCGCCTCTCTGAACGGAGAGGAGTATGTCGCCATGGCCCCATGCGGATCCGCGGGCCTGTGGAGCCAGCTGTACACCACCGCAACGAGCGGCCCGTTCGCAGCCGACACCTTTGCCATCGCACCGCTTACCGCCACCGGCACAGCCGGGCCGGTCATCCTGCAGGGAACGGCGGACTGCCCGTTAACGACCGCGGGCGCCACAAACGGGGGCTGAACGGAAAGCCCTCCGGTCTGCCCGGCCTCCCGCCCCGGGCGTTCCGTTCGCAAAGCTTTGCGGCGGCCACCCGGGGTTTCAGGCGGGCCGGGGCGCACAGGCGCGACCCGGCTGTCCCCCGTCGCCGCCCAGACCCTCCCGCAACCGTGCCGCGATCTCCTCCATCTCCTCGGGCGTGGCCACGTCGTCGCCATAGGGGTAGATGCGCGCCAACTCGCCACCATGCGTCCGCGGCAGGATGTGGAGGTGAAAGTGGCTGTCTTCCGCCGTCTCCATCGGCACCTCGCGGGTCGGGTGGACGCGGCCGCTGACCCGCGCCGGTCCCGTGCCGGGATACAGGATGGCGCCCATCTGCACACCATCGGCCCCCAGCGCCACGCGAACGGCGGTCGCGACGCGCATCGCCATGGCCAGCACCCTCGCCCCCGCCTCGTCGGTGAACAGCTCGACCGCGGAGAGGTGCCGCCGCGGGACCACCAGCACGTGCCCGGGCGCTCTCTGGCGCCAATCCAGAAACGCCACGGCATCATCGTCCGCGTAAACGACCGCCTGGGACAGGTCACCGCCGGCCACCGACTCACAGTAGAGGCAGGAAAGCACGTTTCCACGCTCCCGTCGCCGGCGGCCCGTTTGGGCCGCTCCGTCAGCCTCTAGCGCCGCGCGATCCGGCGCCAACGGAGATATACGTTCGGTCCGGGTGGGGGGCTCGCCTGCCGACCGAGTGCAATCCCAAAGGCTCCACCCTCGCCTGTAGGCCGGTGACACGCTCCGGCTTCATGCGCGACGGCGTTGCACGACCGGGGGCCCCGCCGGGGCCGGGCGCCGCAACCCCGGAACCCGCATCTATGGCAAGATGGTGAAGACGGCGAAGGCCGCCCCCAGCACGACCACGGCGACGAGGGCCAGCGACAGCCCGGGTGACGGGACATCGGGGTCCCCGCGGCGCCAGCGTTCCAGCGCACGCACGTGCCGCAACCCGGCCAGGGCGACGAGCAGGCCGCCGGCCGTCACCAGCCCCACGCCCAGGCGCTCGGTGTTTGTGCCCCCGTGGACGCGCAGCCCGAGGCGGCCGAGGAAGAGGACGAACTTGGCCAGCACAACGCCCAGGGCGATGAGCGAGATGCCCGTGCGGACCCAGGCCAGCAGGGTGCGTTCCAGGGCGAGACCCACCCGGAGGTCCGGGGGGTTGTTCCGTGCCGCGTCCATCGTAGCAGAGTCTGCCCCGCGGGCGATCTGCGAAAGCGGCGGCCGCACGGGCGGCGCGCGGGACGCGCCGCCACCGGGGCAGGCGCACCGCGCAAGCGTGATCCGCCGCTCCTCCGCGCCTGCCGGCCAGAAGGCGCATTGGCCACCCTCCAGGACACCGAGCCACCTGGCGGCGGGCGGCTCGGCGGGCGGTGCCAGGCCCGCCAGTTGGACACCCGGACCGGGCGCCTTCGGACCGTGGCCGTGGTGATGATGGCCGTGCACCATCAGGAGGGAGCCGCCGGGTACCAGGTGGCGCCGCTGGCGCACCGGCCGCTCGGCGCCGAGGCCGGGCCGGACTCAGAGCGGAGCCCTGGTGATGGAGCCGGCCGTGTGGCCGCCTCCATCACCAGCCGTACCGCTCCGGCCCCCAGGGACGGACGGTGAGTTCCTGCCGCACCTGGACCAGGGTGCGTTCGGGGACGTCTGCGGTGACCAGCACCGCGGGCCCCACGCAGGCATAGGCGCCGATCGCCCGGCCCGGGTGGAGCGTGACGTTGACCCCGGTGCGCGAGTGGTCACCGAAGTAGCAGGCGTCTCCGTGCTCGGCCGGCGTCTCCCACCGCCCCTCGGGCCCCCCCACCCGCTGCCGCGAGGTGCCGTCGTCAAAGCGCAGCGTGCCGCAGACGGTTGCCGCACCGATGTCCACACCCCGGCCGACCACCCCGTAGATCTCGGAGTAGTGGACGATGCAGGCGCCCTCCATCACCACCCCGGTGATCTCGGCGCAGTGGCCCACGACCGCCCGTGGGCCGATGACGGCCCGGTCCAGCCGCGCACAGTCGGAGACGCGGGCGCCGGGACCGAGGAGCGACGGACCCGCGACGATGGCACCATCAGTGATGCGCGCCCCCGCGCAGAGGTAAAGCGGTGCCCGCACAACGACGCCGGCGCCGATCTCAGCCCCTGCCTCGAGGACCACCGGTGCCCGGATGTCCGCCCGGGGCGAGACGACCGTTCCGGCGGCCGCCTGGACCCCCGTGGCAAAGCGCATGCGTTCGGCCACGTCGGCCGCGTTGGCCGCGAGGATGTGCCAAGGCTTATCCAGATCCACCGGCGCCACCGCGGGCACCTGGCCCCGCACCCGCCCGCCCGCCCGGAGCAAGAGGTTGAGGCTCTCCTCCAGATCGGCCTCGGCGTGGGGCATGCCGCCGACAGGCGTGCGCACGCCGAGGCCGGGGTTGGCCTCCAGGTACCGCCGGAAGCCGGCGGGCAGGAGGAAGGCCCCCGCGACGCGGTAGGCGCCGCCGCGCGGGTGTCCCAAGAAGCCGCGAATGCGGCCCTCGGGATCCAGATCCGCGCACAGCCAGTCCTGCGGCCGCTCGGCCCCCAAAGGGGCCAGCAGGGCGCGCGCCTCCCCCTCCGGCGCCGCGCACAGGTCGCGCAGGGCACCCTCGGGGAACCAGGTGTCCCCGTACACACAGAGCGCAGGGCCGTCTCCCTCCCCCCAAGCGGCGAGGCAGGCATCGGCCGTGCCGGCGGGCGGAAGCGCCGGCGTGAGGCGAACCCCCGGCACAAGCGCGCAGAAGGCACGGAGTGCCCGGTCGTGCGGCCCGCCGCAGGCCACGACGACATCGGGGCAACCGGCCGCCGCCAGTTGCCGCAGCGTCCGCCCAAGGAGCGGCTCAGGGCCGACGGGTAGCAACGCCTTGCTCTGGGTGGCGCAAAACGGCCACAGGCGGCGACCGGCGCCGGCGGCGAGGAGGACGGCGCGAGGAACGGAGGCTGACATGACCCAGGCACCCCCGCGGAGGCTTCGGCGGGGGCGGCGGCATCCCCTGGGCCGCGGAGAGCCGCTGCGGTCCCCGCGGCCTCCAGGGGCACGGCACCGACCGGATTCCGCTGTGCGCTCCCCGCCACCGCAACAGCAGGGCGAACACCTCCCCCTGCGCCTCCTGGAAAGTACATCCACCCCGCCGAGGGCGGGCACGGCCTCCGGTCGGCAGCAGGAGGTGGATGCCGAAGAGGATCTGGCTCACTGTGTCATGCAGGTCGCGGGCGATGCGCAGCCGCTTGTGCACGGCCGCCAGTTCGGCGCTCTGGCGGGCGAGGCCGGCCAGGACGCGGTCGTTACCCCAGACCTGCAGGGGCGCCTCCACGCCGTGGGCGAAGGGCCCCTGGCGCATGCCGAGGTCCCCGGGCGCGAGATGGGCGGAGTGCACGTGCGTGAAGATGAGGTGCTCCACCAACGAGAGGTCGTTGCCCGCCAACGCCTGATGATAGGCGTCCGGCCCGAAGTCGAACTGGTAGGCGCCATCGACGTTGACCGAGGTCCGGGCGCGGATGTTCCGGCCGCCGGGCGACGTCGAGGTAGGGCTCAAGCGGGCTGCGCCGAACGGCGGCCACTATCCGCAGGTAGCCCAGGCCGGTCAGGGCGGGGTCGAGGAGTTGCACGTCGCCTGGGACGTAGGCGATGCGGCGCTTGACCTCCACCGCGTCCTGCAGGCAGTGGCAGCCGAGGACGCGGGCGCTCCCGGCGGTGGGCCGGAGCATGCCGAGCAGGAGACGAATGGTGGTGGACTTGCCGGCTCCCCTTGGCCCAGGGTAGCCGGACACCTCTCCCCGACGGACGGAGAAGGTCACGCCGTCAATGCCGCGGTGAGCCCCGTGGTCTCCAGGGCGGGGGCATCCTGCTGCATGGGTCCACCTCCTGCCGCGAACCGATCGCGGGGATGCGCCGGCGCAGCCGGGCGCCGGCCGGGCAGGCCGGAGGCCGGGACTCCCCCACGGCCATCGCCCCCCGACAAACGCGGGGGCGATGGCCGTGAGTGCAAGACCGCAGCAGATGTGCGCACCGGGCACAACGTACGATAAAAGCGGGCAGCGGCGCGGTGGCCAGCGTTCCGCCGTCCGGGCCCGTACCGCAGGGGCGATATGCCCGTCTGGGTAGCCGAAAGTGGTGAGGGGTCGAGCCACGGTTGCCCACAACGACCACCCCGGCGAATTATACTGTATTGAGCACCGGCGCCGATCGGCAGCGAATCAGGAGGGAAGCAGGGATGCCCAAGCCGCTCTATCCGCCCATCCCCAAGCGCCGGAGTGAGAAGGCGTGGGGATATGAGCAGTTCATCGCCGTCGAACCGGAATACATCGCCAAGATCGTCGTCATGCATCCGTCGACGGAGATGCACTGGCACCTGCACAGCGTCCGGCACGAGTCCATCTTCTGCGCCACGGGCAGTTGCGAGGTCGAGGCGTTCGGCCGCCCCAGTCTGCCCCTGCGGCCGGGCATGGCGCTCAGCATCTTTCCGCGGACCATGCACCGCATCCACGCCGGGCGGGAGGGGGTGCGGCTGTTCGAAGTCAGCACGCCGCAACCCGATGACGTGACGCGCTTCGAACACACCCCGGAGAACGTAACTCAGCCGGAGACGACCATCCACGAACTGCATGTGGAGGCACGGGAAAAGCCGTGGGGGCGCGAGATGATCATCGCCTCCACCCCCTGGTACACGGCGAAGTTGGTGTATTTGGACAAAGAGAAGTCCACCTCGCGCCACTTCCACGTTCAGCGCAAGGAAACCCTGCATTTCCTTTCACCCAACTGCTCCCTGCAGATCGGCGACGGGGAGCTTTTACAGCCGGAGGCCGAGGAGTCCATCACCATCTATCCGGGCAAAGAGCATCGGCTCACCGGCGGCATTAATGGCGGGCGCGTATTCGAGGTGTCGGCCTTCGATCCGGAGCAGACGGATGTGGTGCGTACCTCCGACCCCTGGCGCACGGTGCGCTGAGGGCCCTCCGGGGCGCGGCCGGCGCGCCGCGCGCGCCGCCCCGGGCTGGCCGCCTGACCGTCCGCAACGCTGAAGCCGCAACCGGGCGCTGCATGCATGGCGCCGGGTTCTTGGACGCGGGCAGCATGCACGCGTGATACGTTGCAGCAGGAAGCCCGCTCTGCCGGACGAAGGCAGCCGAAGCGCGGGTCCGGAGGCGCCTGGCCTCTGGTCGTTCGGGCGTCTGCCGGAGGCTCAGGGGACGTGCGCGGCGGAAGGGCAACGGCATCCCCCCGCCCCCGATGCCGGCTGTATCCAGCCGGCGCGCCCTGACCGGCACGCGGTGTGCTGACACCGGCCGCCGGGACCGCGGTGACTCTGGAGTAGGAATGGTGGTGCAGGCGATGATGCGCATTGGATTCATCGGTGTCGGCCGGCGGATGACCGGCCACATCCGCCGGATCAAGGAATCGCCCGAGTGCGAGATCGTGGCTTTCTGCGACGTGGCGGCGGAGGCTGCGGACGCCCGCGTCGCGCAGTTCGGAGGGACGGCCTTCACGGACGTGCGCCGGATGCTGGAGTCCGCCAGGCCGGACGCGGTGCTGATGGGGTTGCCGCCGTTTGCCCATGGCGCGGCGGAGAAGGCCTGCATCGAGGCGGGCGTGCCGTTCTGGCTGGAGAAGCCCGTCCATCTGGATATCGAGGACGCCCGGCAGATCGCTGCCGGCGTGGCTGACAAGGGTCTGGTGACCTCCGTCGGGTATCAGGAGCGCTATCTCGATATTGTGGAGCGCTTGGAGCAGGAAGTCGTCCGGCGACAGCCGGGCATCGTCTTCGGCTACTGGATGGGGGGCAGCCCCGGCGGCTGGTGGGTCCGGCGCGAGCGCTCCGGCGGTCAGGCAGTGGAGCAGACGACTCATGTCTTCGACCTGGCCCGCCACCTCTTCGGACCGGCTCGGCGCGTATCCGCTGCGGGGATCACGGGCCTCATCCCGCCCGACGGCGTGCGCAACATCGAGGATGCGTCCGCGGCAACGGTGGAGTTCGCCAGCGGCGTGGTGGCGGTCATCACCTCCGCCTGCTACCTGCAGGTCGCCCAGGGCGTGCCCGCAGGGCTGGACGTGTTCTGCCGGGACGGCAACTTACACTACCAGCGGCGCCGGTCGGTGACACTGACCACGGCCGAAGGCAGCACCACCTGGACGAATCAGAACAACTCCGAGGCGGATATGTTGAAGGACTTCCTGGCAGCGGCCGCCGCCAAAGATCCCGGGCGCGTCCGCTGCCCCTATGCCCAGGGGGTAGAGGCGGTCGAGCTCTCGCTGGCCGTCAACCGCGCGCTGGATACCAAAAAGCCGGTCGATCTGCCGCTCTGAGTGGCCGTGAGGGCGGGTGCGTGCGCTGCGCGCACCCGCCCTCACGATCGTTCTCAGCGCACCAGGCGCTGCGCCACCCACGCGATGACCGCAGCCAGGACCAGGCTGGCCAGCAGGCTGAGGTACTTGGCGGCAGGATAACCAAGGAGCAGCAGCAAACCCCTTCCACCGATCAGGCCCCCCACAAGCCCACCGACCAGCGCGGGGAGCAAGCCGGTGTTCCGCCTACCCGCCTGGGACCAGAGTGCGGCGCCGGCGGCCAGTCCGATGACGAAAAACGCAACCCAGTGGAGCATGTCTCCATCCCTCCCGCTACTCCCCCGTCGGCTGTAGGGCCACCAGCGGATCGAGCGACTGGTAGGCCAGGCGCCCCGGCCCGGTAAAACGGGTCATGACGAAGCCGCTGCCGCCGAAGAGGCCGGTGGTCACGTTCACCAGGTGGGTGTTCATCTGGACGCCGGCATCCTTGTACAGCCAGGCGTACGGATCGAGGTCGATGGCCTCGCCGGGCCCGAGTTCCATCTCGATGACGTCGCCGTAACCGTGCAGCAACAGCAGGCCGCTGCCGCGGAAGCGGTCCATGAAGAAGCCGGTCCCGGAACCGAGGATGTTCTTGACGCCGCGGACCCGCTGCGCACTGTACTCCAGGGCCGCACTCGCGGCGAGGAAGCGGTGCTCCAGCACGTCGATCTCTTCGCGGGCCAGATCCAGGGCAATGATTTCCCCGACCCCGTCCCGCGAAAGCGACACCTTCCCCGGCCCCGAGGCGCGGGTGAGCAGCACCGGGAGCCCCGCCAGCATGCGTCGCAGCGCCCCGCGGACCGTCATCAGCCCGACGCCGAGGGAGGGGGCTTTGGCGAGAATCGTGTGGTGCTCGAAGTAAACGGTGTGGTCGGCACCGAGGTCAAGTTCGACGATCGGCACCAGATGGCCCTCCACACGCAACCGGATGCCTTCCGCCGTCGTCAGTCCCTCGCCCAGTTTCAAAGGGATCTTCCCTTCGGCGCCGTGTTCGGCAGGGGAATGCCGACCGATAGTTCGCATCCGGGGGCCCGGCACCTGCCGCCGGGATTGGGGGCAGACTGGCCTCGTTATGCGGGAGCCGTCGGAGAGCGATGCACAGGTCGCTCTCCGCGTCGGTCGCGACCGTGGACCCCTGGGGGACAAGGAGGATCGGAGCAGGGGCCGCGCAAATACTTCCGGGGCACGGATTGGCCGCGGGTCGGCCGCGCGAGCCACCGCGACGACGGATGCGCCTGGCCCCTGCGCTCTTACCGGACTACGCCGCTCAAGGCACACTCAGGTTCCCATTGCGCCCGGACGCGGCCCCGCCGGACGGCTGGCGGGGCGCCCACCGCTTCGGGGGCAAGGAATCACCGGCCGGTGGCAGAAGCAGGGCCCCGAGGGGGGCGACCCATGGCGGATGCGGGCGCGTGGCCCCTGCCGGTGGATCCACTGCTTGACGCCGCGCTCAACCGCTTGATGGCCCTGGGGCGGGATTGGGCGGGCAGACGCGGGTGGGAGTGGTGCGCCGTCATGGGCGGGGGAAGCGACCGCAGGCCGCTGCATCGCTTCCGCTGGGAGGTGGTCGGTCTGGCCGTCGCGTTCGCCGCCGGCCGGGCGGCAGCGCCGCCCGCGGATTACGCGGCCTTGCCGCTCGGACTGCAGGCGTTCCTGCGGGCGGCGATTCCCGCGGCGATCGCCCAACCGGCCGCTGTGGCCATCGATCTCGACCGTTGCCGCCGGGCAGCGGCCGAGGCGGATGTCTTGGCCGAAGAGCTGGCGGTTGTTGCCGCGCGGCCGCCGCGGGGACCGGGTTCTGTCGCCGCAGAGGCGTCGTCGGGGCCGCCTCCCGCCGTTGCCACCGGGGACGCCGGGGAATTGCTCTCCTCCGCGCTCGGCGATTCCAAGCCTTCGCCCCTGCCCCCCGGCGCCGCCGAACTCTTGGAGCGGCTGCGCGGCGCACCGCTGTCCCTGCGTGAATTGCGCGCCCTGGCCCTGACACGGGGGACCCTCCCCGGCACCCTGCTCGACGCCCTGGACGCCGCGGCCGTTCGCGCCACAGGAAGCCCGGCGACACGGGTCGAAGGCAACGCCGTGCAATTGTCGGCGGAGTACCGCGCCGCCGTCGCCAGGGGGGAGGAGACCCTTGGCTGATCCGGCCCCGCGCGACGCGCAGGCCATTGTGCAAAGCCTGCAGGCCGGGGTGGTACCCCGCACCGGGCTGCAGCATCTTGCCGTCGGCCGCGTCGGCGAGATTCGTCAGGCACTCGCCGAACTGGACGTGCTGCGCGGCGGCGGCGGCGTGTTCAAGATCGTCGCCGGCGACTACGGCAGCGGCAAGACATTCTTCCTGACGCTGGTACGGCAGGTCGCGCTCGCGCGCGGCTACCTGGTGGCCGACGCCGACCTGGGTCCGGACCTGCGGTTCCGCGGCGAGGATCGCGGCCTCGCCACCTACCGCCAACTCCTGGCGCACCTGGGCTCGGAGGCCCGCCCCGAAGGCGGCGCACTCCCGCTGCTGCTCGACCGCTGGGCCGACCGGGTGCGCGCCGCCGCGGCCGAGCGGCTGGGGGGCACGCAAGGCGCCTTCGACCGGAACCCGGCCTTCGCCGCGGCCGTTGACCGCGAGTTGCGCGCCCGCCTCCGGGCCCTGCAGGACGAGCCGAGCGGCTTCGTGTTCGCCGCCGTACTGCGCCGGTACTACGAAGCGGCCCTCGCCGGCGACGACGAGGGAATCACGGCCGCGCTGCGCTTCGTTCGCGGCGAGTACCGCACGGCGAGGGCCGCCCGCGCCGAACTGCGCCTGCCGGCGGTCATCCCGATCACCGACGCCACGTGGTACGAGCATCTGCGCCTCCTGGCCCTGCTGGCGGTCGACGCCGGGTATGCGGGGTTGCTGATCATGTGCGACGAGGGCGTGAACCTGTATCGCATCCCCCAGCCGGAGGCGCGCGCCGCCAACTACGAGGTCCTCCTGCGCCTGCTCAACGACGCGCTGCAGGGCCGGGCGCCCCACCTGGGCTTCTATCTCGCCGGTCCGCCGGAGATGGTCGCCGATCCGCGGCGTGGCCTGCACAGCTACCCCGCCCTGCGCTCACGCCTGCAGGCCAACCCTTTCGCCGACGCCGTCCACCGGGACCTGACCCAGCCCGTCCTGCTCCTGCCGCCGCTGTCCGCGGACGAATTGCTGGCCCTGCTGCTCAAGGTACGCGCCCTGCACGCGGGGCTCTATGGACCCTCTCCCCTCTCAGAGGCGGATGCGGCCGCGTTCTTGCGGCGACTCCTCCGCCGTCCGGGGGCCGAGCGTTTTCTGACCGTCCGCGAGACCCTCCGGGCCTTCCTTCAGGCGCTCAGCATACTGCAGCAGAATCCCGACCTGGAAAAGGCCGCCGTGCTGGGCGAGGCGGAGGCGCAACTCGCGGCGGAACGGTTCATCGAGGTGGAACTGGAATGACGCGCGGCAGGCCAGGTCTGCTCCTCATGTTCGGAGAGGGCGGCCCATGAGTTGGCGCCTGCTCTCACCCCAGATGCAGCGCGCCGTCTTTGACGCCGGCTGGTCCGCGCTGTGGCCGCTGCAAGACGAGGCGATCGGGGCAATCCTCCAAACCGACGGGAACGTGCTCATCGCCGGGGACACGGCAGCGGGCAAGACCGAGGCGGCCTTTCTGCCGATCCTGTCTCTGCCGGCAGCCACGGCGGGGTTCACGGTCCTCTACGTCTCCCCCCTCCGCGCCCTGCTCAACGACCAGTGGGAGCGACTGCAGATGCTCGGGGCCTACGCCGGCGTCGCCGCCCATCTCTGGCACTCCGACGTGTCCCGGAGCCGGAAGCGGGGCAGTCAGGATAACCCCGGCGGGATTCTTCTGACCACCCCCGAGTCGATCGAGGCCCTGTGCATCCACCGGGCGCTCCACCTCCGCAGCTTCTTCGGCGGCCTGCGCTTCATCGTGGTGGACGAGTTGCACGCGTTCCTCGGGACCGAACGGGGCGCCCAACTGCACTCGCTCCTCGGTCGCATCAGCCGTTACGCCGCCACATGCCCCCCGCGCCGGGTCGGACTCTCGGCGACGATCGGCGACCGTGCCGCGGCGACGGCCTTCCTCGGGGAGCCGTGCGCCGTCTGCGCCGGCCCGGGCCCACGCAAGGGGCTGCGGCTGCACCTCCGGTTCATACCCGACGGCGACGTGGAGGCCGACGTCTTCGGCGTCACCACAGGCCGCAAGGCGCTCATCTTCTGCAACAGCCGGGCGCGCGTCGAGGCCATGACCTACGCGTTGGGGCGCAGGGCGGACGACCCAGCGGCCTACCTGCCGCACCACGGATCGCTGCACCTACGGGAACGCGCCGCGGCGGAGTCCACGCTGCGCGCCGCGGCAGCGGCCTCGATCGTCTGCACCAGCACCCTGGAACTCGGCATCGACGTGGGCGCCGTCGATCTGGTCGTTCACGTCGACTGCACCCACAGCGTGGCCGGCCTCCGGCAGCGACTCGGGCGCAGCGGGCGGGAGGCGGGCAGGGACCGGGTCGGACAGCTCTATGCCACGGGCGAGCCCCAGTTGGTACAATCCGTGGCGGTGGTGGAACTCCTGCGGCGGGGGTGGGTGGAACCGCCGGAGGATGTCGGGCCGCGCTACGATGTCATCTGGCAGCAGGCACTGTCCAGGGCGGTGGAACGCGGCGGGCTACCTGAGCGGGAGGCCGCCGACGTCCCGGCCGAGTTGCTCGGGCACATGCTGGCGCACGACCACCTGGTTCGGCGCGACGGCCTGCTGGTGGCTGGCGGCGAGGGAGAGCGCCTCGCCCTGCGGCGCGACTTCTGTGCCGCGTTCACGACTGAGGAGGCGTACGAAGTCGGCTGCGGCGCGCGCATCCTGGGCAGGCTCCCGCCCCTGCCGGTCTACCAGCCCGGAACACCCCTGATCTTCGCCGGCCGCGTCTGGACCGTGGCCGAGGTCGACCACGATCGGCGGCGCATCGAGGTGGAAGCGGGTGCGGCCGGCCACCCGCCGGTGTTCACCTCCCAGCCCTTCCGCGTGCATGATCGCGTGCGCGCGGAAATGGCCGCGATCCTGGTCGCGGATGCGTCCTATCCGTATCTGGATCCGGCGGCCCGCCAGGCCCTGGCGGGCCTGCGTGACTATTACCGGCGACTCGGCCTCGGATCCCGCGCCCGGCCGACTGTGGTGGTCGCAGGTCTGTCCGAATTCCATGCCTTCGCCGGCGACCGGGTGGCAAACACCCTGGCCCTGCTGCTGCAGCTGGAGAGCGGCATGGTGTGGGAGGTGACTCCCTTCGGCGGGCTCGTCGCCCCCGCAGCCTGGCCCGGGCTGCCCGCGACACTTGTCCGCTACGGTCTGGAGCCCCCGCCGGCCTCCGAGTTGCAGGAGCAGCTGATGGACCTGATCCCCAAACGCGCGCTCAATCTGCCCAAGTTCGGCCGACACCTGCCGGACGGCCTGCAGCGCCGGCTGCACGCGGCGGCTACACTGGACGTCCCCGGCGCGCTGCGCTTGCTCGCCGACAGGATTTGACGCCCGCACGGTCGAACGCCACATCGGGTGCGGCCTTGACGCACGCTCGTTCCATGTGGGGGGACGCCAGTTGTTCGAAGCTTTCGACGCCCAGGTGGCCAGCGGCGCGAAGCGCGCTGCCGGCACGGCCGCCGCGGTCAGCCGCCTCGCCAAGCAACTGCAGAAGGCTGCGGAGGTTGTGGACATCCACCTCCTGCGCCAGCGGGCGGGCGATGCGGCCGCCAAGGCGGCAGAGGCCGCCGCGCTGCTCGGGGCACTGCGCGAGGCGGTGGCGGCCTTCGAACTGGCGGAGCAAGCCGCGACGGGGGTCGCGGCCGGGTCGGCCGAAGCCCAAATGCGCGACGCGGCGTACGCCTCGGCGTTCGAGCGGGCGTGCGCCGCTGAAAACATCCCCCTGGAGGGCGCCTACCCCGACTACCGGGTCTTCCCCTTCGACGTGCGGATCCGGCCGCGCGAAGAGCGCGCCGTCATCGGCAAGAAGTCCTGGTGGGCACTGCGGCCCGAGGCCCTGGCCCGCGCGGTCAAGCGCGAACGGGACCGACTGATGGGCGGCAGCTTCGCCGCGGAGAAGTTCGGCCAGTCCCTGGTGCGGGCCTACGACGTCCTCCTGCCCGAGGTACAGGCCAGCGCGGGCAAGGGAGTCAAGCACGTGCCGCTGCGCGCGGTGCTGGAGCTCCTGCAACTCGGCACCTTCGGGCGCAACAACTACACCAGGGACGAATTCGCCTTCGACCTCTACCGCTATCGCCAAGCGGGCATGACCGTGGGCCGGCGGCGCGTCGTACTCGGGGACATGCGCGGGGGCGGCGCGGGGTTTGAGGTGCCAAACGCGCGCGGCGGACGGGAGCGCCTGTCGGCCCTGCAGGTAACGCCCGGGGAGGGCGGCGCGGATGGGCACTGAGCCAGTGCGGGCGTTCGGGGAACCGCGCGTGCCAGGGGCGGCGCACATCGACCCCTCCGGGCAGGGGGCCTTCCTGCGCCGGCATCTGCTGGCACGCCCGGACGGGTTCGTGCGCGACGGGGGCGCCAAGATCAAACTGGTGGTCGGCGCCACAGGGGCGGGAAAGACCCATTTCCTCGGCAACCTGCTGGCCGCGGCCAACGACGAGGGGTTCCTCACCGCCCACGTCGATGCGGCGGTGCGGCCCCTCGGGGGGTTCGACCTCCTGTACCAGGCGCTGGCAGCGGAGTTGGACTTCGCGGACTTGGCCCGGCGTTTCGCCGAGCGAGTGCTGCACGAACTGGGGTATCCCCATCCGGTGTTGGGGCCCGGCGAGACGCTGGCCGCGTGGGCCGCCGCCCGCGGTCACGAAGTGCGACCGTTGCGGGTGAAGTGGGACGAGGCCTGCTACCGGCGCCTGGCGGCGAACCCGGACCTGGACTACGGCTATGCCGCCGGCCTGATGCGCTGGTGCGAAGGCGTGCTCTGGGACAACGCCGGCGTCCCGGATGAGGGGACGGCACCGAGAGGCGGGCAGGCGGGCGGGCTGCTGGAGCACTGGCTGCGTGGCGGACGGGTGGGGATGCGCGACTGCAACCGCCTGCGGCTGCGTCGCTGCGCAGACCGGTTCACCGCCCGTCTGTGGCTGCGATCCCTTTTGTACTTCATCCGGATGGCCGGTCTGCCGGGCCTGGTGGCCGCGCTGGACGGCTTGGACGTGCTGGGGGACGGGCGCCCGCGGCGGGGGGGAGGTGCGGCGGCGGGGGGCGCCGGCGGCGGGATCACCGGAGCGGTTGGCCCCGCGACACCCGACGCCGCGGCGGAGGGCGGGCCGGCGGGGCCCGCTTCCGCCCCGGTTGCCGCCGACCCCGGCCGCTGGAGCGCGTTCGCGGACGGGAACGGCACAGCCCGCCCCCATTACACCAAGCAACGGCGTGACGACCTATACGAGTGCCTGAGGGCGCTCATCGACGATATGGGCCAGATGCCCGGACTCCTGCTCCTGCTCGCCGTCCCCCCCGCGCTGATGGACAAGGGCAACCTCAAGACGGGCCTTCTGTCCTATCCGGCCCTGGCGGAGCGCCTGCAGAACGAGGTCGAGACGGTCGAGATCAACCGCTTCGCCGACGAGATCGTCCTGGAACGGCTGTGGGCCGCCGATCCCGAGGCGGGCCGCGCGCTCGCCGAGCGTCTGATCGCGGCTGTGGCCCCTGCGGCCGGCGCGGAGGTGCGGCAGCGCGCTCTGGCCGCGGCGCGGGCACAGTGGGCAGTGCGGGACGTCGCGGTCTCGGCCGTGCGGCGAAGCGTGCTGGCGGTGCTGGAGTTGGCGGGAGCGCCTGGGGCCCGGGGCACAGGCGGAGATGGGGGCGCAACCGGCCCGGACGTGGGCCCGGAGGGCACGGCCGGCGTGAGCGCGGGGGCGCGGGATGTGGCCACCGGGGAGGCGGAGGGCGCCGCCAGCACCGAGGAACGGACAGAGACGGAGGAGACGGCCGGCCCCGCCGCCGCGGCCGGGATGGAGGGCTCGCCCACGCGCGACTGGGACGGCGGAGCCGTGGACCCAGGGGAGGGCGGCAGGCGATGAGCGGCGGCGAACCGCAGGGAACGGATGCATGTGGGCGGGATGCGTGGTCCGTGGCGGGGCCGGAGGGCACGGGCGGCGGATCCGGCGCGGAGATGGGCGCACCATCCTCGGCCGCGGCTGGGGTGGCGGGCGATGGCGGCCGCGGGCCGGCTGCCCGACCCGGCGGGGATGGGCAGCCGCCCGCGGCCGCCGCGGCACGACGCCTCATCGAACACCTGCGCAGCGGGGTGCCCCTCCCGCCGAACGAGCCGCCCCTGACCGCCGGGCGGGCGCGCCTGCTGGCCCGGGCCGGCGACCTGCTGGACACGGTCGCCGCCAAGGGCAGCCGCGCCCTGGCCCTGCAGGCCAACTACGGCGACGGCAAGACGCATGCCCTGCGCACCATCTGGCATCTGGCGGCGGAACGCAACTTCGTGGTGAGCAACGTCGTGCTGACCCGGGATACCCCGCTTGACCGGATGGACCGCGTATACCCCAAGCTCATCGCTGACACCTATCTCCCCGGCGCAGCTCAGCCCGGCATCGAGCGGCTGGTCCAGGGATTGAGCCCGGGCAGTGCGGTCGCGCTGCGGGTGCTGCGCTTCGCGGAGGACAACCTGCACCCCAAGCTCCACGCTGTCCTGCGCAACCTGATCGACGGCGGCAGCACCGAAGCCGTCGAGCCACTGCTGCGCGACCTGGCGCAACTGGACATGGGGCTCGCCGAGGTCAAGCGCATTCACCGCGGCAATTTCGGCGGGACGCTGAAACTGGAGCGGTTCTCCCCCCAGCGCGATGTGCGCGACTACTTCCGCCTGGTGGACTTCCTGGTCTCGACGGCCGGGTACACCGGCTGGGTGGTCCTGTTCGACGAGGCCGAACTCATCGGCCGCCTCGGCCGCGGCGGGCGCGCGCGGTCCTACGCCAACATTGGCCGGCTGGCCACCGAGGGCATGGGCTGCGCGCACCTGGCGGCCGTGTTCGCGGTGGCGAGCAACTTTTACGACACCGTTCTCGCGCGGCGGCACGACGCGACGGCCTCCGCCGCGTGGCTGGAGACGCGCGATCCGGAGGGCGCGGAGTTCTGCCGCCTGGGCATCGCGGCTCTTCAGGAGGCGATGCTCCTCGAACCCCTCACGTCGGGCAACTGGCTGCAAATGATGCAGGCCCTGCTGGACGCGCATGAGACCGCCTACCATTGGAGTTCCGGCCTCACGGCGCCAGCCTTCTGGCAGGAGGTGCAGAAGCTCTCGCCCGAGACCGACACCAAACTGCGCACACGATTGCGGGTGGCCATCCAGTGGCTCGACCTGCTCATGCAGCACGGCCACGCGCCGCAGGTGCGGCTGCACTCCGGCGCGTACGAGGTGCCGCTGCAGGAGACGTGGGCGGACGAGGCCGCGGCTGCGCAGCAGCAATGAGCCCCGCGGCGCCGGCTCGACGGCGGCCAGGGGCGCGGGTCCGGGCTTGGCCAGGCCGTTGCGCCGTGCGCTGGGTGTGCCCCGACTCGCCCTTGGGTCATAACCGGGAGCGTAGAGACGCTCGAGAATACCGGTCTGCATGGCCCAAGAGCAGGCCAGGCGGTCGTTGAAGTCCCGCAGCACAGGCCCGTCGCCCAGCTCCAGACGGCGCTCCGCCCAGGCCGGACGCAGACCGCCCAACTCTGCATCGCCCTATTCGGCCGGCGCCGGAGCGAGGGCCGTGACCGGGCTCCCTCCACACCTGGATGCGCCCTGGCCCTGGCGTCACCTCATCGCTCCTCAGTACGGCAGTATAACGTTTACGGTCACGGCCAGCGGAGGCGGCCGGTCCTGAGGGCCCGGCCGCCTCCGGCCCGCACCTCCACCACGCCCGACGGACGCGGGGGCGGACCTCTGCGGCCGCGCGGGGAAGGGCGGAGCACGGGCAGTCCCCCGAGCGCGTCCGGCCGTCCCCCGCCCAGGTAACTACGCGCCGCCCGCGAATGATCATCGGACGTGGATGTGTTCACGCAGTTGTTGACGTTCGTCACGCGCACCCTCGCCGGATACCTGCTGGGCGCCGAACAGGTGTTGGCCGCCCGGCGCACAGCCGAGTGGGGCCTGCGCCATGTGCCCGGCAGCGCCGATCTCTGGGTGCTGCGCGGGCGCATCCTGCTGCGCACGGCCGCCGTGGGACAGCGACGCCGCGGCGACGCCGCGGAACTGCTGGAGGAGGCCCG
This sequence comes from Bacillota bacterium, assembly GCA_021803205.1. GTDB lineage: Bacteria > Bacillota > Sulfobacillia > RBS10-35 > JAJYVN01 > JAJZMB01. The sequence continues at coordinate 10,211 of JAJZMB010000113.1, read as the reverse complement.
CGCCGCCTACGCCCGTGCCCTGGAATTGCGCCCGCAGGACGCGGAGGCCAGGCGCGAGCACGGACTGGTCCTGCAGAACCTCGCGTGGGTCCTGGCGACGGCCGCTGGCGGACGCGGGCGCCCGGATCTGTTGACGGGCGCCGTCGATGAATACACGCGGGTGCTGCAACAGCAACCCCGCCGCGCCGATGTCCTGCACGAGCGCGCAGTGGCCCGGGCGGGAATGCGCGCCGGGTTGCCGGACGCGGCGGCGCGCACCTGGCTGGACGCGGCCCGCTCCGATCTCGACCGCTCGCTGGAACTCCGTCCCCACGCCCCTGACGTTGTGCTCCACAGGGCGGAGGTGCTCTCGGACCTGGCGGGCATCCACGGCCGCAACGGCCTTCGCTCGGAGGAACTGCACCTGCGGCATGCCGCGCTCGCCGACTGCGACCGGGTACTCCGGCTGCGACCCGGATGGCCGCCCGCTCTGCTGCACCGAGCGCTGGAGGCCACAGCCCTCGCCCGCCTGAACGACGAGCCCGCACGCCACACCGATCTGGCGATCGCCGCTGCCACAGCGGTGCTGGGGGCACACCCACGTCAGGTTCCGGCCATGCTGGCACGCGCGGCCGCCCGGGTGGCCGCCGCCTGTCGGCTTGCCGCCGGCGGCGACGCTCGGGCGGCCATGGTCTGGCAGCAGGCCCTCACTGACTTCGACGGCGCGACGGATGCCGCTGGCGTGCGCGGACGCGAAGAGATCGGCGCCCTGCGGGCGGCGGCGCGGGCCCAGTGGGCACAGGCACAGGCTCGCGCCGGGAACGCCGCGGCGGCGCTGGCCGCCTGGGAGGAGGCCCTGCGCGCGTATGACCGTGCGGTCGACGACGATCCGGTAGCGGTTCAGCGACTGCACGGTCGCGCCGAGGTGCTCTGCCACCTCGCCGAACGGTGCACGGACGCGGACCGGGGCGCGCAACTCCGACGCCGAGCCATCGAGGATTTCGATCAGATGCTCGCCCGCCGCCCGGACGACCCCCTGGCGTTGGCCGGACGGGTGGAGGCACTCTGCCCTCCGGGGACCGGCGCTACGGAGGCGCGCGCCGCCGTGGCCGAAGCCGAACGCGCCTGTGGGCTGTACCCAGAACACCCCTTGATCCGCGCCGCGCTCCGCCGCGCGCTGATCGGCCTCGCGACGGCGGTCGCGGACGGTCCGGAACGGGAGAGCACGCTGGCAGCGGCCGAACGGGAGTGTGCGCGCGCACTGGAGGGTGAGCGCGATGACCCGACGCTCCACTACGACCACGCCCGGGTCCTCTTCCTCCTGGGCCGGGCCGCTCCGGCTTATGCGGCCCTGGAGCAGGCGATTCACCTGGCGCCGGGTATCCGTGACACCGCGCGGCGTGATCCCGTCTGGACGCCTGTGGCGGACGGCGCCGGTTTCCGCCGTCTGGTCGGCAACTGAGGCGGGTGTGGGCTTCCCGGACCGGCGGCAGCGCTCCGCCGCGTGCAGGAGCGGCAGGGTGCGGCGGAGTGTCAGGCCGGCGATGAAGGCCCGCCAGCAGCCTGGGCGGCGCGCGGTCTGCCGTGTCCGCCGCCGCGCCATACCCCGGCCTGTACCGGGGCGCGACCGCGCCGCGTGCCATGGTCCGACCGGCGGTGGCAGGGCGCAGGGCTCGGTGGCGGGCGGCCCGAATGCCATGGGCGGGTTCCCCCCTGCGGGCCCGGCGACGACCCCACGCCCAGGCGGGAAATGCCAAACTCTTACTCTTTGAGGCCACCGCAGCGAATCTCCTAGCCATCCGAGGGTTCACGGTTCGCGGCCGGTGTGGGAACCGACTCTTGCAGCAATCACCTGCGCAAACCGGAACTGACCGGGCACACGGCTCAGGGCGTAACACCGGCCGATAGGGAGGAAGCCCGCCTTGCGCACCCTCGTTCTGCAGCAACCCGGGACGTTCCGCTGGGACGACCGGCCGGAACCCGCACCGGCACCGGGGGAGGTTCTGTTACAGGTGGAGCGGGTCGGCATCTGCGGAACGGATCTCCACGCCTTTGACGGCATCCAGCCGTTTTTCTCATATCCGCGCGTTCTCGGGCATGAGCTCTGCGCCACGGTGCTGCGCCCGACCGGCGCACTGCGCGAGGGCGACCGCGTCACCGTTGAGCCCCTGCTGGCATGCGGCGCCTGCTACGCCTGCAGGCATGGCAAGTACAACTGCTGCGCGCGCCTGCAGGTGCTCGGCGTCCATACCGACGGGGGCATGCGCCGGCGGATGGTTTTGCCGGCCCAGCTGCTCCACCCTGCGGGGAACCTACCTCCTGAGCAGGTGGCGATCTGTGAGATGCTCTCGATCGGTGTCCACGCCAATCGTCGGGGGTCGGTCGGTGCGGGGATGGCCGTTGTGGTGGTCGGCGCGGGCCCCATCGGGCTGGGAGCCGCGCAGGTGGCCCACGCATACGGGGCGCGTGTGGCCATCGTGGATGCCGTCGCGTCGCGGCTCGAACTCGCCGCGCGACTCGGCTGCGAGCGTACGCTGCACGTGCGCGAGACGGACGTGACCGCCGCTGTCGGCGACTGGACGGGGGGGGACCTGGCCGACGTCGTGATCTGTTGCGTCGGAGACGCGGGCGTGATTGTGGGCGCCGTGGACTATGTAGCGCCCGGCGGGCGCATGGTGCTGGTCGGTCTCACCGATCGGCCGGCACCATTCATACCGTCGGCACTGGTGCGCAAGGAGGTCGATCTCCTCGCCTCGCGCAACAGTCGCGGCGTGTTTCCGGAGGTGTTGCGCCTGGTGCGCGAGCGCCTGGTCGATCTCGGTTCGATGATCACCTCCGTGGTCCCCTTCGCAGACGCGGCCGGCGCCTTCGCCGCCGACCGGCGCCTGAGCCAGGTGAAGACAGTGGTCGATCTGAGCGCTTAGCAGGGTGTTGTGCAGGCGCCTACACCAATCCGCCGCATCCCCACCCTCCGGCGCGCGGCGCCCGTCGTGGTCGGTTCGCGCGCCAGCCGCCCTGCCCGCGGTACACCTCCCCTGGTTTGTGCGCCGACTGCCGGGCGTGCGCCGTCGCCCGCCCGGCGCAGGCAGGGGAATCGGCGCATATGTCTGCCCGGTCCTGGCTCGGTGCCGCCTGATCACAGCGCCCGGCAGCCCTTTGCAAGAGGCCGGCGACGTGACCATCGCCCCGGCGGCGCGACGGCCCGCCGTTCCGCGCAGGCTCCGCGCTCGGGCCACCGGCGGCGACGGCGCACGTGGTATGGCGACGGAGGAGTCGGCCCAGTGGGGGGACAATGCACGCGGGGCCGAGTATGCGTATCGCCGCACGTGACCGGCAGCCGGCGACGGCCGACAGGTGGGTCTACCGCCACCGGCTGCCGGTCGCACGGCCCGGCGGTGAGGGATTCCGGGGGCAGGAGGGGCAGACATGGGCGAAGGACCGATATCGCGCGGCTTTCGCGGCCGGAGACCACCGGAGGATACGGCCGGTCGCATCCCGCCAGGCCAATATCTGGAGCAGGGCTTTCCCGTGCTGACGGCCGGCCCCACACCGCGGACGCCGCCTGCCGACTGGGACCTGCGCCTGGTCGGCCCAGACGGCAGCAACCTGCGCCGCTGGACCTGGCGGGAGTTCGCCGCGCTGCCGCACGAGGACATCGTCACAGACATCCACTGCGTCACCAGGTGGAGCAAGCTCGACACGCACTGGCGAGGGGTATCCCTCGATCTGCTGCTGCTGGATACCCCCGAGACCGGGTTTTTGGCGGCGTTCTGCGACGGCGGCTATACGACCAACCTCCCCCGCCAGGCGGTCACCGGGGGAAGGGCCTGGATCGCCGACGCGTATGAGGGGGCGCCGCTGCACGCAGAGCACGGCGGGCCGGCCCGGCTCTTGGTGCCCCGGCTCTACTTCTGGAAGAGCGCGAAGTGGGTGCGCGGACTGCGGCTCACAGACAGCGACGAACCCGGCTTCTGGGAGGCCCGCGGCTACCACAACTACGGAGATCCCTGGCGGGAGCAGCGATTTTGGGACGACTGATCTGGCGTGTGGCCCGGGTGGTAGAGGCACGGGACGAGACTCCGCGGGCCAGGAGCATCCTGTTGTCGGTGCCAGACTGGCCCGGGCACCTGCCCGGCCAGCGCGTCGATGTGCGCCTCACCGCCGAGGACGGCTACCAGGCCCAGCGCAGCTATTCTCTGGCCTCGGCACCGGCGGATCCCTGGCTCATGTTGACGGTGGAGCGCGTGCAGGGGGGCGAGGTCTCGCCCTATCTCACAGACGAACTCCGGGCCGGCGACGCCCTGGAACTCCGCGGCCCGATCGGCGGCTATTTCGTGTGGGATACGGCGCGGGGCGGCCCGCTGCTGCTTTTGGCCGGTGGTTCCGGCATGGTGCCACTGATGTCCATGCTGCGCCACCGGAAGAGGCTGCGGCAGGCAGGCGGGAGGGTCGTGCCCGCGCGCCTGCTCTATTCCTGCCGCACGGAGACAGATATCCTCTATCGCCGCGAACTCGACGCGCTGGCGGCTGATCCGGCGGTAGGCGTCTGGTACGCGCTGACGCGGGCACAGCCGGGCGATCAGGCGGACTTCCGCCGCCGGATCGATTTGGCGATGCTCCGGTCCGTGGCCTGGGGCCCCGAGGCGGAACCAGCCATCTTCGTCTGCGGGGGACACGGGTTTGTGGAAGCGGCTGCGTCCGCGCTCCTGGCCCTCGGGCACGCGGCGGACCGGATCCGCACCGAGCGCTTCGGGCCCTCCGGCGGCATGGCATAGCCGCGAGCCCGTCTGGCATGGCTTCCGCCCGCTTCCGTCCCGAAGCCGTGCGGACGTTCTCAGACCGTGGCGAACGGGCGCCTGTACGCAATTGTGCGAGACATGACGGCAAGGTCCCCCTGCGACAGACGGCTGCCGCGGTACGGGCGACACGTCGGGCTAATGGCGACCGGCAAGTTCCCCGTCCTGCAGGCAGGCGGGTCTTTGTGACAAATCCCTCCCACAGACTTGCCCGCAACTGGAGGGATCGCGCATGTCCACTGCGCAGGAAGGCCGCATCCGGCTCACCTGGCTCGGCCACGGGACATTCCGGCTCGCCACCCCCGGGGGGCGGCGCCTCCTCCTGGACGCATGGGTCGACCACAACCCCGCCTGCCCCGAGGAGTGGAAGGCGCGCGCCACAGAGGATCTGGATTGCGTGCTCATCACCCATGGGCACTTCGACCATATCCACGACGCGGTGGAAATCTCCAGGCGCACCTCCGCGCGGGTGGTCGCGATCTTCGAAACGGCCGCCTGGCTGTCCAAGCAGGGCGTGCGGCTGGCCACCGGCATGAACAAGGGTGGTTCGCTGGCGGTTGCGCCAGGGGTCACCGCAACCATGGTGAGCGCCGAACACAGTTGCGGCATCACCGACGGGGATCGGATCATCTACGGCGGTGAGGCCTGCGGATATGTGCTCCACCTGGAGGGCGGCCGGCGCCTCTATCACGCGGGAGACACTGCCGCCTTCGGCGACATGCGCCTCATCCGGGAACTCTGGCGCCCGGAGGTCGCGATCCTGCCCATCGGGGGCCTGTACACCATGGACCCGGAGCAGGCGGCCTTCGCCTGCGAGATGCTGGGGGTACGGACGGTCGTCCCGGGGCACTACGCCACCTTCCCGGCGCTGCAGGGCACCCCGGACGGGTTGCGCCGGGCCCTGACGGCCCGCGGTCTCGCCGTGGAGGTTGTGGCCCCGGAACCCGGTCAGACGGTGGAGATATGACCCGACACCGCCAGCGGCGCGGCCGATCGCCGCTGCGCATCTCTGCAAGCACCGGAGCCCCGGCACCGGCGGCCGCCACCGGGGCCGGGGCCGCCGGAATACCGTGGGGCCAGAGTCCTGCCGTCAGCGCTCCGCGACGGCCGCGTGCAGCACCTGCCGCGTGAGCGCGTGGTGACTGGCACGCCACACGGCGCGCCCGCCACGGATGACAAGGGCCTGCGGCGACTGGTGCGCCACCCCGAAACGCGCCGCGATGGCCGCGGACAGCGGCCGCTCCTCCATGACGCGCACGCACGCGACCCGGACCCCGTCGAGTTCCCCAGCGGCGTCGGCGGCGAGAAGCTGGCCATGTGCCCGGGCGCTGATCGGGCAGGTGGTGCTGTGCTTGAAGACCAGAACCGGGGCGTCTCCCGCACCGCAAAGCAACGTCTCCAGATCCGCCTGCACGCGCAGATCCATGATCGCCGTCGCCACGCGCACGCCTCCATCCCACGCAGGATCCGCCGGACCGCCACAGATGCCGCCACCATGGTGGCGGCCCATAGCCCAATGCGCACCCCGGCGGATCACGTGTGCCGCGGGGCGCTCGGTTCCACCCTCAGGCACTCCAGTGGGTGCGGAGGAAGCGGCGGCTCATCGTGGAGCTCTCCAAGGGCGTCCGGACCGTGCGGTCCTGCTCCACGACGCAGATCCGTACGCCGGCCCCTTCCGCCGCCGCCCGGATGGCGGGCCAGTCGAGCGTGCCCGCTCCCACCTCGCCAAAGGAGCCGTCGGCGAGCATGTCCTTGAGGTGCAGGTACCCCACTCGGTCGCCCAGGAGCCGGATCACCCCAGCCGGATCCTGACCACCGCGCGCGACCCAGTAGGTATCGATGTTGAGTTTGACGTTTTGCGGATCGGTCTCGCGGAGGATGTAACCCAGGCCAAACATGTCGTGGACAATCTCATGGGCGTGGTTGTGGTAACAGAGGGTCACCCCGTGCTCGCGGCAGCGGGCACCGGCCGCGTCCAGACGGCGCGCGACCTCGCGGTACTGGGCCGAAGTCGGCAGGTCGCGGCCGGAGCAGGCCAACAGGTGGGCGTCGTGGCGCTGGAGCCACCGCAAATGGTTGTCGAGGTCGGCCTCAAGGGTGCGGGTGTTGGCATGACCAGCCACCACCCGTAGGCCGTTGCGCTTCAGGTCCTCGCTGGCCTGGTCCGGGTCGGGCTGCGGACTCATCTCGACAGCGGTGAAACCGGCCTGGGCCACCTCGGCCAGAACCCCCGCGCGGTCACTGCGATTGCGCTCGCCCCAAACGATCAGTTGCACTCCGATATCCATACGTCGGGCACCTCCTCTGGAAGCGGCTTCTCTGGAGGCGCCGCAAGTCCTGGAGACGGCGGTCAGACCGGGACAACCGGTACGGCTCCGGGGCAGAGGCCCCCCACCTCCCGTCCGTCCCTGTCACGCCACTCTGCCGGCTGTGCCGGCAGAGTGGTGGCACGCGCTGGCGACACACCCGCGGCGCTCTCCGCGTCCAGGATGAGCTCGCGCGCACGGCCGTTCCAGCGAGCGAATTCCGCGGCGATCGCCTCCACACCCGCGGGCAGACGTCCCTCACAACCGTAGCGCACGTGGCAGATCTCTGTCAGGGGTTCGAAGTTCTGTCGCAGGCGCGCCGGCAGGCGGCGACGGACGCGAGAGGCGAGGAAGGCCATCACGGCGGCCCGGGCCGCCAGGAACAGAGTGTCGAAGGCCTCCTGGGCGAACCGGAGCGCAAAATCCCCGGATCTGCAGCCACCCGTCGACAGCAGGGCGCCGGCGACATCCAGTCTCTGCCGGGCGTCCGTGAAATCCGCCGAGGTCACGGCGGCTGCCGACAGCAGCGGGACATCCCCTGGACGGCGCCAGAGCACCTTGCCTGAGGCGATCGCCAACCGCATGGCGCCCGGGCGGTCGTCGTTGTGTCGCACCAGGAGATCGGGAGCAGGCATGTCCTGTAACGTGCCGTACAGGGCACCCTCGTATGAGGCCAGCCTTCGCGGCGCCGCGGACACCAGCAAGAGATCCAGATCACGCGCCAGGCTTGGCGCGTATATACCGGACCCCAGCAGCAGCACCGCGTGCAGCCGGCCGTCACAGCTGCGGAGAGATCGGCAGAGGGCGTCGATGCGGCAGCGCGTCAACATCGGTGCGGACGGCATACGAGTCCTCCCCGGCGGCCAGGCGTTAGTGACAGTATATGGGATAACAGGGATAAAGCAACTTTTTCCCTGCATGCCATTTACGTCCATCCGGCTGGCCGAGAGGCCGGTCCCCCGGACCAAACACCGCCATGCCCGCGGTGTGGGGTGCGGCGGCGCCGGGCCGGGGGCCCCAGCATTTCTGCCGGCCACCGAGGGTGGCTCTTGGCCGAGGCGCGTACGGGAAGCGTGCCACCGCGCCCTGGGCAGGCGTTGTGGCACGGTGTCTCGACCCGCGGTGGGCGCCCCGACCCCGGGGCTGCGCGTCGCCTCACGTCGCCCCCCCGGCAGCCATTGCGACCGCCGGGCCGCCAGCAGGCAATGCGAACAATGCACAAACCCACCCGCCCTCAGGGTCCAGCCGCGCTGAAAGGGAGATCAGCGGGGTCAAGACCTGCGCGGATCATCTCCTGTCCCAACCCGCGCCGCCGGCGCTGCTGCACGGCAAAGCCCCGAATCAGAACGTGCCAGGCCCCCTCGTCGCCCGCCGTCGCCTCCCGGAGCCGGCAGAGCACGGCAGCGGCCCGCGCATAGGCCGGGCGGCGGCCCTGCCGGGCCAGTCGGTCCGCGGCCTCCAGGTAGAGTTGCAGCGCGAGTATGCGAAATCGACTGACAGTCGCCTCGGCAACCTCGATCAGTGATCCGGGATCTCCGAGGCACCGTGCCGTCTGGGCTGCCTGCAGGTCTTGACCGTCTTCGAGATACAACCGGTACAGGCAACGCGGGTCGCAGGCGGCATCTGCCTCCAAGCGCTCGATGAGGTGCGCCCGCACCTCAGTACGCTTACCGGCACGGGCCGCCGCGACCAGCACCGTGCGCAGACGGCTCAGACCAGGCTGTCGATGAAAGGCCTCCACCAGGGCGGCCAGGGACTCAGGTCCCGAGCGGCGCGACACCACGCTGCGGCACCCCCGAGACAACAGTGTGCCCGCACGGCGGCCCACCCAGCCCTGCGCCCCTGGCGCACCGCGCCCACGCTGCGCACCGGAAGACCCGCTGCCCAAGCGGCATCTCTGCCTTGCCTTGGCCGCAGGTGGAACACGTCTTGCTTGAGGGATAGAAGCGGGGAGCAACGACCAACTGGGACCCGTACCAATGGGTCTTGTACGCCAACATCCGCCGGAACTCCGACCAGCCAGCATCCGCGATGGACCGCGAAAGATGCCGGTTGCGGATCATGCCGCGCCCGGACAGGTCTTCGACCACGATGACCGACTTCGTTTTCGCCAGGTCCGTGGTCGCCTGGTGCAGGAAGTCCGCGCGCTGACAGCGGATGCGGCGGTGCAGCCGAGCCAGCCCGGCCGCTGACTGGCGACGGGTACGCGAGCCCCGCTGCTTGCGACTGTGCAGCCGTTGGCGGTGGCGCAACCGCCGCTGCGCCTTCGCCAACGGCTGCGGTGATTCGATCCTTTCCCCATCGGAGAGCACCGCAAACGACTGAAGTCCCAGGTCGATCCCCACCACAGGGCCTGCTACGGGCTGCGGATCATCCCGCTCCACCTCCACCGCAAGGGATACGTACCAGCGGTCCGCCTCGCGGCTGACGCAAGAAGACCTTTCCGGTGCCCGTTGAGACCGCTGCCCACCTCGGCCACCACCCCCATTCTGCTCCCGTGGGATTCGCCGCCGCCCGCTTTTGCTGACCGATCCCCTCTCGGGCGCGGCAGGGGTGGGCCCGCCTCCAGCGAAGGCAGAGCGAAGGCGATCTGCGGCCCGACAATACGGTCCCTGAAGGCACACTCTGCAAAGCGGCGCCCCAAGCTTCGGGATGGCGCGCCGGGCAGCGGCGACCGCGACCTAGGGCCTGAGGCACCCGGATGGAGCAAGCCGAGGGCCGGGAGCGTCCTGAGAAATCGCGGCCAGGCATTGTTTTATATGGCCCGTGTTTTGGTGTGTCTCTTCAGAGACGACCTCTGCATCTGCCACCTTGGGAGGACATCACCGTGCGTCTGTGTTTTCACGGCACCCTGTTCCGGGGTCCCAACCGTCCCGGACTTGCCGACCGGTTGCGCCTCGCCCGGGAATTCGGTTACTCGGCGATCGAGGTCGGGGTCCGGGAGGTGGAGGCGCACCTGGCGGCACATCCGGGCCTCACGGCGGACCAACTCTGGGAGGAGTCCGGCGTCCGGCCGGCGATGGTCGGCGGCGTGGTCACCGCCGCCCCCTTCGCCTCCGAAGCGGACTGGGAGAAATCCCTGGCGGGCCTGGAGGATCGCGCCAGGGCGGCGGCCGCGACCGGCGCGACC
>JAJZMB010000173.1 GCA_021803205.1 Bacillota bacterium | reverse complement strand
TGGCCTACCTGGGCGACGTCACCGTCAACAGTGGCGCCGGCACGGCGGCGCGTCCGCCAGGGCGCGCCGCCGCGTGCTCCCGTGGCGCCCCGCTGCCCGGTCTCCGCCCGTTGCTGCTGGAGCATGGACCCGGGGCCGTCGTGGAGCGCCTGCGGACCGACCCCCGCCTGCAGTTGACCGACACGACCTTCCGTGATGCGCACCAGTCCCTGCTGGCGGCGCGCGTGCGCACACATGACCTGCTGGCGGCTGCTGCCGACTCCGAGCACCTGGGTGGCGTCTTCTCGCTGGAGATGTGGGGCGGCGCCACCTTCGACACCGCGCTGCGCTTCCTCCGCGAATCGCCCTGGGCGCGCCTTGCAGCCCTGCGGGCGGCGCTGCCCCACACCTTGTTCCAGATGCTGCTGCGCGGCAGCAATGCTGTCGGGTATGCCAGCTACCCGGACAACGTCGTCTCCGCCTTCGTCGCGGAGGCGGCAGAGGGCGGCATCGACGTCTTCCGCATTTTCGACAGTCTGAACTGGATCGAAGGGATGCGCGTTGCCCTGGAGGCGGCGCTGCGCACCGGGCGGCTCGTCGAGGGGGCCATCTGCTACACCGGCGACTGCGTTGACCCCGGCGAGACCGTCTACACCGTCGAGTATTACCTCGACTTGGCGCGCCGGTTGCGTTCCCTGGGCGTCCACCTGATCGGCATCAAGGACATGTCCGGCCTGCTCCGGCCCGCGGCGGCAGCCCTCCTGGTCGGTGCGTTGCGGGCCGAGGTCGGACTGCCGGTACACCTGCACACCCACGACACCGCCGGCTGGGGGATCGCCACCATCCTGGCCGCGGCCGAGGCCGGAGTGGAGATCGCGGACGTCGCCGTCGGCTCCATGGCCGGCGGTACCTCGCAGCCCAGCCTCACCGGGGTGGTCGCGGCGCTGCGCGGGACCCCGCGGGACACCGGCCTCGATCCCGGGGCCTGTGACCGGGCGGCGGTGTTCTGGGCCGAGCGGCGCGCCTTGTACGCGGCGTTTGAAGCCCCGCCCGGGTCCAGCGGGGCGGGCGCGGTGAGCAGCGAGATGCCGGGCGGTCAATACACCAATTTGCGCGCTCAGGCGGCGGCGGTGGGCTTGGCCGCCCGCTGGCCGGAGGTCGTGGCCGCCTACCGCGAGGTCGACCGCCTGCTTGGCCGCATCGTCAAGGTCACCCCGAGCAGCAAGGCGGTCGGTGACTTCGCATTGTTCCTCGTCCAGCAGGGCCTGCCGCCGTCTGCCCTCAGCGAGGAGGCGCTCGCCACCGCCGATGGGCTGGCGCGCGCCTCGCGCTTGGACTTCCCAGAATCGGTACGCCAACTCCTCGGCGGGGAGATGGGGCAGCCGCCCCGGCCCTTCCCTCCCCGCCTCCAGACTGCGGTTCTGCGCGGGCGGCGGCCGGTGCAGGGGCGTGCGGGTGCGCTGCTGCCCCCGATCGACCTGGAGGCGGTGCGGGCGCGGATTACGGAGCGCACCGGGCGCCCGGCATCGATGCAGGATGCCCTGACCGAGGTTTTGTATCCTGAGCCGGCCCGGGCACTGGAGGCGCACGCGGATCGTTTCGGCGACACCTCACTGCTCGATACGGCATCCTTCTTCTCGGGGATGCGTCCGGGAGACGAGATCGAGGTGGACATCGAGCGGGGCAAGACGCTGGTGATCCGGCTGGTGGCGATCGGCGAGGCCGGCAGCGACGGCAGGCGGGTTCTGCACTTCGAGCTCAATGGCACCGCTCGGGCGATCGCCGTGGTCGACCGCTCCGTCGGTGTGGGGGGGACGGCGCGGCCTGTGGCCGATCCGGCCGATGGGGATCAGGTGGGCAGTCCCATGCCCGGCACCATTTCCCGCTGTCTGACCACGCGCGGTACGGCCGTGCGGCGGGGTGACCCCCTGGTGGCGATCGAGGCTATGAAGATGGAGACGGTGGTGCGTGCCCCGCACGACGGCCAGGTCACCGCCATTCCGGTGGTTGCCGGCGATGTCGTCCGTCAGGGTGATCTGGTGGCCGTGGTGCGACGGGAGGGGTAGGGTGCGCAGGAGAGCTTGCGAGCCCGCCTACCGGGACCGGAGAGGGAGAAGAGTCATTTGAGGCGCCACCCCCGGTACCCGGAAGCTGAACATCCTCTACCCCGCTGCGCCGGGTGTGCGCCGCCCTGCGCGAATGGCGGGAGCCGGAGCCGCAAAGGCCCGACGGGGAGGCTGAGGTTGTCGCCGCGCGCTGGCCGGGGCTGCTGGCCCACCGGGTCGGGCGGAAGGTCTACGGCGTGGAGCGGACGGTCGTGGCGACCTTCAACCCGCACCTGTTCGAGGGCCAGATGCAGGGGCTGCGCCGGCAACGCGACCGGATCGAAGTCAGCTTGCAGGCGCTGCAGGCCAAGCTCCAGCGCTGGGCTGGCACGCCGCCTCCCCGCGGCAAGAGGCCGACGCCCGAGGGAACCAGGCGCTTGGTGGCCCGGCTCCTCCGGGGCCGAGAACCCGGACCCTACCTCCGCTACCAGGCGACCACCGGCGCCGCCGACGTCGTGCAATTGAGCTATCGCTGGGACGATGCCGCGTTGCAGGCCATGACCGACCTGTACTTCGGCAAGACGCTGCTGTTCACCGACCAGGCGCACTGGAGCGAAGAGGCGATCATCGCGGCCTACCGCAGTCAGGCCAAGATCGAAGACGCCTTCCGGCAGATGAAGGACCCGCACTTCGTCAGCTGGCGCCCGCTGCTGCACTGGACGGACCAAAAGGTCCAGGGCCCCGCCGCGCACTGCGTCTTTGCCCTGCTGCTCAGCGCACTGCTGCACCGCGAGGTGCGGCGCGCCGATCCGAACAAGGCCCCCGCCTTCGACGCCCTGATGGAATCCCTGGCGCAGATCCAAGGCGTCGTCGATCTCCCCCGCGACGGCGACCGCAAGCGGACCGTGCCGGTCAGCATCCGCCTTACCCGTCGCGAGCCCGAGCAGGAGCGTCTCTTCCGGCTCCTCGATCTGCAGCGTTTCCACCCGGAGCTGCCCAAGCCAGCCAAGGCAGGTGCTACACGCTAGCAGTCGTCAACCCGTTCTCCGACAAGCTCTGGCTCCCCGTCACCCTCGACCGCTCCTAAACGGCCGCTAGTACGGGAGGACGGTGCAGCCTGGAATATTTCTTCCATAATGCTTACAGGCTCTGGCATATCGCGGGCGAAACGAACGCGTGGGAGAGTGAGCGCGGTGACGCTGGACGTCCGCTTCTGGAACCGCCTCCACTGCCTCGCGTTTGACGACGTGGCGCGCGAAATCTGCGACATGGAGGGGGGAGACGACCCGGAGGCGGTTGGGGGTGCCCGCGGGCTGACGTCGCAACTCCTCCGCCGCTGGCCGGGTGGTGGGGCGGGCCCGTCGACGGACGGCGCCCTGGCTCGACGCTTCGACCGGTTGTTGCGTGGCACGCTGTTCGTGCGCTTCAGCGAGCGTGTCCTCTACTGGATGGATCACCTTTCCCGTGTCGAGGATGAGTACGAACGACGGCTGGGTGTGCTGCGAGACCGCCGCCTCACGGCCGAGGACCTGAAGCGGTACGCGGACCGGGGGCAACAGGGATGATGACGCCGTATCGGGGCGGACGCTGGACGGCCTCCTCGCCGGTCAGGGGCCGCGGGGCCCTTCGCGACCTGGAAGGGGACCGGGGTCGCACCGGATGCTGACCGACCTTACGGCGCGTCTGTCGGAGTGCGCGTGGATCGGCCAAGGCAGGTGCGGGAGTACGCCGGAGGAGCACCGCGCGGTCGCATAGCGCGTGGAGGGCGCGGCGGCGTGGGATACCAGCCACTTCTGGCGCTCCGCGAGGCCCGAGGAGCCGGACGGCCGCGGTTGGGCCGGCAGCCGACCGCAGATGTGCACTGGGTGCGCTGCCACCTGCACCGGACGGCGTTTCACGGCCTACAACCATCCGCCTGTATCGGCATGGCTGAGAGAGTGCGCGAAAAGGGAATCCGCCTCAGCGGTTGGGCGCGGGGGGCGGAGGACGGGGCACCATCGCGCGTGGCAGCGTGTCGCACGGAGACGCGTCAGGCCGTGCCCCGTTCCATCGGTGCGAACACGGCGGAAGAAAGGGCGCAGGACAGAACCGGGCGGGGCGCGAACGGCGCCGCTGGGGTGGTTGCGCGATGGTGGGCATTGATCTTTCCGGCAAGGCGGCGCTGGTGACCGGCGGATCCCTGGGCCTTGGTGCGGCGACCTGTGAACGGTTGGCTGAGGCGGGCGCGGCGGTGATCGTCAACGCCTACCGGCACCCTGAGCGAGCGGATGCGGTGGTGGCCGGCATCCGGGAGCGCGGTGGGCACGCCGTGGCCCTGACGGCCGACGTGCGGGAGCGGGCGCAGGTCGAGGCCATGGTGCGCGCGGGCGAGCGGGAACTCGGCCTGGATGTGACCATCGTGGTCAACAACGCCGGCCGCGAGGAGCGGTGCGCGCCGCCGCTCGACCTCGACTGGGACGACTACCAGCTGATGCTGGACCTGAACTGCAGGGCGATCTACAACACCTGCCAGGCCACGGTGGCGGCAATGCGTCGCGGGCACTGGGGCCGGATCGTCAACGTCTCCTCCATGGCCCTGTTTCATATCGGGCGCGACTTCGGCGCGTACGGCACCGGCAAGGGTGCGATGTATAGCTTTTCGCGCCAACTGGCCGCCGGTCTTGGTCCGGACGGGATCACGGTGAACATGGTCGCGCCGGCCTGGATGAAGACGGAGCGGTCCGCCGGGGCCAGACCGGAGGCCATCGCCACCCTCGTCCGGGCCACTCCGCTGCGGCGGCAAGGGAGCGCGCTGGATGTCGCCAACGCCGTACTCTTTTTTGTTTCTCCGCTGGGCGACTTCGTGACCGGCGACCTGCTGGCGGTGTCCGGCGGCAATGGGATGCACTGAGACGCGCATGCGGGCGGATGGTTCCAAACGGACCGTTGAGGGAATCCGCCCGCCACGTCGCCCCTCGCCGGGTCCCCGGCGATGCGGTTGGGCATCCGCTGGCGCCGCCCGGAAGGGCGCAGGGGACTTCGGGGAGGGGGATGCGTTTTGGGCCGCCACAGTCGTGGCGGCTCAAGCGATCCCTCTGTGGCCACTTCTGCCTTCTCCCCACGCCGTGCGCACCGGCGTCCGGGCGTGGCCGCCGCGCTGCTGCAGCACGCACTGGACTTGGCGCGGTCCCGGGGCGCGACCCGGATGCAGTTGGGCACGGATACGGACAATGCGTCGGCGCGGCGGTTGTACGAAGACGCCGCATACCCCTGGGCAGAGGCGCGCCACTTCGCGTCGCGCCGACTGGAACACCCCGGAGCAGACCGCCGCGAACGCGGCGAGCCCCGGCCCATACTGCGGCTGAGCCCACGCCGTCCTGCACCGGACGTATACTCGTCGGTACGCGGCCCGGCAGGCGACGACTGGAGGCGAAGGCCCTCGTCCGAACAGACGGCCGGATCGGTCCAGCGCATTTTCCCGCCACCCCATACCCCCGCCGGTTGGCGGTCGCTGCATCCCACGGCCCGCATACTCATGTCCGCTCGGTTTCTGCGCAGCATCGGCCAGGGTGCGCTGATCGTCGACTTCATCCTGTACCTGCGGGCACTGGATTGGTCCGCGGTGACGATCGGTGTGCTGCTCGCCGCCGCGGGCCTGGCGGGGACGATCCTGATGCTGGGCAGCGGCGTCCTCAGCGACCGCTTCGGACGGCGCCCGTTCCTTCTGGGATACCAGGCGGCGACCGCGGTGGGGGCGCTGGCTGTAGTGTTGCACCCGCGCTCCTGGGTGCTGGTCGCCGTCGCGGTCCTGCTCGGTTACGGCCGCGGAGCCAACGGCGTGGCGGGCCCGTTCGGGCCGGTGGAGCAGGCCTGGCTTGCGCAGAGCGTGGAGCCGGCACGGCGCGGTCAGGCTTTCAGCTTCAACGGTGCCTTGGGCTTTTGGGGGATGGGGGTGGGTTCGCTGCTCGGAGCCGCCGTCCCCTGGTTTGCGCGCCTGTTGCCCGGTACCGGGGCGTATGAGCCTCTCTTCGTCCTGTCGATGGTGGTAGCGGTCGTCAACCTGCTGCAGGTGGCCTCCATCCACGGGGCGGACCTGCCGCCGCGCGCCGGGGCGCCGCCTGCGGAGGCCGTTCTGGTGTGCCACAGCGGACGCGCAGCGGGGGCGGACGGCGGCCGTGCGCCGAGGAGGGAGCTGGGGTCGGCGGCGGATCCGGCGGGTGTGGATCGGCTGGGCAAAGACGGCGAGCGGGAGGTCCGCCGCCGTGAGAACGTCGCCATGGCGCTGCTGACCGCCGTCAACGCGGTCAACGCCATGGGCATCGGCTTGTTCAGCCCCCTGCTGCCGTACTGGCTCAGTGTGCGGTACGGCGTGGGCAGCGGCGCGATCGGGTCGATCTACGGGCTGACGTTCCTCCTGACCGGCATATCTTCGATCGCCACCGGAGAACTCACGATCCGCATCGGGTTGGTGCGCGCCGTCGTCTGGGTCCGGTTGCTGGGCGTCGTCCTGCTGGCGGCGATGCCCCTGATGCCGAGCTACGGCTGGGCGGCAGCGCTATACGTGGCCCGCTCGGTGTTCAACCGGGGCTCGGCGGGCGCACGTCAGGCCTTCGGGGTCGGCCTGGTCCGTGATGAGCGCAAGGGTCTGGCCAGCAGCCTGAACGGGCTGTCGATGCGCCTGCCTTCGGCGGTGGGGCCGGCCCTGGCGGGCTGGCTGATGGAGGGTGGCTCCCTTGGGTTGCCGTTCTACCTCGCCGCGGGGCTGCAACTGCTGTACGTGGTCCTCTTCGGTACGGTGCTCGGCCGGTATGAGCGGTCTGCGGGCGTGGGCACGTCCTGAGCCGAGGTGGACGGGGGCAAGGCACGTTCTCTGACCAGGCGGTGGGACGGCGCCTACCGGGTGCGGGGCCCCGCGTGATCGCCTTTCTGGTGCGGCATGCAAGCGCGGGTCTGCGTGGGGCCTGGGAGGGCGATGACCGGCTCCGACCGCTGGACCGGCGCGGGGGATCCCGGTCGGGATCACCCCGCAATGGGCTGAGGATGGCGGGGCCGCAGCGCTGGAACTGGTCCGCGGTCTGGCGACGGGGGGACGCGGTGCTCTGCGGATGCAGCCATGGCGACGTTGTGTCACTGCCCCTGCGGCGGTTGTCCGCCGCGGACGGCGTGCCAGCGGTGCCGCCAGGGCCGTTCATGCCGCTCCAGGCGCACGTGTACAGCGCTTGGGCGAACGAATATCCTGTCACCAGGATCTTCCGAGATCCTTCCGAGCGTGGAACGCATTTCGCGGGCGACTGAACGCCTCCCCCACCGCGTCGAACCGTCTTTGCCCTTCGGCGTCGACATGCGTCTCCGCTATGGCGGTCACCTCCTTCGCGGGGGGGTGTGATATGCTGCCGCCGCCGTGCATGCAGTGGTGAGGCGTAAGGCAGGCGACCGCTGCCGACCCGGTGGCGGACCCAGCCGACATGACGGCCTGTGCCACGGGCCTCCGCCCGGGCGATGCTGTCGCCGCGTCCCTGCGGACCGCCCTACCGCACGGCGGCGAGCGCGATCGAAGCGGCGGGCGTGCCGCCCCCGGCGGCCGCTGGCGCGGGCCGTGACGGGGATGACGGCCCAGTCCCGGACGACGGCACCGCCGGCGCAGAGGTTGCGCAGGTGCCCTCCAACAGACACGCGGCCGGTAGCGCCGCGTGGACCGAGGCAGGTACGCGGATCATCTGCCAGGCGACGAGCACCGCCGCCGCGAGCAGCGCGAGCTGCACGAGCCCGGCGAGCACGCGGCCACCGATGCGGCCGATGACGGCGGCGACGAGTACCAGGAGGGCCGCCCCTCCCCACCGGGGTACCGTCGCCGGGACCCGGGCGTCGAGCCATGCTGCGGCCAGGGTGGCGTCGTGCAAAATCGGCGACCAGATGTGGGCGATCATCGGGGCTCCTCCCCGTCCGGCGAGGTTATAGACCCATTATGCCGCATAACGCGGGGGCGGCGCGGGGGCCACCTCTGCCATACGTCGCTCCGGCCGGCCGGCTGGCGGGATCCGGTGCGCCGTGGGATAGCGGGGCCGGCGGTCGGACCTTGGCAGCGGCCACCCGGAAGGGTGCTGCCAAACCCGCGCCAGGTGCCGGTCGCGCCCCCGGAGGCCCGAAGGGATGAGGGCCGGATCAGGAGAGGATGGCGAAACAGGACTTGCGCGGGCCTCTCCTACCCCGGACGGCCGGTGAAGGACAGGATGTCGTAGGCAAAGGCCTTCCACAGCGGTGGGCCGGGGGATGCGCCGGGTCCAGGAGATGCGATCAAGTGCAGCCGCAGGCTGGTCTGTCCGCGGGTGACGGCGGCGGGCAGCAGGAAGCTTGAATCCTTCCACCTTTCGGTGCAGTTTCCCCCCGGGTCCGACCACAATCCCACGTACGTGTTTCCCACGTAGACCGCTGCCGCCTGATGGCCCGGACACTGATCGAACTGTGCGCGCAGCAGCACCCCGTTGTTGTTGGCGGCCACCCTGACCGTGAAGGCGGCCCTGGATGCGACTGTTCCGGTCGCCGTGACCTCTGTCGCGTTCCGGCGCCCCTGGAACACGCTGGTAAGCGGGCCCGTCGCACCGCCCCCCGCCATGCTGTAGTCATGCGCCGCGGCACTGGCCGTATCGGCGGGTAGCAGGGCGTCCGTCTGGGTCAGCGACGCGGATGGCTGGCCGTACCAGAAGGCCACACTGCTGTAATCCGCGGACAGATTGCCCACCGGACCGACCTGGATCCCGGCATGAATCCCATCATAAAACGGAATGGCGTCTGTGAGAAACAGCCGGTAGGCGGAGATGTGCGCCGTGTAGCGGGAACCCACCCACTGGGCCGGACTGCCGTGGGTGGGCAGGGTGAAGGGGCCGTTCTCAAAGTACCACCCGCCCTGGAAGAAGTCCTCGGTACCCGTACCCAGGTAGGCGGGGGTTGGGTTGCCGTCCACGTAGATCTGCTCGTTTCCCTGCAGATTGTCCAGCCCATAGGGCATCCCCGGCGGTGTGGACATCGCCAGCGAGACGCCGACGAGCTTGCCGGTGCCCGCCGCCGCCAGCAGCACGTAGTCGTGTCCGGGTGTTGTCGGGGCGGCGCGGTTATAGGTGGCGTGGAAGTACCCCTCCGTGCCCCCGGCCAGGGCGACGGCGTCGGAGGGCTGTGGACGGAAGCGGATGCGGTAGCGGATCGCCGGCACGGGCGTCATGCCCCGGTTGACGAGGGACACCGTCGCGCTGCGGGCGAACGGCATCGGCCAAAACGAGGCCAGGGTGCCACTGCCGGGATCGACGGCGAGCATCAGCGACCGGACGGACGTCCCGCCGAAGCCGCTGCCGAAAAAGAGTCCGAGCGGGGCGTCGACGGCCGGGGCGGCGGAACCGTCGAAGTGCACCTGCAGCATGATCTGGTCGAGAATGCGGCGGCTGTCCGCCAGTGCCGCGGGGACGTAGGACGAACTGAGGCTCCGCCGCCACAGCACATGCTGTACCGTGAAGGCGTGCGCCGTTTCCGAGGCAGGGGTCATCTGCAGGGTGTCGCTCGGTTCCCCGGTTTGGCCCGTGAGCGGATATGCCCAGTAGGTGAAGGCGGTGAAGGGTTGCGGGGCGGTGTTGGCGATCGTCACCTCGATCCGGCTATGCCCGGCGGTCAGTCTGGCTGGGAGCGTGACCGAGGCGTCGCGCCAGAAGTACGGGCCATTGGTGCTGCCGGGGCTGGAGAACCGGCCGGCGAGGGCGCCATCCACATACACCTGCGCCGTCTGGTCCGGGAGGGCGTAGTCGAAGCGCCGCACCAGGCGCACCCCGGCGTTATTCGGATCGATGTGCAGGGTGAAACTGCTCGATCCGGTGAAGGCCAGTCCGCTCCGGGTGAGGGGTGCCGACGGGGGGACCGCCGCCGCGGGCACGGTGAGGTCCAGGGCGTCGATGCGCCCGGATCCCGAGATGCGCGCCAGGGTGCGACTCCCGCCCGCGGGCAGGTCGACCGCGCCGGTGATCAGCCGGGTCCCGGACTTCGCATGTGGGTCTTGGCCGGCCCCCGCCCAGACCGTCGCCGCCGCGCGGAGGTCGACCGTTGGGGAGAACGGCCGGATGGCGGCGCCGGGCGGCAGTCGGTGAAAACCGACGTGCCAGTAGGCGGTGGTGCCAGTGAAGGCGATGACGCAGGATTTCTGGAAGGCGATGGGGACGTATGAGTAGTTGCCGCCGCTGGAGACGTCGCTGTTGCCGACCAGGGGAGTGATGAACGGCGCAGACGTGCCGCTGAAGAATTCCGTCGCCGGCATGTCCACTGCCGGCGGCGTTTGGCCGTCGACGATGATGCGGATGTCGCCCATCGCGCGCAGTGAACCCGCGACCCAGATGTCGTCGACGACACCCGGACCAGTGGCCGAGAAGATGACCGACGCGCCCTGCGGTGTCTTGTAGAGGATATTGGCGGGCGAGCCGTCGTTGTTGTGTTCGGTCGGATCCACGCTGCTCAGTTGCCTGGCCAACACGCCGGGGGCGATCCCCGGCAGGGTCCCGAAGGTGGTCAGCGCCGCGTTGGGGTGCGCGTAGGCCGACAGCGGCGGCGGGAGGGAGGGGGGCGGAGGTGCGGGCCGCACCCACGGGGTCCGGTGGACCAGGACCGCAGTGGCCAACGCCAGAAGTGCGGCGCACAACCAGCGGTACGGTACGCGCTGCCGGCTCCGGTGGCGGCCGCGTGGATGGCTTCTCCGCTCGCGGCGCCGCATGAGTCCGGACGTGGCCGCATTGATGACGAATCCGCCTCCCCGCGGTACGGTGGACTGTCGTGCTCCGCACGGAGTCTTCCGGCCTGGCCCGGCTCCCGTCGGGCTGCGGCAGCATTCTAACGCCGGGCGGACTCGACGCCAATGCGGTGCCGGCGCCCGCGCTGCTGTCACCGTCCTGTCACAGGTACATGCCCACTATGGACAGACGGCGCCGGGCGTGCGGTGCGCCGAGGAGGGGTTCGGTGCACAGACAGGCGGAGGCGCGGCCCCGAGGCCGTATGACCCGGATGCTGCCGATGGGGGCGTTCACGGCGCTGACCATCGGTTTTGCGTTCGAACTTTGGCGCCACATCGGCACCGGCGGTGACTTCTGGACGTTGTGGGCCGCGAGCAGGGCCGTCGGTGCCGGTCTCGACCCGTATCGGACGTCGGTGCTCCTGCGGATGGCCCCGTTGCCGCCGGGCCCGGCTCCCGGCGCCTTCCTGAGCCCTCTGTTCGTGGCCCAATTCCTCCAACCGCTCGCCGGCTTGCCGTTCGGTGCGGCCCGCATGGTCTGGTTGGTCAGCAACCTCTTTGCGTCGGGGCTGCTCCTGTATCTGCTCCTGCTCGCCGGCGGCTTCAAGCCCACCACCCCGGTCCTGCTCGCCGGCACGGCGCTGCTGATGGCCTTTCAGCCCTTCGATATCACCCTGTGGCTTGGCCAGACGGATGTGCTGGTGGTGACTGCCGTCGCCGTTGGGTGGTGCTGCCTTGCGCGGGGCCGGCCCGTCCTGGGCGGTCTCGCTGCGTCGCTGGCCGCCGTCGACGTGCACCTGCTGTTGGGATTCGGCTTTTACTTCGTCTATCAGGCGGTGGGCCGCCGCCATTACCGCCCTCTGGCCGGCCTCACGGCCGGGCTGGTCGCCTTGTCCGCTCTCTGCCTGCTGCATCCCGCGGACGTGGCGCGCTGGCTCCTGGTGACACTGCCCCATGCGCAGGCGGCTGCGATCGAGCCCTGGGACACGCTCAGCGTGCTGCAGGCGGCCATGGAGTTGCTGGGACGGCATGGGGCGCTTGCCGCAGTGGCTGTGGTCGACGTGGGTATGCTGCTGCTTGCCGTTGCCGCCTGGCGCCGACCCGGGACGACCCTGCAGGATGATCTGGCCGTCGCAGCCGTGCTCACTCTGGCGACGACAACCTTTGCCTACAACCAAGACTACCTGTTGCTGGTGCTGGCCTTTCCCTTTATCGCCGGTCAGTGGCGGCGCGTCGCGTCGCCGTGGTGGACGGGCGCTTTGGCCTTCGCCCTGGCCGTGGGCTTCGGATTGGCGGAATTGACGGGCGGCCTTGTCGCCCCCGGCCACGCCGCCTTCATCGTCGGGGCTCCGCTGCTCGCCCTTGCTCTGGTTATCGGGGTGCGGGGCGAGCACCTGACCGGGGCGTACCGTTTCTGGGCGGCCGCGTGGGTGGCGGCGACCCTGGGGGGGTACGCTGCCTTCACCTGGAGCCGCTGGGAGGTGGGGCCGGAGTTGCTGCTACTCTCGGGTGTGATCACGTTCATGCTCCTGGTGGGCCTGCACGGTGGCCGCAGTGGGAGCCCGCCTGCGCGTGTCCCCGGGCGGCGGGTTCGGGACGCCCTGACGGCGGATGCGGCCGTCGGACCGTCTGCGGCGTCCGCATGCCACGTGTCGCGCTAGGTGGCCGTTGCAAAAGTCCGCTTTTGCGAGGCCACTGCTCCGATATCCCTTGTCCCCCAATGGTCCACGATTCTCAGTTGGTGCGGAAACCGACTTTCGCAGAGCCGTCCTAGACCACGTGTGGTCCCAAGATCATGAGTTTTGAGTCAAATTCCGGCCGGAGAGCAAACAGAATCAGACCCGGGGTGCGGGCCGTAAGCGGAGGCAGGTGCAGGGCCGGCGCGGGTACGCCGTCGGTCAACAAGTGGCGGCGATTGCCGTACGGCCACGCCAGGTCAAGCCTGGTCGGCAACTAGCGGGCTCCGGGCGCGAGGTCCTGGGCTTGATCCATCCTGGCGCCTCAGGCCCGAGGTCGCTCCAGACGCGTTGCGTCCTCCGCTCCCGGCATCCGGCCCCAATGAGCCGCTGATTCAGGGCCGTGGAAATCGAGTCTAGCCGCGGGATTCGGCCGCGTGCTCCGCGGGGGGGGCCGGCTCGAAGGCATATCCGATCTGGCGGTGGGTGCGAATGTAGCTGTGGCCGCCGGGCTTCTCGATCTTCCGGCGCAGGTTGGCGATGTGCAGCCGCAGCAGATGCGCATCCTCGCTATACGCCGCACCCCAGACGCGCCGCAAAAGGTCTCCGTGAGGGAAGAGGCGCCCGGGGCTTGCGACCAGCAGTGCAAGGAGGCGAAATTCGGTGGGCGTCAGTGCCAGCGGGTCGCCACCCAGGTTCGCGGTGCGGTTCTGCAAGTCGACATGCAGTATGCCGTCATCATAGATGGGCTGGCCCTGCCTGGAGCGGGTGCCAGCGCGGCGTAGCACCGCGCGCACCCGCGCTTCCAACTCCATCGGAGCGACGGGGAGAGCCACGTAGTCGTCGGCGCAGGTGAGAGCCCGTACGGCTCCGGCGCTATCGGCCGACGGTACAAGCACGATGACTGGCACCTCGTCCACGGCCTGAAGCTCTCGGCAAGAGGCGGTGCCTGCGGCGGCATCCGGGGCGGCGGCCACGACGACCAGATCAGGGCGGTGTGTGAAGAGGGCGTCGACTGCCGCATCCAGTGTCTCCGCGACAGTGACTCGGAAGCGGTCGGCGGGAAGCGCCTTGCGCAGGAACGCGAGAAGGAGCCGGTCCCACACGAGGCCAAGGATGTGCGGGCGATCTTCGTTCATCGGCTCGTCTCCCCGCTCGTCATGCACCCGCAATGCCTGAGCCCACCCGAACCCGAACACTCAGATCAAGGCACGCGCGTCCCACCGCCAGCCGAGCACATCAGGGCTGGGCCGGATGCGCCACGGGCTCATGGCGAGGTTTCGGCCCGGGCAGCGGCGGGGCGGCCGTCCCCACACGGGCGCGAACCACGGGGACAACCGCGATCGGGATCCGCGGACTGACGCGCGGGATACCGCGGTGTGCGTCACCTGCCACCTGTCCGGCGCTGCGAACGCCCACGCAATGGAGGTGAAAACGTGGCGAATCCGCCGAATGCGTCCCGGGAGCCAGATGGCTATCTCCCCCTCCGAAGCCGGAGGCATCACGCCGCGGGCACACAAACGGAAGGTTTATAGTAACGATGGGAAGTTCGACCCGCCCGCCGGGGCCACCTGTTCTCATGGACATGCTGCGGTGGGTCCTTTGGGCGTACGTGTT
>JAJZMB010000138.1 GCA_021803205.1 Bacillota bacterium | reverse complement strand
CTCGCGAGCATCAACGCGGTCAACGGGGTGGGCGGGGGGATGTTCGACCCGAGCGGGCCGATCACGCGGGCCGAAATGGCCAAGGTGGTCGTCAACCTGATCGGCAAGGGCAACGTCGCCGCCGCCCTGCAGAACGAGACGCCGGCATTCACGGATGCGGCCTCGATCCCGACGTGGGCGTGGGGCTACGTGAACGTGGCCGCCGACATGGGGATCGTCAACGGCTTCCCGGACGGCAGCTTCCAGCCCAACGCCCCGGTGACGGACGTCCAGGTGGCGGCGATGTTGGTGCGCGCCATCGGCGACAGCAATCAGGTGCTGGGCGCGTGGCCGGGCAACTACGTCGAGGCTGCGTTCAGCCTGGGCATGAACGACGGCGTGGACTTTGTGGCCAACCTGCCCGCGACGCGCGGTGACGCGGCCCAGATGGCCTACAACGCCGCCGTCTACGCCCCGGTGTACACCGCGACGACGGTGAACGGCATCACCAGCTACGTCAAGGGGCTGCCGCTGTACCAGTCCGGCGCCGTGAACGGCAACACCGTCGAGGTCGGCACCGTGACCGGCGTCAGCAACACCGGCATCACCCTGTCGGAGACCACCTCGAGCGGCACCACGACGGTGACCAGGAACTGGGCGTCCACCTATCAACTCGCCGGGGTCAGCTCGCTGGCGAGCCTCATCGGCGAGACCGTGACGGTCAACGTGGACAGTAACGGCAACGTCGACTTCGTGACGCTGGCCCAGAACCAGTCGGCCACGACGAGCTCGGCCACGCTGGCGAACACGAGCACGGCCGTGCCGAGCGGTTTTTACGACGTCAACAGCAACTGGCCCTGGCTGGTGACCAATAGCTACACCTGCGGGGACGGCAGCGGCAACGTGGCCGAGAGCGGCCTGGGCGCCACGGTGAACGGCGTCGCCTGCGGCGGCACGTATTACCTGCTGCTGGGCGGCACCTCGCCGACCACGGTGCAGTTGGCGACGTACGACAACGTGCCCACGGGCACAACCTATGAAATCAATCCGGCCAGCGACGGCTCCGATCCCGGAACCGTGCCCGACGTCACCTACCTCAGCGCCAACGACGCGGTGACGTACACGCTCAATAGCAGCAACATGGTCGCCTCCCTGGTGGAGAAGGACGCCAACGACTCCATCGGGCGGGTCGCGAGCACGGCCTGCGCCTCCGGCTGCGACAACACGATCGCCACCGGGGCCACGCCCTATGTGACGGTCTACGTCGGCGGTAAGAGCTACAATGTGAACGTGCAGCCGTACACGCAGCTGACGCTCAACGGCGCCTCCGCGACGCTGAGTAAGGCCCTGGACGGCGCGGTGGCCTACGTCAGCGCAGTGGGCGGTTACGGCACCAACACCGGCGCGCCGAACCCGGGCACCGGGGACGGTAACGCCGCGACGATCGCCCTCTACCAGAACCAGGTGACCGGCACGGTGACAGCGATCAACACCAGCAGCGCGGCCCCGAACATCAGCAGCGGCAACAGCGGGCAGGTCATCAGCTTCACGCTCAGCCTGAGCAACGGCTCCAGCCAGACCTACACCGCTGACGCGAACTTCAACAGCAGCCACCTGATCGTGGGTTCTCAGGTGACGGTCGCCCTCGACTCCGCGGGCGAGGCCCGTGACGTCGTGAGCACGACGGCCACCTCCACGCCGACGGTGGCCCTGGTGACCGGCAGTGGCGAGGTGCAGACGCTCGGCGTGGCGCAGGCGGTCTACACCATCGCCGTGCAGGACGTCAATGGCGCGCAGTCCTTCGACGTGCCACAGCCGTATACCGGCCAGGTGTACAGCAGCACGTACAAGGACGGGGGCAGCAACGGCAACAACGGCGCGATCCTGTACCTGACCAACGCGTCCGGGCAGGCCGTCTCGCCCTCCGGTGCGAATGATCCTCAGCCCATGACCCAGGCGACGCCCGCGGCCCTGTTCAACCTGAGCGGCCAAGCCGCCAGCAACGCGGCCAACGACATGGTCGGCGTGGTCTCGACCACCAGCAACAGTGTGGTGCTCGGCCTCTTCACCTGCGGCTCCACCTGCGGCACCTCCGCCGTGTCGTGGTCGCTTGACACCGCCGACGCGCCGAACCCGTACATCAGCGTCGTCGCGGGGGCGGCCTTCGCGGGCAGCACCGGCGACAACCTGGCCTTCACCTCCCTGAACGCCGACGCCTCTGGCGGCGACTGGGTGACGGTCTACAGCGCGACGCAGGCGGGCGGGCAGACGTACTATGCCCTGATCGCCCAGACCCAGTAAGCGGTCCCGCGGACTCGGAAGGCAGCGGCCGGAGGTGCCCCGTGCGGGGTGGCTCCGGCCGCTGCCTTTTCTTTCATGCGCTGCACCGTTCGGGCGCGGGCCGGGAGCGGAGGACGGCCGAGTGGCCCGCGTCCCGCCGTCGCCTGGACGGCCGGGCGGCGCGGCGCGCCCGCCCACCTGCCCAGGCGCATCCCGAGCTGCGGCGAAAGCGGGTTGCCGCGGGCGGAGGGCGCAGCGGCCGACAGTGGGCGGGCCATGGCGGAGGGCCCTGTGGATGGCGTGGCGGAAGGGGCCGGGGAATGGAGCGGGCGGCCCGAGTCGAACGGGCGCTCCGACTTGGCGGTCGGCGCTGGCCGTCAGCTTCGCCCGCGGTGCCGGATTCTGTGGCGAGGATATGCGCTGCGGCCCGCGCGTATGCCGGGCGCGCACCCGTGCGGCACAGGACCGGACCGCGCGCGCGCGGGCGTGCTATACTGTCGTTTGGTGCCCGCCCGGGCTTGCTCGGGCGCACCGACTTCACACGCGGTCGGACGCGCTGCAGGGGTGGCCGTGTCCTAGGGGCACGGCTCTGCGGGGCGGAAGAAGCCGCGGAGGTACAACCGGGAGGGGATCGTTCTGCCCGTCGTCAGCATGAAGCAGCTCCTGGAAGCCGGCGTGCATTTCGGGCATCACACGCGGCGCTGGAATCCCAAGATGAAGCCCTACATCTTCACTCAGCGCAACGGGATCTACATCATCGATCTGCAGAAGACGCTGCGCATGGTCGAGGAGGCTTACAGGGCCACGCGGGAGATCGCCGCGGCCGCACCCGACGGCAAGATCCTGTTCGTCGGCACCAAGAAGCAGGCCCAGGACACCATCGCCGAAGAGGCGGTGCGCTGCGGGATGCCCTACGTCAACCAACGCTGGCTGGGCGGCATGCTCACCAACTTCTCGACCATCCGCTCGCGCATCCGCCGGTTGGAGGAACTCGAACGGATGGAGGCGGACGGCATCTTCGACCGCCTCCCCAAGAAGGAAGTCGCGATGCGCCAGGCCGAGCAGCAGAAGCTGGACAAGTACGTGGGCGGCATCCGCACCATGAAGGAACTGCCCATCGCCATGTGGATCATCGATCCCCGCAAGGAGCACATCGCGGTGACCGAGGCGCAGCGCTTGCACATCCCCATCATCGGCATCGTGGACACCAATTGCGACCCGGATGAGATCGACCACCTGATCCCGGGCAACGACGATGCGATTCGGGCGGTGAAGTTGATCACGGCGCGGATCGCCGACGCGATTCTGGAGGGGCATCAGGGTGTGCAGCTGACTCCGGCTCCCGCGTCGGCCGAGCCGCCGGCGCCGACCCGCGCCGGCGGCTCGGCCGGCGAGTCCGAGGAGCCCGCCGCGGTGTAGACCGGCCGCGTCGGCGGGCGGCGCGGCCGGCTGCGGTCACGCGCCGACCCTTGGTGTGTCGCGGTTTCATGCCTGCGAGAATGTTGCGCGGATCCGGCCGAGTCCGGGTCCGGCGGTCCGGGGGTTGACGGCGTTGGCGGCGATCGGGGCCGAAGAGGTGCGCCAGTTGCGGGAGCGTTCGGGCGCGGGGATCATGGATTGTAAGCGGGCATTGACGGAGACGGGCGGAAACCTGGACCTGGCCATGGATTGGCTGCGGGAGAAGGGGCTGGCCTCCGCGGCCAAGAAGGCCGGGCGGGTCGCGAGCGAAGGGGCGGTTGTGGCCTACGTCCACGGCGGCGGACGCCTCGGGGTGTTGTTGGAGCTCAACTGCGAGACCGACTTCGTGGCCCTGACGCCCGAGTTCCAGGCGCTCGGGCGCGATCTGGCCATGCAGGTGGCCGCCGCCAACCCCCGTTGGGCCCGGCGAGAGGACGTACCCGCCGCTGCCGTGGAGCATGAGCGCGCGGTCCTCACCCGGCAGGCGCTGGCCGAGGGCAAGCCGGAGCGCATTGTGCAGCAGATGGTCGAGGGCCGGCTGAAGAAGTTTTATGCGGAGAACTGCTTGCTCGATCAGCCGTATATCAAGGATGACAGCAAGACCGTCGGCCAACTGGTGCAGGAAGCCATCGCCCGGTTCGGCGAAAACATCGTGCCGCGCCGCTTCGCTCGATTTGTGCGCGGCGAGGCGTCCGAGCCGGTCGACGGGGAGGCGCAGGCTTGAGCGGCTCCGCCTCGGAACTGCGTTACCGGCGGGTGGTCGTGAAGCTGAGCGGCGAGGCACTCGCCGGCAGCGGTTCGGGCATCGACCCGCGTGTGGTGGAGCGCGTCTGCGGCGAACTGGTGGCGGTATGCCGCCTGGGCGTACAGGTGGCCGTGGTCGTGGGCGGGGGTAACATCTGGCGGGGCGCGGCCGGTGAGGCGCGCGGCATGGACCGGGCGACGGCGGACTACATGGGTATGCTGGCGACTGTGATCAATGCCCTCGCCCTGCAGGACGTGCTCGAACAGCGCTATCAACTGGACACCCGCGTACAGACCGCCATCGAGATGCGGGCCGTCGCCGAACCGTATATCCGGCGGCGGGCCATCCGCCACCTGGAGCAGGGACGCCTGGTGATCTTCGCCGCGGGCACGGGCAATCCGTTCTTTTCGACCGATACGACCGCGGCGCTGCGCGCGGCCGAGATCGAAGCCGAGGTCATGTTCAAGGCCACCAGGGAAGAGGGCGTCTACGACGCCGATCCGCGCACCCACCCGGATGCGCGCGTGCTTCGCCGCATCTCGTATCTCGATGTCCTGCAGCGCGGGCTGAAGGTGATGGACGCGACGGCGATCTCGCTGTGCATGGAGAACCGCCTGCCCATCATCGTCTTCGATCTGCGGGAGGCCGGGGCCATTGTGCGGGCGGTGAGCGGAGCCGAGATCGGGACCGTGGTTTCGGACTAGGACGGCGCTGGTGCGACGAGATAAGCCGCCTGTATCGAGCGGGTGAAATTCCCACCGCCGAAGGGCCAGCCAACCGGGGGGCCCGGTGCGAGTTTGGCGGCGGCCCCATCCGGCATGCCTGGCGAGGGGGCGAGGCCATGGAGGCCGGCTGGAGGGTCTCGCCGGGCGGCGGCAGGGGCCGGTGCAGTGTGATTGCGCGGGGTTGCTGGCGGTGGGCGCCGGGCATCCGGGGAATGCCGCCCGCCACGGGCCGTCGCCCAGGAGCGACTGCGGACGGGGAGTGAGGTTGCCCGTGACGGGGGAGATTCTCCGGCAGACGAAAGAGAAGATGGATAAGGCGATCGGTGCCCTTGCGCAGGACCTCGCCACGGTGCGCGCGGGCCGGGCGCATCCGGCGCTCCTGGAACGGATCCGCGCCGATTATTACGGAACGCCCACGCCACTGCATCAGGTTGCCAGCATCACCGCCTCCGACGCGCGCACCATCCTGCTGCAGGTATGGGACAAGAGCGCGGTGTCCGCGGTGGAAAAGGCGATTCTGAAGTCCGACCTCGGCCTGATGCCCCAGGTGGACGGCAGCACCATCCGGCTCAACCTGCCCCAACTGTCTGCGGAGCGCCGCAGCGAACTGGTCCGGCACGTGCGCAAGCTGGGGGAGGACCAGCGGGTTGTGGTGCGCAACCTGCGGCGTGACGGGCGGGAGCAGATGGATCGTCAGGAGAAGGCGGGGGGGCTCTCCGCCGACCAGGTCAAGCGGGGCGCGGATGAACTGCAGAAGTTGACTGATCGGGCCATGGAGCAGATCGCCCAGCTTGTCGAGGGCAAGGAGCGGGAGATCACGGCGGTATAGGAGAACGCTGGTGGGTTGATGTACGCCTGGGCGGAGCGAGTGGGTGAGATTCCCGCGCCCGCAGGACCACCCAGCCGCGGTGAAGCGAACCCCGCTGCGGTCGGCAGGGTCTTGCGCGGCGGTCTCCCGGGACGGGCGGCCGGGCGGAGGGCGGTGAGGAGCGGCCATGTCCGCGTGTGAGCCCGTGCGTTACCCGGAAGTCGTCGGCTGGCCGGTGGCCCTGGCCGAGTCGCGCCTGGCGGCGGCTGGCATCCGGAGCGGCCTTCGCCGCACGGCTTGGCATGGCGCCGTGCCGGGGAGCGAACAGCGGGCAGGTGCGGCGGTCCAGCGTGTCCTGGCCGTCCGTGCGGTGACGGGGCGGTCCGTCGAACTTGTGGTGGCCGCCTTCCCGAACGGGGGGCCGCACGACGCGGACGCAGCCCGGGGTGAGGGTGGGTGAGGGTGTTGGGCGAAGCCACGGGCGTGCGGCATGCCGCCGTCCAGGGGGGCGACCTGCCGCGCCATGTCGCCATCATCATGGATGGCAACCGCAGGTGGGCGCGCCGCTCCGGCCGACCGGACCACGCGGGCCATCGGGCGGGCGTGGAGAATCTGCGCATGGCCGTCCGGACCTGCTCCGACCTCGGGATCGGCTATCTCACCTGCTACGCCTTCTCCACTGAGAACTGGAAGCGCAGCCGCGACGAGGTCGAGGGGCTGTGGTCCCTGGCGCTCGAATTCCTGCGGACAGAATTATCCGAGCTTGTGGCCCGCTCGGTGTGCGTGCGGGTCATCGGCGATCGGCCCGGACTGCCGCTGCTGGTCCGGCAGGCTGTGAACACTGCGGAGGCGGCCACCGGCAGGAACCGCGGCCTGTGTCTGACGATGGCTATGAACTATGGTTCTCGCCAGGAGATCCTCGGAGCGGTCCGTGCCCTTTGTTCCGAGGCCGCCGCTGGCCGCCTGCGGCCTGAGGACGTGAGTGAGGCCGCCTTTCAGGCCCGCCTCTCGACGGCGGGCCTGCCCGATCCCGACCTGCTCATCCGCACCAGCGGGGAGATGCGTATCAGCAATTTCCTCCTGTGGCAGATCGCCTACAGCGAAATCTTCGTCACGCCGCTGTGCTGGCCGGAGTTCGGCCGCCAGGACCTGCTGGCCGCATTGGAGGAGTATCGCCGCCGCCAACGCCGCTTCGGCGGATCGGGGGAGGCCGAATGAGGCCAGGGTCGGCCGTGGGAGCCGGCGCGTTGCCAGGCCGAGCCGCGGGGCGGCCTGGCCTGGCGCGGCGGGTGGCCACCATCCTCTGGGGCGTGCCGGTGGTTGTGGGCTGCGTCTGGTTCGGGGGGTGGTTTCTCGCGGCGGCGGCGGCCCTGCTGTCCGTGGCCGCCCTGCTGGAATTCTGGGGCCTGGGCCGTTCCCTTGGCGTGACCGGTCCCCTCCGCCCGGAGGTGACCGTCGGCGCGCTCATGCTGACGGCGGGGGCGACCCTCGGGGCCTCCGCCTTCGCCGGTGCCCTGGCGGCGGCCGTGCTGCTGGTGCTCATCGCCGGTGTCCTGCGGGCTGTGGCCACCCCTGGCGGCCCGGTGCTCCGCGCCGAACTCGGAGCGACCGTCTGGGCTATCCTGGCCCTGCTCTACATACCCTGGCTGCTGGGACACCTACTGCTTCTGCGCGGTGCCGTCGGCGGTCTGCGACTCACGCTCCTGGCCCTGGGTCTGGTCTGGGTGGGGGACGCAGCGGCGTATGTGGTGGGCGGCCTCGCCGGCCGGCACCGGCTCGCGGTTTCGGTGAGTCCGGGCAAGAGCGTGGAAGGCGCCGTCGTCGGGGTGGTCGCGGGGGCGGCCGTCGGCGCCGCCGCCGCCGGCTGGGTTGTGCTACCGTTCGCGGGGGCCGCGCTGGCCGGGGCCGCGCTGGCGGCGGCCGGCATGGCCGGCGACCTGTGGGAGTCCGTTCTCAAACGGGCGGCCGACGTCAAGGACTCTGGCGGGGGCGTGCCCGGGCACGGGGGGGTGCTCGATCGGTTTGACAGCCTGCTGTTGGGCGCCCCGGTCGCGTACTGGCTGCTTGATCGCGTCCCCTGGGCCCTGCTCGGCCGGCTCCTGCGCTGAGCGGCCGCCGCCATCTCCGGTCCGCTGCCTGCCTCCCGGCCGCCGCCTCCCGCGCCGTGTGTCCGGTATGCGTGGCGGGCGCGCGGGCCCGCGTTCCTCCGCGGCGGAGAGGAGGGCGCGTAGCGGTGCAAGCGGATGTCCTGCGGCGCTGGGTCTACGTCTGCCTCCTCGGTGCAGCGGGAATCTGGGTTTTCGGGCGCGTGTGGCCACTGCTGTGGTCGCTGCTCTGGCCGTTCGCCGCGGGCGCGCTGTTCGCGCTGCTGGTCGAACGGCCGGTGCAGTGGCTGACGGAACGGGGGTTCTCCCGGGCCCTGGCCGCGACCCTGTGCCTGGCGGGCGGCCTGGCGGTCGGCGGCCTCTGCGTCACCTGGGCGACGGCGGCGGCCTGGAACGAGTTGTGGGGCCTGCGCCGCCGTCTGCCGACCCTGCTCGCCGCGGCGGGCGCAGCGCTCGACCGCGTCGGTCGGGGCACAGGAAGCGTTCAGCAGGGGCTGCCGCCCGGTCTGCGCGCGCTGCTGGCCCAGGGGGCGCTGCGGATGTACGACGGGCTGGGGCCGTTGCTCCAGCACCTGATCGCCATGGTGCAGCGGGCGGTGGTCGGGCTGCCGGACACGTTGTTCGGGTTCTTCGTTGTCTTCGCGACCGCCTACTTTGCCTGCCGGGATCGCGAGCGCCTCGCCGCCGCGATCGCCTCCCGGCTGTCGCCGGAGGCGGCCCAGCGCTGGCATGCGATCACCGCCGCCATGCGCCACACCGTTTGGGGGCTGCTGCGGGCGCAACTGCTTCTCGCCTTCGGTACATTCGCCGTCAGTCTGGCGGGGCTGTGGCTGATCGGCGCACCCTACGTGTTCCTGGCGTCTCTGGTGGCGGCCATGTTTGATTTCCTGCCCGTGCTCGGTCCCGCGCTGCTCTACGTACCCTGGGCAGCGGGCATGGCACTTGTGCACCTGCCCGCCGCCGCCCTGGCTCTGACCGGCGTACTGGTCGCGATCGGCGTCCTGCGCTGGTGCCTCACGCCTCACCTCCTGGGCAGCCAGGTGGGACTGCATCCCTTCGTGGCCCTCGCCTCGATGTATGCGGGTGTCAAGTTGGCCGGTGTGACGGGGCTGCTGCTCGGCCCGGTCTGTGTGGTGCTGCTGCGCGCCGCGACCGCCCCGGTCGGACCCGGGGCGCGTCCCGGCCCTTCGTGATAGAATCCGCTTGCGGTGAGCCGCTACCGCCGGATCCGGCCATGCGGCCCTGAGCGGGCGGGGCGCTGTCCCGGCGCCCGCGGCCGGTCGCCGCCGTCCGGGGTCCGCCGGCTGGCGGCGTTCCACCCGCCCGCCGCGAGCGCTCCAATCCGGAACGGAGGTGCGCGTGACGAGCCCGACAGCGGTGAGTCCGGCGCTCCTGCCGACGGCCTCCGTGGTGCCTGTGCCCCGGGCGGTGGCGCTTGTCGGTGCCACCGGGTCGATCGGCACGCAGACCCTGCAGGTGGTGGCCGCTCACCCGCAACGGTTGCGGATCGCCGCGCTGGCCGCGGCCAGCGGTTGGGAGGCGGTCTGTGCGACTGCGGTGCGTACCGGCGCTGAGGCGGTCGCCCTGGCCGACCCCGGGGCTGCGCGGCAGGCTCGCGCCAGGCTCGCCGGGACCGGCGTGCGCGTGCTGGAGGGGTCGGACGGGGTCGATGCCGTGGCCGCCTGGCCCACTGCGGACATCACCCTTGCGGCACCCACGGGTATCGCGGGCCTGCGTCCTGTGGCGGCCGCCCTACGGGCTGGCAAGGACGTCGCGCTCGCGAACAAGGAGAGCCTGGTCGCTGGCGGGCGATTGATCACCCTCCTCGCGGCACGGTACGCGGGACGCCTGCTCCCCGTGGACAGCGAGCACTCGGGCCTCTTCCAGTGCCTCGCCGGCCGGGAGGGTACCGGGATCGGCCGCATGTGGCTGACGGCGTCCGGGGGGCCGTTCCGAACGTGGAGCGCCGAGCGGATGCGCGCGGCGACTCCGGAGGATGCCCTGAGGCACCCGACGTGGCGCATGGGTCCGCGGGTGACGGTTGATTCCGCGACGCTGTTCAACAAGGGTCTTGAGGTCATCGAGGCCGGATGGCTGTTCGGCGTCCCGGTGGATGCCGTCCGGGTGGTGGTGCATCCGCAGAGCATCGTGCATGCCCTGGTGGAGTTCGTGGATGGGTCGTTTCTCGCGCAATGCGCGCGGCCGGACATGCGGTTGCCCATCGCTTACGCACTCAGCCATCCCGAACGCTGGGCGCAGCCTGACCTGCCGCTTCTGGATCCCACACGGCTCGGCAGGCTCGATTTCGAGCCGCCTGATCTGGAGCGATTCCCGTGCCTCGGGCTGGCCTATGCCGCAGCCCGGGCCGGCGGACTGGCCCCGGCCGCGTTGAACGCCGCCGATGAGGTGGCCGTCCGCCGCTTTCTGGCTGGCGACATCGGTTTCGCGGACATCCCGCGTGTGCTGGAGGATGCCCTGGACCACCAGGGCGGCGGCGACGACGGCGAACTGGCGGTGGTGCTGGAGGCCGACGAGCGCGCCCGGATGCGCGCGGCGCAGTGGCGGCCGGCGCGTCTGTGGCGGGCGCGGACGGGCCCGGCCCCGTCCCCGTCTCAGGGGGAGGCGGTCACATGAGTTGGCTGCCGGCGGTGTTGGTCCTGGGTGGCCTGATCTTCGTCCATGAACTGGGGCACTTCGTGGCCGCGCGGGCCTGCGGGGTGGAAGTGGAGGAATTCTCGCTCGGTTTCGGGCCGCGCCTCGCCAGTTTCCGCTCGGGCGGGACCCTCTACGCCCTGCGCCTGATTCCCATCATCGGCTACGTGCGCATGGCCGGCATGTATCCGGCCGAGGGCGACGGGACCGCCGAAGCGGAACGCAGCCGCGCGGCCAACGCCCGCGGTGTGGGCTTCGCCAGCCGGACGCTGGCCCAGCGGGCGGCGATGATCGCGGCGGGTCCGTGCGTCAATTTCCTCGTCGCCTTCCTTCTGTATGCGACTGTTCTGGGCGCTGTGGGCATCCCGGTGGCGCCCACGCTGCGCATCCGCACCGTGGAGCCGTCCATGCCGGCGGCTGCGGCGGGCATCCTGCCGGGAGAGAGCGTGGCGGCGATCAACGGCACCCCGGTCACCTCTTGGGATGCGCTGCGCAACGCCATCGTCGCGGCCGCGGGCAAAAAGGGCGACCAGACGATGCGGATCACGCTGCGTCGCGGCGGTGCGGAACACACCGTGGTGGTGAAGCCGGAGGAGACCGCCAGCGGGCCCCTGATCGGCATCGTCCCGGTTCTGCGCACCACGCGCCTGCCTGTGCTGCAGGCCGTCGGCCGCGGCGCCGCGGCCACGGCGGCGTCGGTCTACCAGAGTCTGGCGGGGCTGGTGGGCTTGGTGGCGGCGGCTGTCGCCCACCGGCCGGCCCAGGGGCAGCTCATGGGGCCGATCGGCATCAGCAGCCAAATCGACGCCGCCAGTCAGGCGGGCCCCTCTGCCCTACTGCTGATCGCCGCCGTCCTGTCCGCGAATCTGGGCCTGCTCAACCTGTTGCCCATCCCCGCCCTGGACGGGGGCCGGTTGGCGTTCCTCGGGGTCGAGTGGCTGCGCGGTGGGCGTCCGGTGGACCCAGCCAAGGAGGGACTGGTACACTTCATTGGGCTGGCCGTGCTCATGGCCTTCATCGTCATTGTCTCGGTTCACGACATCGCCCAGCTCGGGTGAGGCGGTGGCGCCGCGGGGCTTGCCGGCTCCCGGCGCGGGAGCGGCGCAGTTCGTCCCGCATCCGGGTACTGGGGTTTTAGTGGCGGCCCGCACGCCTCACCTTCGCCCACCCCTTCCCGCCGGCGGCGCAAACGGCTTAGGATGCGGTTGCCGTGCTTACGGGCGGGGTGCTTGCGGCCGGTGAGGTCCGCGGCAGGCGGCAACCCGGCCGCGCCGCCTCGGGCGCGGAGGTTGTGCGCCGGGTCCCGCCGGCAGGCCGGGCGGGCCGATCGGTTGCCGCGGCCGACGCAGGCCGGCGGCGCAAGGGGCGGGAAAATCGTGGCCGGGCAAGAGACGAGTCTGGGCAACGGCAACCGAGGAGGATGACCGATGGAACCGATGCGCGCGCGACGGCACAGCCGCCAGGTGAAGGTCAGGGGCGTCCTGATCGGGGGCGGCGCCCCGATCGCAGTGCAGTCGATGACCAAGACGGATACCCGCGACGTCCAGGCGACGATGGACGAGATCTACCGCCTGCATGTCGCCGGTTGTGAGATCGTGCGGCTGGCGGTTCCCGACATGGATGCCGCGCGCGCGCTGGCGGACATCCGCCGCCAGACCGAACTTGCCCTGGTGGCGGATATCCATTTCGACTACCGGCTAGCCCTGGCCGCCCTCGATGCCGGGGTGGACAAACTGCGGCTGAATCCCGGGAACATCGGCGCGCGGGCGAAGGTCGAGGAGGTGGTGCGCGCCGCGAAGGAGCGGGGCGTGCCCATCCGGATCGGCGTCAACGCCGGCTCTCTGGAGAAGGATCTGCTGGAGCGCTCGGGCCGCGTGCCCGAGGCGCTGGTCGAGTCGGCGCTGCGCCACGTTGGGATCCTGGAGGACTGCGGCTTTGAGGACATCGTCATTTCGATGAAGTCCTCCGATGTCCGGACGATGATCGGTGCCTACGAACTGATCGCCGACCGGGTGGACTATCCGCTGCACCTCGGGGTGACGGAGGCCGGGCCGTCGTTCCAGGGCACGGTGAAGTCAACGGTGGGAATCGGGCACCTGCTCGCCCAGGGCATCGGCGATACGATCCGGGTTTCGCTCACGGGTGACGGTGGCGAAGAGGTCAAGGTGGGCTTTGAAATCCTGTACGCCCTCGGACTCCGGCAGAAGAAGCTGGAGATTGTCTCCTGCCCTTCGTGCGGTCGCTGCGAGATCGATCTCTTCACGGTGGTGCGTGAGGCCGAGAAGCGGCTCCTTGCCGAGGACCTGCCCCCCATGAAGGTCGCGATCATGGGGTGCGTGGTCAACGGACCAGGGGAGTCGATGGAGGCCGATGTGGGCCTCGCCGGCGGCAACGGCCTCGGCGTGCTCTTTCGGAACGGCAGGATTGTGCGGCGCGTCCAGGAGTCGGAGATGATCGCGGCGTTGGTGGAGGAGTGTCGCGCGGCGGCGGCGGCGGCCAGGTGACGGCGCTGCAGGGGCCGCCGCCGCCGGCTTCGCTCCGCCGCGGGCAACCGAGCCGGTGACCGCAGGTGCCCGGAGCGATGCGTCGATGCGCCGCGACATCCGCGACACCGGTCGCGGCTTCCGGAGCCTACCTCAGAGGGCCGCATGCTTCCACCTGGCCGTGGTACGCAGGCGGCGTGTGCTGCGCCGCCCGCAGACGATGCCGCAGGGCCCTCCCACGCGGAGGCGCGGGGGGTGCAGCCGGAAGCCGCACCCCCTACGCCTCCGCGATCACCGCGCGCATCTTGGCCAGTCCCTCGGCCGCGACTTCGAACGCATCCCTCTCCCAGAGGCCGGCGTTGAAGAGTTCCAGCGAGACGGGTCCGTGGTAGCCCACCGCGCGCAGCGAGCGCACCATCTCACGCAGGGGCAGGATGCCGTCTCCGGGCAGGACGCGGTCGCTGTCGCCCTGGCTTTCGCGCGCGCGGTCACCGGGGGCGTCGTTGAAATGGCAGATCGCCACGGAGTGGCCGGGGATCATTCGGACCTCGTCAAAGTCGCCGCCCCCGCGGAAGATGTGGAACGGGTCGAGCACGATGGTGGCCGCCGGATCGTTGGCCCGGGCCATGACCTCCAGGGCCGTCCGGATGCTGTGGATCTGGACGGCGAACCCCAGGAACTCCATGGCCGGCCGGACGCCGATGCGCCGCCCGAGTGCCAGCAACTCCGCGTAGCGCGCACCGGCGACGGCAAGGTCGACGTCGGTCCGGGGCGGCGGGCTCGCCACTATGGACGTACAGCCGAGCGCCGCGGCGGTCTCCATGCGTTCCCCGGCGCCGAGGAGGTAGCGTTCGAAGTCTGCGTCGCCGATATCGGCCCATTGCGTGAGGGCGATCATCGACGGCACGCTCAGGCCGGCATGCCCGAGTTGGGCCCTCAGTGCCGCCAGCGTGCCGCCGTCGCGCACGAAGGCTTCCACGTCGACGCACCACAGCTCCACCATGTCGTAGCCCGCCCGCGCGGCGGCTTCGATTTTCTCCCGCAGCGGCTTCGGACGGATGGTACTGGTGTTGAGACAAAGCGGTAGCACGGTTGGTTCCTCCCCGTGGGTTGGTCGTGGGGCCCGGCAGCCACATCCAGGAGATCCGGGCGGAGCCCCGGGCCACACGGTCGTCTTGGAGGGGAAGAGGCCAGGATCCTGCCGGGTATGGACCGATCTTGGACATCGGCGAGCAGCGGCGGCGCACCCGCTGGCGCTGCTCGGGTCGACCCCACGATTGTGAGGAACAACCTGGGATATAACCATATAATGGGAAAACCAGGATATAGGGTGGGGAAGAGAAAACTCCCCTAGCTGGCCCGGCCAAC
>JAJZMB010000180.1 GCA_021803205.1 Bacillota bacterium | reverse complement strand
CACCCGCCCCAACCGCCACCCATGCACCTCATCATGAGGGTCGGGGCGCGGATTGTCCAGCGCTTTTTCCGTCGCCCAATCCGGGAACGGACTAACGGAACGTGCCACTAGTGACCCTGCAGCCCTCCGACCCTGCTTAATGGTATTAACACCCCGGATCGTTCCAACATCCCTGACACCAGTACTATGTATGTCACCGTTCCGGGCACCGCGCCCTGACTGACCGGAGTGCGTCTGTGGCAGTTTGACACCTGCCGGCTGGGCCGC
Organism: Bacillota bacterium; assembly: GCA_021803205.1. Classification (GTDB taxonomy): domain Bacteria; phylum Bacillota; class Sulfobacillia; order RBS10-35; family JAJYVN01; genus JAJZMB01. The sequence goes on along the minus strand of JAJZMB010000180.1, from coordinate 14,600 downwards.
GTACACTTCGGCTGCACCGGAGCGAAGGGCCGCCGGGTTTTTTCATGCCCCGACGGTGAGGCGCCTCCGGTCTGGAGGAATGTTTTTTTGGCGTCAAACTTCAAGCTGAATGCTGCGGCACGGGAGGCTGGGCATCCCCGCCGTGACCGGGCCCACGGTTTCGTACCGGCGATCGTCTATGGTCATGGGGTCAGCCCGATGCCGCTCAGAGTCGAGGGCCACGCACTAGGGGCATTCCTCGCACACGGCGGGGCGCGCCACCTCCTGGACTTGGCGGTCGAGGGCGAAACGGAGCCGCGCTCAGTGGTGATCAAAGAGATCCAACACGACCCCGTGACACGTAACGTGGTTCACGTCGACTTTCAAGCGGTTTCGGCCCGCGAGCGCATCCACGCAGAGGTGCCGCTGCACTTCGTCGGAGAGGAGGATGTGGTCCGGACGGGTGGGGTGCTGGAGATCGTCATCCATCAACTTCGCATTTCCTGTCTTCCGGGAGACCTGCCGGATCATGCCGAGGTGGATGTGTCCGGGCTTAGTGTGGGCCGTTCGCTGTTGGTGCAAGACGTGCGTATGGGTGGTAGCGTCAGCATCGTCAATGATCCCGAGGAGGTGGTCGTCCACGTGTCGGCGCCGCGAGCCGTCGATCCGGATGCAGGGACGCCGGCCGGACAAGCCGCCGGCCATGACTCCAAGGCATAACGGCCAGAGCGTCGGGATGTCCTCGGTCATTCGTTGCGCGCCTAGGGGCGGGACATCCCGCGAAGCAGTCGCGCCGTAGCCGGGTAGGCCGGGGAAACCAGCGGGGGGGCGCCCAACGGGCAAGCGGCTGATTGTCGGACTGGGCAATCCGGGGCCACGCTACGCGCATACGCGGCACAATGCGGGCTTTGCCGTGCTCGCCCTGCTAGCCGAACGCCACAGCGCCAAGCTGCGTCGTGCCTGGATCGGGGCGCGCGCGGAGACGGCACGCCTGCGTTTGGCGGGCGGGGTCGAAGTGACCCTTCTCCGTCCGCTTACGTTCATGAATCTCAGTGGAGATGCCGTTCGTCCCTTTTTGGCGGGCGGATCAAGTGGTCCTGCAGGCGGGCGCGGTTCACAGCAACGCGACCGGTTCGACCCGTCCGACGTCATCCTCGTGTATGACGACATGGATGTACCGGCGGGACGCTTGCGCCTGCGGCCAGGCGGGCGTCCCGCCGGCCACCGGGGGGTTGCCTCCGTCTTGTCGGTCGTCGGCGCGGACGTGATCGCGCGGGTACGAGTGGGCATCGGCCGGCCAGCCGAAGGGCAGGACGCCGCCGAGTACGTGCTCAGCGATATTCCGCTGTCCGAACGTCCGATGTGGGAAGCATCCTTGGGGCGGGCGGCCGACGCGGTGGAAGCCATTTGCACCGTCGGGATTGAAGCGGCCATGGCCCGCTTCAATCCGCAGGAAACACATTAGGGGCGCGACCCCGCGCCGCCCCTGAACGGCCGCGGACCTCCCGGGGATCCCGGCGTACCGGTTCTTTGCGGGGCGCCCCTGGATGATCCCCGGGGAGGAGAAGAGACCACCTTGTCGTTGGCGGGCGTGCTGCCACGCTGGTCGGAAGTTGCCGAGTATCGTGGCCTCCTGGATTCCCTGCGGCGCGGGTTAAGAGAGGTGGAACTCTCCGGCCTGCCGGCATCCGCAGTGGTGCCGCTGGGCTTGGCGTTGCGTCGCGATCTGGGTCGTCCGGTCGTGTTCCTTACTGCGGACTGGTCGTCTGCGGAATCGGCGCTCGATGCTGCGGTTGCCTGGCTGGGAGGCACGGAAGGGATTTGCAGCTTCCCAGCTCGCGAATTCCTGCCTTACGCCGTCGTCGCTCAGAGCCCGGAGGTGCGTGCGGATCGCCTCCGAACTCTGGCGATGCTCACGCGGGGGTCGTCTGCCGAATCCCCCGTGCTAATCCTGCCCGTAACGGCGCTGCGGCGGCAACTGGTGTCCCCCGAGAGGTTCGCTGCGGCCACGGCCCATGTCGCGACCGGGGCGGCACAGGTTCCGGCGGAGTTGGCCGCGCAATTGGCTAGCTCTGGGTATGAGCGGCAATCCGTGGTGGAGAGCCGTGGTGCTTTCGCCCTGCGCGGCGGGATCCTCGACGTCTTTTCCCTCACAGCCGAGGGCCCTGTGCGTATCGAGTTCGCCGGGGACACGGTGGCGTCGATCCGGATGTTTGCACTGGACACGCAACGTTCCCTTTTGCCGCTTGATGCGATTGACATTCCTCCCGCGCGGGAGGTCCCAGCTCCGGTGGGACCGGCCCTGGTGCAGGCACTGGACCGTATCCGGGTGTCGCTGGCGGGTATGCTGCAGCGGTTCTCTCCGGAGCGAGCCGAGTCCCGAGAGCGCCTGCGCGACCAGGTGGAGGAAGATTTGGCGTCCTTGCAGGCCGGGACGTCCCCCGAACGGTGGGAGAGTTACCTTCCCCTTGTTTACCCGCCGAAGTCGATACTGGAATATGTCCGGGTTTCGGGCACACGACCGGTGGCGGTGGTCTTGGATGCCGGCGCTGCCGCCCAGTCCCTGGTCGAACTGTCCCGTCAGGAAGAGTCCCGCCTGGCGGGCTTCCTAGAGGACGGGCGAGTGCTCCCGGAACAGGCAGCGTCGTTTGGGCTTCCCCTCGACTGGCAGGCTGATCTCGGGCCGGGAGGGGTGGTGTATGCTGATGCGCTCGGGCGGCCGATGCCGGGCATCCGTCCGCAGGAACGGTTGACCATCCCGGGGCGGCAGGCTCCACCATTCGCCGGGCAGTGGACCCTCGCCGCCTTAGAGATGCGGCGTTGGCAAAAATCCGGTTACCGCATCGCCTGCTGGACGGCGAGTGCCGAGCGAGCCGAACATTTGATGCGTGAGTTGAACGACGCGGGGATCCCTGCCGCCGCCGGTTCCACGCGCACGGCGAACTTGGTCCCGGGCGCCGTGTGCGTTTTGGCCGGAAGTCTGCCGTCGGGTTTCGAGGTGCCTGGCCTCTCGCTTGCTGTGCTCAGCGAGAACGAGTTGTTCGGGCGGCGCCCGCGTGCGGCGCGCATCCGGCGCAGCACGTCCGGCGCCCGTCTTCAGAGCTATGAGGACTTGCAGGTAGGCGATTTCGTCGTCCACGGGGCACACGGGATCGGCCAGTACCTGGGGACGACGACCCTGACCGTCCAGGGGAAGATGCGGGACTATCTTGTATTACGCTACGATGGTACGGACCGACTCTATGTTCCGACAGAACAGATTAGCCTGGTACAGAAGTATATCGGCGGCGAGGGCCGCCAGCCGCGGATCTCCCGCCTTGGCGGGGGCGAATGGGCACGGACGAAGGAACGGGTCAAGGAGTCCGTCCGCCGCATGGCGGAAGAATTGATCGCCCTGTATGCCGCGCGCCAAGCGCTTGAGGGGCACGCATTCCCGCCGGACACGCCGTGGCAGCGGGAATTCGAAGGCGCCTTTCCGTATGAGGAGACGCCCGATCAAATTCAGGCGATCGCAGAGATCAAGGCTGACATGGAACGGCGAGTGCCGATGGATCGACTGCTCTGTGGCGATGTTGGTTATGGTAAGACCGAGGTGGCCATGCGCGCAGCGTTCAAGGCGGTGATGGACGGGCGGCAGACCGCTGTGCTGGTGCCGACGACCATTCTGGCCGAACAGCACTTGTTAACCTTTAGTGAGCGTTTTCGCGGCTTCCCTGTGCAAATCCGTATGCTCTCGCGTTTTCGCGACAGACGCGAGCAGGAGGAGACCGTGACCGCCTTGCGGCGGGGTTCGGTGGACATCGTCATCGGTACCCATCGCCTGCTGCAGGGGGATATTGATTTCAAGAATCTTGGTCTGCTCATCGTGGATGAAGAACATCGTTTCGGCGTCGCGCACAAGGAGCGTCTTAAGCAACTACGCCAGACGGTCGACGTGCTCACCATGACGGCTACACCCATCCCCCGAACCTTGCAGATGGCGATGGCTGGGATCCGGGACATGAGCGCCATCACCACGCCACCGGAAAACCGGTATCCGATCGAGACCTTCGTGCTCGAATGGTCCCCCGCCCTGGTTCGCGAAGCGCTGTCCCGTGAACTGGCACGCAAAGGGCAGGTCTATTACCTGCACAACCGGGTACAGAGCATCGGCGGTGCCTACGAGCGAGTGTCGACGCTCGCGCCGGGGGCCGACATCGTTGTTGCGCATGGCCAGATGCCAGAGGAGCAACTTGAAGCCGGGATGACCGAGTTCTGGCGCGGGGAGCACCAGGTGCTGCTGGCCACGACAATCATCGAATCCGGGCTAGACATCCCCAACGCCAACACCCTGATCGTGGAGGATGCCGACAAGCTCGGTCTGGCACAACTCTATCAGATTCGGGGCCGGGTCGGACGCAGCGACCGTGTCGCCTACGCCTACTTCACCTATCGTCGGGAGCGAGCCCTTACCGAAATCGCCAATAAGCGGTTGTCGGCGATCAAAGAGTTCACAGAGCTCGGATCTGGGTTCAAGATCGCCCTGCGTGACTTGGAGATCCGTGGTGCGGGCAACATCCTTGGACCTGAGCAACACGGCTTCGTTGCTTCGGTGGGTTTCGACCTGTATGCGCAATTGCTTGAGGAGGCGGTGCGTGAACTGCGTGGGGAGCGTCTTGCCCCTCAGAGCAGGGTCACTGTCGAGTTGAGGGTCGACGCCTTTCTCGACGACGCCTACATCGCGGAACCGCGCGTGAAATTGGATTTCTACAAGAAGGTGCACGCCGCCTCCGGCGAAGAGGAATTGGCGGAGGTTGAAGAAGAGTTGCGCGACCGCTTCGGACCGTATCCGGCGGGAGTTGCCGGGCTGCTGCGCCTGGCCCGCCTCCGTATCCTGGCGCAGCAACTCGGGCTACTCGGTGTGGTTCAGGAGGGGCGCTCCGTCACTTTCACCTTTCCCAACTACGCTTCCGCGCTCCTCCAGCGCCTTCAGGGGTTGTCGGCGCGGTTTGGCCGTAGGCTGCAACTGCAGGCAAGTCCCAAACCGATGATGCGTTTGTCACTGGATGCCGAGGACGACTCCACGGTGCTGTCATCTGTGGAAGGTTGCCTTCAGGCGGTTGCGGCCCATGCGGCGGTTCGGGCGTGGAAGCAAGAGTTGTCCTCCTCGGCGGCGACGGGGGATGCGGACGGGGAGACGGTGCGCATGGCGCATCGGACTTCGATTCCCGCTGCGGCCCCGCCGAGCGAATGTGATACCGCTCCGGCGGGGGATTTCAGGCAAAGGGGAGACGATCGGTTGGCGAAAGCCGCCGGCCTTCGGCGCATTGGGTCCGTACCGGAGTTCCCGCCGGTGGGGTGCATCGAGTCACGGCCGTCAATGCCGCCGAAGCGGATCGGACCGCCTGTCGGAAGGCCTTTACGGGCGGCTCCACCACCCGGGCTGGCGATACCAAAGGCCGCTCCACGGCGTCGCGCCGGAGAGACGCACCATTGATCGGGGCCCGTCGGAGGGATCAAACGTGGAGGTCGAACCGATCGACAGTCCCGAGGCGCCGAGTCCGGTGGGGCCCTATTCCGCGGCCTGGCGTGTCGGAAGTCTGGTCTTCACCTCTGGGCAGGGCGCGATTGATTCGGCCACGGGCTGCCTCGCAGGGACGGCGATCGAGGAACAAACGGCGCTAGTACTCGAAAGCTGCGAACGTGTGTTGCGTTCTGCCGGCGCCACCCTGGTCGAAGTGGTCAAGGTCAATGTCTTTCTTACCGACATGTCCTATTTCGACAGATTCAATCGAGCCTATGCCGCTGCCTTCACTCCGCCGTATCCGGCGCGGACGGCGGTGGCGGCCCGTCTCCTGGGTCGGATGTTGGTGGAAATAGAGTGTGTAGCCTGCATCCGATCACGGGATTAGTCGTGTAGGAGGTGCACAAATCGTCGGTATCCTCTCGTTCCGCTCCCCGGGTCTGCGGCGCGGCGGTCGGGCGGTTTGCCCGCCTTGGGCGCGACCACGCCTGGATTTCCGCAGGTCCCCAAGGCCGTTGGCCTTCGGACGGAAAGGCACTCGAGGCATTTCGACGGATCGCCTTCCTGGCGCATTGCCCGATACAGTAGTGTTCCGAGCGGAGGGATCGCCTTGGGACTGGAAATCTTCGAACGCGGCACGCTACCCCGCTGGGCCCGTGTCCGCCAGCGCCTGTATTCGGAAGAGATTGTTGACGTCGCGACTGCTGTGGCGGCGGAATTCGAGCGTCCCGGGGTGGGTGAGCAAGTCCGGCCGGGGATGCGGGTGGCCATCGGTGCCGGAAGCCGCGGGATCGATCGGTACGCGGCCGTCGTGGCCGCCGTGGTCGTTGAGGTACGGCGGCGCGGTGGGGAACCCTTTATTTTTCCTGCCATGGGCAGCCATGGCGGAGCCACCGGTCCCGGGCAGGCGGAGGTGTTGGCGCACTACGGCGTGACCGCTGGTGCCATGGGTGCCCCAGTACGGGCGAGTATGGACACCGTCCGGCTCGGTGAGGTCGAGGGCGGGGTGCCCGTATTTTTTGACCGCGTGGCCGCCTTGGAGGCCGACCTGATCATTCCGGTGAACCGCGTCAAGCCCCACACGGACTTCCACGGCGAGATCGAGAGCGGACTGATGAAGATGATCGCTATTGGGATGGGCAAGCAGCGCGGAGCAGACACCTTTCATGCCGTCGGCTTCGACCATTTCAGCCGGCTCATTCCTGCGGTGGCTGGGTTCAGCATTAGCAAGCTCCCCATCGGTTTCGGCGTCGCGCTCGTGGAGAATGGCCTCGGAGTGCTGGCGCGCGTCGAGGTAGTTACGGCCGCGCAGATTCCGGGGCGTGAACCGGAGCTTCTGCGCCTGGCACGGCAGTGGATGGCGCGGCTGCCAGGAGATCGGCTCGATGTGCTGGTGATCGATCGGTTGGGCAAGGACATCAGTGGCATTGGCGCCGACACCAACGTCATCAATCGCTACTATACAGGGGTTCTGCCCTTCTCGCCGCGTATACAGCGCATCGTAGTGCGCGATCTCACGCCCGCGACCGAGGGCAACGCCTCCGGCGTGGGGCAGGCCGACGTGGTGCTGCGCCGTGTGGCCGAACGCATGGACCCGCTCGCGACATACGTGAACTGCATTACCGCAAAGACCCCGGAGGGTGCACGCATGCCCATCACGGTGGACAGCGATCGGCAGGCAATCCATGTGGCCCTGGCCTGCTGCGTCCGGGTGACCGTTGAGCAGGCGGCGATCATGCGCATTCAGGATACCAAACATCTGGAGACGCTCTGGGTCAGCGAGCCGCTACTGCGAGAGTTGGAAGGTAGCGTCGTGGCTCTAGATACGCCCCGCGACATTGTCTTCGACGCGGCGGGTATGCTGGTCGACTGACGTCTCCTCACGCCCGCCGATGTGGCGGCGCCATATCCCAGGATCTGGACGCCGGCCGCAATCATCGTGGCGGGTAGGTTCAGGCATCCATTCCGAACAGCGTCTACAGCTTCAAATGTGGGTAGGCTATAGGCACTCGCATCTCCGCCGACCCCTCGAAGCCGGGCGACGGATGCGAAGCCTATGTCGAGTTGCGCGGCGGAGGCGTAAGGTCGTGGGTTCGGGCATACGCTTGGGACAGGACGCCGTCCGCGTACAGGCCCTGGCCGCATGCTGAGGGAGGGCTAATCCCGTGAAAGCGACCGGAATAGTGCGTCGCATCGATGACCTCGGACGCATTGTCATCCCCAAGGAGATCCGTCGCACGCTGCGCATACGGGAGGGCGATCCGCTGGAAATTTTCGTAGACCGTGATGGCGAGGTCATTCTCAAAAAGTACTCGCCCATCGGCGAGTTGGGGGACTTCGCCAAGGAGTACGCGGACAGCTTGCATGAGACCATCGGCCACATCGCGCTCATCAGCGATCGCGACGCGATCATCGCCGTGGCGGGTGCCCCGAAGAAGGAATTTCTGGACAAGAGGGTGGGTACTGCCGTAGAGGCGGCCATGCAGCAACGGGAAACGGTACGATACCGCCCCGGATCGCCGGCCCGCGGATCCATCGCGGGTGAAGACGAAGACGCCGGTCACTTCGCCTCGTTCGTCATCGCCCCGATCGCTACCGGAACAGACGCGATTGGTGCGGTGATCCTTGCCAGCCGTGAGGGAGGAACGGCGATGGGAGAGATGGAAGCCAAGCTCGCTGAGACCGCCGCGGGATTCTTGTCCCGGCAAATGGCGCAGTAGACCGCGGCAGAATCCATGGATTCTGGTTGTGCGGCGGTCCGCTATACTTGGCGTCATGCGAAAATGGCGCAGAGGACTGGCTGATCGGCGCCTGAGGGTATGTGCACGCCAGGCTGGCGCAGTGTGGGCGGCCGGATATGGGCAATGAGCCGGAGCAGGCCGTGCGCCCTTCGTCCTCGGCTGCGGTGGCCGTGCGGTCGTCGTTCCTCGGGGGCGCGGTTGTGCTCGTTCTGGGGAGCTTGGGCAGTCGTGTGCTGGGGACCACCTATCGCTTGGTGTTGCCGATTCTCATGGGAGGCGGCCGGCAGGCTGCCGTGGGCATGGGCCTATTCCAACTGGCGTATCCCATTTTCACCGTGATCGTGACCCTGATCACCACCGGGATCCCGTTCGCCCTCAGCAAACTCGTCGCAGAGCAACTGGCGCGTGGGGACGATCGCGCCGCTCGACGCTTCTTCCTGGCGGGCAGGGCCGTGCTGCCGCTGATCGGCTTGGCCCTAACCGTCGTCCTCTGGGAGTTGGCCCCTTTGGTAGCGCGGTACGTGGCGCGCGACATGCGTGTGGCGCTGACCATCCGCGCGATTTCCCCCGCACTGCTCACGATCTCCCTTGCTTCGGCGTATCGCGGGGCCTTCCAGGGGATGGAGGACATGGTGCCGCACGCCGCCTCGCAGATTGTGGAACAGATTTGCCGCGTCCTTACCATGTTTGTCTTAGTGGTGCTCCTTTTGCCGCACGGCATCCAGTGGGCGGCCGCAGGCGCGAGTTTCGGGGCAACGGTGGGCGGAATAGGCGCCTCGGTGGCAATGCTTGTGCTTTGGCGGCGCCGGGCCTCTCGGTTGGCTCCGCGTCCCCGCCGCCTTGAGGGCCCACCCCGGCGCGATCGCGGGCATCGTCCCAGCCCCCTGGTCCTGCTGCGTACTGTGGGTGCCATTCTGGTCCTGGCTGTGCCAATCGCTGCCGGAGCGACGCTTCTACCGCTCCTGAATCTGGCCGATGCGGTAATCGTGCCACTGCGACTGCGGGCGGCCGGGCTCGGCCCCGAGGCCATCGCCCTGTATGGTGTGCTAACCGGGTACGCCGCCCCGCTGGTGCTCATGCCTACGATTTTCACGGCGGCGCTGTCCGCGAGCCTGTTGCCCGCCGTGTCGTCAGCGCTTGCCTCGGGGGACCGACGCCGGGGTGCGGGGCTGACCGCTTCCGGCCTGCGGCTTTCGGTGATGATGATCCTGCCGGCGGCCACGGGGCTCATGCTGCTGGCCGGCCCACTGCCGCGGTTGCTCTTTCACTCGGCTGCCGCTGCTGTGCCGTTGCGATTGATGGCGCCCGCTGTGTTGTTCCTGAGTCTGCAGCAGACGTCGTCGGTCGTCCTGCAGGGGTTGGGACGGCCGGAACTGCCCCTATGGCACCTTGTGGCGGGCGGGGTGGTCAAGGTGGTCCTCGATTGGACGCTGGTGGCGAATCCGGCATGGAATGTCGGCGGTGCCGCCATGGCCACCACGGCCGCCTTCGCCGTGGCCTGCACGTTGAATCTCCGAGCCGTAGCGGTGCGTCTCCCTTCGGCCATCGATTGGTCGGGCATGGCGGTGCGGCCGCTCTTGGCCACCGGCGTGATGGCCGTGGCGGTGGCGGCGATCCAGGGTGGTTTTCTGCGCCAGCATCCGGCGCTCGACGTCGCGGCTGCCGTGCCATCGGGAGCGGCCGTCTACACGATGGCATTGCTGGCTGTCGGCGGGGTGCGCCGCGGGGATCTGGAGGCACTGCCCAGGATTGGACCGCGTGTCGCCGCCTCTCTGGGGCGCCTACTCAGGGCTTGAGGGGAAACTTCCAAATCTAGGCCCCGGGGCAGGCGGGACTGGCATCGGTAAGGAGGGGCCGTTTTGTCTGAGGACAGCGTAAATTTTTCACGTCTCCATGACATCGTCCACCGCTTGCGCGCTCCGGACGGGTGTCCCTGGGACCGGGCCCAGACGCATGAATCCCTGCGGACATATCTCTTGGAGGAGTCCCGCGAGGCTGTAGTCGCAATTGGCGAAGGTAGCCCTTCAGCCTTGCGCGACGAACTGGGCGACGTTCTGCTGCAGGTTTTCCTGCATGCGGTGATTGCCGAGGAAGCCGGCGAGTTTACCCTTGAGGATGTCCTCGCGGGATTGATCGCCAAACTCCTCCGACGCCATCCGCATGTCTTCGGCCCCGCCGCGGCGGGAAGCCCACAGCAAGTGGAGCGGCGATGGGCTGAAATCAAGGCGGTCGAAGCTGCGGCGGAGCGGCTGGGCTCAGCCGGAGTCGCGGCGGCCACACGTACTGACTGGCTGGCTGCGGTCCCTCGCGACATGGAGCCCATGGCCGAGGCTCAGGCGCTGGGCGCTCGGGCGGCCGAAGTGGGCTTTGACTGGCCGGACGTGGAGGGTGCATGGCGAAAGGTCCAGGAGGAGTGTCAGGAGTTCGAGACCGCGTGGCGGGACTTACTTGCGGCGGGACGTCCGCAGGGATTGTGCCGTCGGGCGGTTGAGGACGAACTTGGCGACTTGCTGTTTTCGGTGATCAACGTGGTGCGCGTACTCGGACTGGATGCCGAGTTGGCGCTGGTGGCTGCCAATGCGAAGTTTCGTCGCCGTTTCGGCAAGGTCGAGGCGCGCGTCGGTTCTGGGCCGGATCGCCTGCGTGCGGCTGGTCCGGGGTCGATGGACACGGCCTGGCAGGCCGTCAAAATGGAGGAGAAAAGGTTGGAGATGGGTCGGTAGGCGGTTTTGCCGCATTTTTTTGGGAATGCTCCGGGACGGGAGCAGGGTAGATACGGTGGCGACGCGAATGTGCGCCCCTGCCAACGGCTGCCTCGGACCACCGTCGAGGCAAGCAGGGATGCGGAGAGGGGACGAGGGATGAACAAGCTGGATCTGGTGAACGCCGTGGCGGAAAAGGCCGAAATCACCAAGCGTGAAGCCGAGCGGGCGATCAACGCCATGGTGGAAAGCATAGAGGAGGCACTGAAGCAGGGCGATCGGGTCAGTCTGGTCGGCTTTGGTACCTTCGAAGTGCGCGACCGCAAGCCACGGGTCGGCCGGAATCCCCAGACCGGGCAGGAGATCCGCATCCCGGCCGGCAGGGTTCCCTCCTTCAAAGCGGGCAAGAGCCTCAAGGATTCTATCGGCTGAACGCCAGACCTTCTTTGTCGGGATGGTGGGCGCCGCCGTCGCCGTTCGGCGGGGCGGCGCTTGTTGCCGATCGGAAGAATTGCGGGGCGTTATTCTTCGCCTGCAGACGTCTCTTCCTGCCGTCGCTCCTCAGCGATGATCTCGTACAGTTCGGATGCGGCGGCCTTGGCGACTTGGCCGGTGGGCACCCTGCAGACGCGTATGGTGAGGCGTCGCCAGCCGTAGTCGATCTGTATCTGGTCGCCCGTATCGACCTCCGCAGAGGCTCGTGCCACCCGACCATTGCGAGACACATGGCCGCCATCGCATAAGTGGTTGGCCAGCGAACGCCGCTTGATCAGCCGGCTTACTTGGAGGTACTTGTCCAGACGCATATGTCACCTCGACCTCTTCGTGTGCATCCGACCGGCATCAACTCCGTGGTCGCCGGCATAGGTTGCTCCGGCAAACGCCACAGGAGCGGGAGGGACATGGGCCATGGACGGGCGGGACGTTCGGCCTGACCGAACCGGCTTCCAGCGGCCACCGGAACCCGCCGGCGGGGCGGGTCACCATGTGGTGCTCCGTGCCCGTGAAGAGGCGACGATCGGCGGAGTGCTTCATGTCTCAAGTTTTGACGATCATGAGATTGTGCTGGATACAGAACTTGGAACCCTGACATTGGTCGGTCACGATCTGCAGATCAAACAACTCGACCTGTCGCAAGGTACCTTCTGGGTTCAGGGGCTCATCGACTCCCTCGTCTACGCCGCCGGGCGCAAAGGTGAACGGTCGGACCATCGCGCGGCGCGCGGCGGTGTGCTGGGCCGCCTCTTCCGCTGAACTCCAGCCCTTCCTGCCCGCACACCGTCCCTCCTGCAGGCGCTGAGGACTCGTCGGTATGCGTCCCGTTGCGCATGCCGCTGCAAACTGCCGGTGCGCCGTGCCCCCGGTGGTCGGGACAGGCGGGCGCAGACTGCTGGCGCAGGGAGGGAGCATGGAGCCGCAGGAACCCGTGGTCGTGCAGGGTGTCGCCTTTGCGGTTGCTGCCCTGACAGGTGTGCTTGCGGGCGCGGTTACCGATGGATATCGTGCGCTCATCCGCACGTGCCACCCCCCGCGCGCGGTGCTGCAAGCGTTGGATGTGCTCTTTGTCGTCCTGCTCTTGCCCGTGGTCGCCGCCGGGTGGCTCGTGGCGAACTGGGGTGCGCTGCGCGTCTATCCCTTGGCCGCGTGGCTTTTCGGATTCGTGCTCTATCTGGCCTTCGGCAGCCCGGTTGTCCTCCCCACACTCTGCTGGCTTGTGGCTACCATCTTTGGCCTCGCCCACCGGATCTGGCGACTGGCCGCATGGCCCATGAGGCACCTGCGGCCGTGGGCGATACGGCTGGCCCGAGCTGTGGGGCTCCGGTACCGGGTGCGGGATGGCGCCGCAGGCACTGATTCGAGGCCGCCGAGTTCTGGTTCGGAGTAAGTGGCGGCGCCCTGTGTCGGGCGAATTGGCATCCCTGCCGTTGCCCGTTGGCTGGCAGCGCGTGACAAACGGACTGCCGGTGGCTCAAGTGCCCGAATAACCGGGACATCGACAACATCCAGCGCTCGTGGCGCCAGCGGACAAACGCCGACTCTTCAGAGTCCTGTTGTCTCGTGCCCGGGGCGTCCTCGGGTGTTGGCGCCGGCTTTGAGCGTGGCTGCCGGATGGCGGTTTGCTGGGATTGAGTGACGCGGGTGGGAAGTGAAGGCGAGGGCCGCGAAGGTCCGGGGTTGCCGGGCCTTTTGTTTTGGTTGGACGCTCGGTGCCCTTTGCCGGAAAGAGCGCTGAACGAAAGAGCCGGCCAGGGGGTGCGGGGGACGGCACGTCCCCCGCCTTGTCCTCCGGCTGCTCCTCGAGTAGCGCCCTGCTGTGGGCCAACGACGTGGGGGACGCGCCCTGGGTGTGGGCCGGGGCTCCGGCGTCGGCGACGCGGGCCCTGGCCCTTGGCCAGCACGGGCCCCGCAACGAAAAGTGCCCCCGGACCGGTTGCATGCGTCCCCCGGGGGCGTGCAGGTGAACTGCGTGCCGATCGTAGCCCATCTTGCTCGCAGCGTCAAAGCGTATCGCGCTCCCATCCGCAGTTCGCCGGACGTCCCGCGCCAACCGTGTCCGTGCTGTGGACGGCTGATGCAACGGCGGGGACAGTACCGGCGCTGGGCCAGCGAACGCGAGCAGGACACGCTATTGCCAGTGTTCCGGCAGTACTGTCCGGTGTGCCGCAAGTCGCGCGGCGTCCTGGCGGCGTTTTTGCGGCCGTACGCCCGCCATGTGACGCTGTTGCGCGAAACGGTGGCACGGGCGCGTGTGCTGGGCGAAACGCTGGCCCGGGCCCACGCCCGGGTGGCCACGGACGCGAATCGCGTGTCACTGCGGACAGTACAGCGGTGGTGGGCGCAGACGCGACAGCGGGCGCCGGCCGCCCGGGACGCGCTGGCCGAGCAGGTGGTGACGCTGTTCCCGGCGGTCAACCCGGTGGACGTGGTGGCCACAGCCGAGGACGTGGTGGCCACAGCCGAGGACGTGGTGGCCACAGCCGAGGACGCGGTGGCGACGCTGCTGCGGCTCGGGCGGGGCCGGCAGCAGCGGTGGGTCCGGGCGGCCCCGGACCGCCAGGCGTGGTCTATAGGCCTGTTCGGGCTCTGCAACGTCCAGGGCTGGGTGGACGGCCTGCTCTGAGCGCGCAGCCGCAGACAGTCGCAGGACCAGTGCGTGAGCGCGGCGGCCTTGGTTCCGCGCGGACGGCGACGTTCCCCCGGCCGAGGCTCGCCGCTGTTTCCCCCCCTCATCGCGGACGGCAGCCGCATCAAGAACGGTGTTCACCAGCCCGAGTCCGGCGTCGGGGGCACCTGGAATGGGTGAACGATCGAACGGTGCCCGGTTGAATGCACAAAACCCGTCTCTGTCCTCGGCGACGTCCGCTTGGGATGATGCCCGGCGGAGGCGGTCCAATGCAGGATCCGGTGGCACGACAGGAGGCCGTGCGCAATTTCCGCTTCGGGTTGATCGCCCCGGTGGTGACCCGCGCCGCGCCGCCGGCCGAGCGTCACGCCATGCTGCGGGAGGTGGCCAAGGGCAAGTATCCGACCCCGTGGGGACAGCTCTAGCGGCAGTTTAAGAGTGAGCGTAGCACCTGCCACTATGGGGTGCTGAGGAACGAAAAGCGGGATGAGGGAAAACCCTTGTCCCGCTTGCTTTTGCCGATTTGCGTCCGTGGCCGGAGGGCCACGGGG
>JAJZMB010000168.1 GCA_021803205.1 Bacillota bacterium | reverse complement strand
TCCGATCTGTCTCGCTTTCCCACGACGAAAACATGAGGTGAACACGGATGGTGGATGTCGGTATCGGTACTCGGCGCGGGGGGGCCCTCTGGTGGGTGCTGGCGGCCGTGGGCTGCGGTTTGGTCGCCGGCTACGTCGCGGTGAGCGGCGTGACGGCGGCGCGGCGAGAAACTGCGGTGGTGATCGCCCGAGCCGACGTGCCGCCTCTGACCCGGTTGACCGGCTCCGATGTGGCGTCGGTTCAGGTGCCCGTCGCCGCGTTGCCGGTCGGGGCGCTGCGGACCACTGCGGCGGCGGTGGGGCACTTCACGCGCATGGGCCTGGTCCCCGGGGAGATGGTGACCGCCTCGGCCCTCGCCGGCGGGGTGAGCAGCGCCTCCGGGTTCGACGTCCGCCTCGCCCACCTGGCCGATGTCGCGGCCTGCACCAAGGCGGCCGCCGCACCGGCGCCCGCGACGGCACACGCGCGGACGCAAGGCGCCACGGTGGGCTGCCGGGACCTCGTGGCCATGGCCCTGCCGGCGAGCGCGGACCAGGGGTTCCAGATCATCCGCAGCGGCGACCGTGTGGACGTGGCGGCCACCTACCCCGTGCAGCAGGGCACGGTGGCCCAGATCGTTGCCGCGAACGTGCCGGTGATGGGCCGCATCGGCAACGCCCAGGGGGCATCGCCCACGATCCCCGGCTCCACGGCGGCCGCACTCGGGGCCAGTTCCGGTTGGCTGATCCTCGGACTCACCCCGAATGCGGCCCTGCGCGTCCACCTGGCCGAGACCACGGGCAAGGTCGCCGTGTTCCTGCAGGCCCCCGGCGCGCCCGCCCAGCCGAGCACCGTCACCGCCAACCTGGTGAGCCCCAACTCCCTGGCGGCGGCCGCGAGCCAGGCCGCCCCGGCGAACGCGGGCACGCTGCCGAGCACCGCTCCGCTGGGGGGTGGTGCGGGTGGCGCTCGCGGATGAGCTCGGGCGCGCCCTGTGGTTTGTCGCCCTGGACGACGACCCCAAGTGGCTGGATCAACTGGGCGAGATGTTCGTCGGCTCGGATGACCTCCGCATGGCCGGCGGCACGGGCCAAGAGGGCGATGTCACCCGGCTGGTGACCGAGAACGGCGCGGACATCGTGCTGGTCGACCACGGGCTGGCGGGCCGATCCGGACTCCTGGTCGCGGCCGGTCTCGCCAAGCGACTGCCGGCGGTGCGGGTCTATCTCATGGCCGAGAGCCCCACCCAGGAACTGTGGCAGGAGGCGCGACGCCGCGGCCTGCGGGGCGTCGTGAAGAAGCCATTCGACGCCGTGACCCTGGTGCGGCGGGTGCGCGAGGACATGGAGATCGAGACCCGCGTCACAGCGGGCCTCGAAGAAGGCCCGGCCGGCGGCGGGGCCACGGGCTCCGCCCTGCCGGGCGGCGAGCCGCCGCGGACCATCGCCGTCTTCTCGTTCAAAGGCGGGGTCGGCAAGTCGCTGGTGGCCATCAGCCTCGCCCTGGCGGCGGGGGCGCCAACCAGCCGCCGGCGGCGCTCGGTCGTCCTCGTGGATGCCGAGGAGGGTGTCGGGAGTACCGCGACCCTCCTCGGCGCCGTGCCCCGGCCCACGCTCCTGGACTGGGCGGAGTACCGGGGCGAGAGGCAGGTCGATCCCGCCATCGCCCTGCGCAAGCTCGCCGAGACCAAGGCGGGGCTGCACTGCCTCTTCGCGCCCGGCGAACTCGACCAGAGTGTGGACCGCGAGCTGATGGAGACCGTCCTGCTCACCCTGCCCCGCCTGTTCGGCCTGGTGGTGGTGGACTGCGCCCCGGCCGTCACCGACGCCGTGTATGTCGCCCTGCAGGCGGCGACGACGGTGATCGTGGTCGTGGAGCCCACCCTGGATTGCCTGGACAAGGTCAGAAAGGGGGTGCAGAGCCTCCATGCCGTGGGCTTGGGGGTCGGCAAGTTCCGCGCGTTGGTGAACCGGTCCCGGCCCGGGGCCGGGGACTTCACCGCCGCCGAGGTGCGGGAGGCCCTGGGCATGCAGGTGCTCGGGACGCTCCCCTTCGACCCGGCGGCCAAACGCGCCGGCAACCGGCGACGCCCCCTGGCCCTGGAGGCGCCGCGGGGTCCCTTCATGAGCGGGCTCTGCCGGGCCCTGGACGGGATGCTGCCGGGCATCGGGGCCGGCGGCGGGGGGCGCGGGCTGTTCCACAAGGGATAGGGGGGATGGACGGTGGCAAGCAACGCGCTGGCCAGGCTCCGCCAGGAACGCGACGCCCAGGCGGTCACCACGGGCCCCGCCCCGGAGCCCCTGGAGCGACCGAAGTTTATCGGGCTGCAGGCCGACCAGGAGACCTCGCCCGAACAGGAGGCGGTGCGGCGCATCATCGCCCGGCTGGGCGACGAGGGGCAGGGCCTCACCGACGGCGACCAGCGCGCCCTCGCCAAGGCCCTCGTCGGCGCCGAGGCCGGGGACCTCTCCCGCGCCCAGGTGGAGGCCATCGAGCGTGAGGTGCTGATGAGCCTGGGAGGGCGGCTCGGGCTCCTGCAGCCGCTGATGGACGACCCCGACGTGACCGAGATCATGGTCAACCGCCCGGATCAGGTCTTCGTGGAACGCGCCGGCAGGATCGAGCTCACGGACATCCGCTTCCGTGACGACCGCTCCGTCCAGGCCCTGGTGGAGCGCGTCGTCGGCCCCTTGGGCCGCGGCTTCTCCCTGGCTCACCCCACCGTCGACGCCCGGCTGCCCGACGGCAGCCGCGTCAACGCGGTGCGGCCGCCGATCTCCCTGCTCGGGACGACGCTCACCATCCGCCGCTTCCCCCGCGCCTTCACGCTGCGGGAGTTGGTGGAGGTCGGGGCGTTCGGGGAGGGCCGGGCGTGGTCGCTGCCGGCCGACCTGGACGGGCCGTATCCCGAGGGCGCGCCACCCTGGGGGGTGCTCGCCTGGGCCGTCCACCACGGCGCCAACCTGATCGTCTCCGGTGGTACCGGCTCCGGCAAGACCACCGTCCTCAATGCGGTCACGGAGTTCATCCCCAGGGCGGAGCGCGTGGTCTTCATCGAGGACGCGGCCGAACTGCAGCCGCGGCTGCCCCACGTGATCCGCCTGGAGAGCCGGCCGGCGAACACCGAAGGCGAGGGCGCGGTGCCGATCCAGCACCTGGTCGTCAACGCCCTGCGCATGCGCCCCGATCGCATCGTGGTCGGCGAGGTCCGCGACATCGAGGCCCTGGACATGCTGGTCGCCATGAACACGGGCCATGACGGCTCCCTGACGACGGTGCACAGCAACTCCCCGGCCGAGGTCTTCGACCGCCTGGTGCAGGCCACCACGCTGCGCAGCACCGGGGGTGCGGCCGCCAACGAACGGACCATCGTCAAGATCGCCGCGAACGCGTTGAAGATCATCGTGCAGGTGGTCCGGCACCGGGGCCGCCGGCGCTTCGATTCCATCACCGCTGTCGAGGGTGTGGACGGTAGCGGTGAGCCGCGGCTGCGCGAGCTCTTCCGCTGGGACGGACGGGCCCTGGCGCCCACCGGGGAGCGTCCCGGGTGGCTCCAGCCCGACGGGACGTTGCGGACATAGGGGGGATGGTCCTTGGGGGTGTTATTCGTGGCCACGGCCGCCGCGGTCGTCGCCCTGGTCCTGGCCCTGTACAGCGCCTGGAGCCAGCGTCGCGGGCGCGCCGCCGCGGCGCTCCGGCTCCAGGACGAGCGATTGCTCTCCGCGCGGCGCCGCGAGACGGCCGTCGCCCGGCGCCGCGCCGCCCTGCGCACCGCGCTGCCCTTCCCCTTCGGCTACCTCAACCGCCGCCTCAAGCAGGGCGCCATCGCCATGAGCGTCCAGACGGTGGTGGTGCTTGCCGCCATCGGCGCCGTGGTCTGCTGGGCCGGCGCCGCCATGGTCCTCGGCAACGGCTGGATCAGCCGAGCCGCACTCCTCGGCGGCCTCTGGGCCCCCGTGATCTGGGTGGAACGCCAGGCGGAGCGGCGCCGCGAGGCCATCGCCACGGAGATGGAACGGGTAACGGCGGCGCTCGAAGGCGCGGTCAGCGCCGGCATGAACGCCTACGAAGCACTGGTCGAGGTCGGTGTCTCCACCGGCGGCATCCTCGGACCCGAGTTGCTCCGCGTGGTGGAGGACGCCGACCGGTTGGGGATGAGCGAGGCGCTGGTGCTGCTGGGGCAGCGCCTGCCGCTGCCGGAGGTGCAGCTCTTGGTCGCTGGCATGCGCCTCAACCAGGGCGCCGGGGCCCACCTCTCCGACAGTCTGGCGGGCCTGGGCCGCACGCTGCGGGAGCGCCGGGAGACACAGGCGGCGATGATGTCCGCCACGGCCTCGGGACGGTGGCAGGCCAACATGCTGATCGCGGTCCCGCCGGTCCTGCTCCTGTTTATGCGCTGGGTCTATCCGGCGTTCGAGGCGCCGCTCTTCGGGACGGCCTCGGGGCAGTTCCTGCTGCTGCTCTCGTCCTTCTGGCTCCTGGTCGGCTACTTCGTGGTCAAGAAGATGGCCGTACCCAAGGAGATGGTCTGAGTGCCGCTGCTGTTTGCTGCCGTCTTCGTCACCGTGGTCTGTCTGGTCCTGGCGGTCAGCGGCATCGCCACCGGCCGCCACTCCCGCGTGCGGGCCATCCTCGAAGAGATGGAGGGCCGCCGCCTGGTCCTGCTGCACGGCGAACGGGTGGCGGCGGTGCTGCGCACCGGGGCCTCCGGGGCCATGCGCCGGGCTCTTGGGCGCCTCGGCCCCCTGGTCCGGTCCGGCAGCAACGTCGACGCCTTGCGTCTGGTCGCCGCCGGGTCGGCGATCAGCGCGGAGCAGTTCGGCGCGCTGCGCCTTCTGTCCGCCGCGGGGGCGGCCGTGCTCGGCATGCTCGCGGGCACGGCGCTACTCGGGGTACTCGGCAGCGTGCCGGCGGGGTGCCTCTTTGCGCTTGGCGGCTACGTCGCCCCGGACCTGTGGCTCGCATCCGCACTGGCCCGCCGCAAGGAGGCCATCGATCGCGAACTCCTCTATTTCCTCGATTTCCTCGCCCTGGCGGCGCAGTCCGGGCTCTCTATGGATCAGGCGGTGGAGCAGGTGGCCGCCGAGTTTCCGGGCCTGCTGAGCTCCGCCTTCGCCCAGGTGCAGGCCGAGCGCGGCATGGGGCAGTGGAACGAGCACGCCCTCGGCGGGTTGGCCCAGCGCCTCGGGCACAAGGACGTGCAGACGGTGGTCGACGCCCTGGTGCGCGCCGGCCGCTTCGGTTCGCGCACGGCAACCGTGCTGCGCGACCTGTCCGTCACGATCCGCCGGCAGCGCAACGAGGGGGCGCGCGAGCACGCCAACCGGGCCGGGGCGGCGATCATCCTCCCCGTGGCCGTCTTCATCATGCCGGCCATCATCCTCATCCTCGCCTATCCCGCCCTGACCATGGTGACATCCGCCCTCGGTCCACACCCCTGAAGTGTTCCGCAACCCGTGAGGAGAGCAGGCGCGCCTCCGGTCCCCGGGGGCGCGTTTTCGTTTGCCGCCGCCATTTCCGGGGCGGCGGTGCTGCTACGGCCCCGAAGGGAGGTGACAGGATGCTGACGCTGCGGGTGGCGATGTTCCTGGGCCGCCTGGCGGACCGGCTGCGGCGGGCCCTCTCCGAAGAGCACGGGGCGGAGGTGCCCGAGTATGTGATCGTGGTGGCGATCATCGCGATGCTCGCGGTGGTCGGACTCGTCGCGGTCAAGGCGGGTCTCCTCTCCAACCTCAACGGGATCTCGGCCTGCCTGAGTGGTACGGCTTCGGGTACGGCGAGTTCCTGCAAGTGAGCCTGGCGGCGGGGGGCTCCGCCTCTTGCCGAGTGCATCAGGCAGCGAGGAGGCGCGCTTCCGGTCCCCGGGGGCGCGTTGTGCTTGCCCTTCGGTCGGCGGTGCTGCTACGGCCCTGAGAGGGGGTGACAGGATGCTGGCGCTGCAGGTGGCGATGTTCCTGGGCCGCCTGGCGGACCGTCTGCGGCGGGCCCTCTCCGAGGAGCACGGAGCGGAGGTGCCCGAGTATGTGATCGTCGTGGCGATCATCGCGATGCTCGCGGTGGTCGGACTCGTCGCGGTCAAGGCGGGTCTCCTCTCCAACCTCAACGGGATCTCCAACTGCCTGACCGGGACGGCCGCCGGTTCGGCGACGTCCTGCGCGTGAGCCTGGCGGGAGTGGGGCGTGCTGAACGCCCTCCTCCCGCCCGCGAGGGGGTGGGAGAGTGTTGGTCGTGGTGCTGGTATTCGCGGTGGGGGGCGGCCTCTTGGCCGGAGAGATGCTGCTCGGTTCGCGCCGTGCCCGCCGGGCCGCCAGGGAACGCGTGCGGGCCGAACGCGGGGCGGCCATCATCGAGACTGTCCTGGTGCTACCGATCCTCATCGGCATCCTCATGGCGACCATGGCCTTCGGCATGGGGGCCATCGCCAAGGCCATCGTCACCAACGCCGCTCGCGACAGCGCCCGCCTGGCGGCGATCGAGTGCGGCCAGGGCAACTCCAACTGGTTTTCTGACGCCGAGGGCGCGGCGCAGGCCGCTCTCGCGCACGGCCTGTATGTGAGCACCCTGACGGGTGCGCCCCAGAACTACGGGACCTGGGACTTCCAGGCTTCCTGCAGTGCGCCGGGACAGCCCGGGGGTACCGTCACCGTCGTCCTCACCTATGAGGAGATCAACCTCTTCCCACCGATCGCGTCCTTTCTCGCCCCCGGCTCCGGGCCGGGCAGCAAGGTCTTCAACCTCCAGGCCGCGGCCGTCTTCCCAGAGGAGTGATCTGGTGGACACGGCGCCCCACAGTGTGGCCACCACGGCAGGGGTGTCTTTCGGCCAGGGCGGTCTTGTGCGGCTGAAATCAACCGGGAGCGGGACGCCTTCGTCGCTTCCAGTTTTGAGAGGGGGAGATGGGGTCGTGCACGAGGATCACCTGCTGTGCATCATCGCCCACAGGCTACACGAGGCTGGGCAGACGCCCACCTGACCGGCGGTGCGCGCCGTGCTCACCAGTCCAGAGGCCCGGGCGGGCTTTCTGTCCAATCCGCGCGTTCCGAACCTGGCGAAGCAGGAGGTTCTGGATTGGTTGCGGGAGGCCCGGGCGGAGGCGGAAAGTGAACTGGCATGGCGCAAGGCGGTGTTGAAGGAGCGCGGAGGGTCCCGGAACGGCTGCTGGCGGACAGCGATGAGCATGCGCTCGATGATGCGTGGGATAGAGACGGCCGCAGGCGCGGGCAGAACTGCCACCGCATTCCCGGGGCGGTGCAACCGCAGCGGTTGTGGCTCGCCGTCTTCAACGCGGGCGCCGGCAAGAGGTTGCGAGCGGCGGGCGTGCAGGACCTGCAGTGGCTGCGGGCCGATGAACCACTGGTCGAACTCGCCTGGTAATCGGGGGGCGGAAGGGGCGGGGCGACCGTAGGCTGATCCACCCGCCTACAGTAATCCACGAGGGGGGATTGTCTTGGACGAGGTGCTGTTGGCGTTGGCCGAGGTAGCGCGGATCATGGGGGAGAGCGCGGACGGTGAAATCGAGGCGTTGACGCGGGAGGCCGAGCGGCTGACGGATGCCGGACAGGACGATCAGGCGGCGACATGGCGGCGGGTAGCCGATTGCACCCGAGAG
Source organism: Bacillota bacterium (assembly GCA_021803205.1). GTDB lineage: Bacteria > Bacillota > Sulfobacillia > RBS10-35 > JAJYVN01 > JAJZMB01. The sequence goes on along the minus strand of JAJZMB010000168.1, from coordinate 8,133 downwards.
CGGCGCGATGCATGGGTGAGACTTGGGGCGGCCGCCGAACGGGCCGGGCGGTAGATGGGGGGACCGCCGATGATCGTTCCGGTTGTGCTCGGCCTGCTGGTCGCCCTAGTCCTGGGTACGGCGGTGCACTAGGCGGGGTACTACGCGGCGATGCGGGCCTGCGGCCAGCGGCCCCGGCGCTGGCACCTCGGGGTGGGCCCGGTGCTCGGCCGGCGAGGGCTTTGGGTGATCCACACCTGGCCCGTCGGGGTGGGGATGGGCACCGGCCGGCATGGCTTCTACCGCTGGGGCCTCTGGCGGCGCCTGTTCAACCACCTCGCCGACCCCGCCGCCAACGGCATCGCCGCACTACTCGGCGTCGCGCTGTGGCTGGTCCGGCCCGCCGAGTGGCTGCTGTGGCTGGTGATCGGTCAGGTGCTCCCGGCCGCCACCAATCTGCTGCCCTTCCCCTTCGCCGATGGCGGTTGGGTGGTGACTGCCCTTGTTAACGCCGCGATCCACCCGGGCCGGATGCGGTTGCCGACGGAGACGCGCTGGCACCTGGCCGCGATGCCCTACGGCCTGGCCGCGGCGGTGGCTGGGCTCGGGGCTGCCGTGTGGTATGGCCTTGCGCGCTGAGTCCGGGCAGGCGCTGGTGCTCGGGGTCCTCTTCCTCGGGCTGGTCCTGATCCTCCTGCTGGTCATCCCTGGGTTGGCCATCGCCTATGCCGAACACGCCGGTGTGCAGTCCGCGGCGGACGCCGCCGCCCTGGCCTGCGCCTCGCGCGCCACGATCACCCAGTACGTCGACGCCCGTGGCGAGGTCTACAAGGAGACGGTGGCGGTGGACACGACGGCCGGGCCCGAGGCTGCCGCCACGGCCTGGGGCGATAACCTCGCCTACTGGCCGCTGCAGACGGTCTCCTTCGCCGCCATCCCTTCCGGCGCGCACTGCACGGTGCAGGTGGAGGTCCGCTCCACCGTCCCGATCCTACAGATCCTCAGCCGGGGCAGGCAGACCTTCGAGTTCGGGACGACGGCGCGGGCCAAGGCGTACATCACGCCGCCCTGACCCTGAGACAGTGAGGAGGCTTTTATGGAGATGTTGGCCGGAGCGCTGGGTACCGCCGTCTTGGCGTATGCCTCTTACACCGACCTGCGGTGGCACGTGATCCGTAACTGGGCCGTGGGGGGCGCGGCGACTGCCGGGTTGGTCCTGGGTGCCGCCCTGCACGGTCTCCCCGGGCTGCTGACCGGGGTGGAGGGGATCGCCGCCGGCGGGCTCTGGTGGGTCGCGGTCACCTACGCCGGCCTCGGGGCGGGGGACGCCAAGCTCGCCATGGCCATCGGGGCGATCTTGGGACCCACCGCGGCGTTCGGGGGGCCCGCCGTGGGCCACATGCTCTGCGCCCTGGGACTTGTCCCCTGGATCGTCTGGCGCCGGGCGCGCCGGCTGCCCTGGCGCCACATGGCGGTGCCGATGGCGCCCTGGATCGCGGTGGGCACCGCGCTGGTTGCGCTGGTCCGGTTCGCCTGACGCGGGGCGTGGGCTCAAGGGCGAATGGCGGGACCCCGATGCACGGGTGGGCTCGCCCAGGGACGGGCGCCACCCCTGCTGCGCCCAGCCCCCTGGCAGGACGCGGCAGGGGGCTGATGCGGTGGTCGCCAACAGGGGTTGGCGAGCCGCGGAAAGGCGGTGGAGACGATGTGGAGCAGGACAATGGTCGCCCGCGCGCTGGTGGCGGGCGTGGCCGCCGCTGGCGTACTCGCTGGCGGTGGGAGTGTGGCGGCGGCGAGTGCCGCCATCCCGACGTGTGTCATGACGGGATTCAAGCTTCAGGAAACCAACTATGGCGGAGGCGCCGTCGCGTTGCTGTCTGGAGGCGGGTTCAGCGGCTGCTTTGGCGGATATTCGTTCATAGGCGTGAGTGCCAAGGGGCTCGGCTACCCGAATGTCACCACGGACAACTACGCCGAACTCGCCAAGGTGCTGAAGCACTGGAGCAGCCTCGATGGCGTGCCCGCCGTTTCGGAGTGGGTGAACCTTTCGCCCACGGTTGCGGCCGGGATGAAGGCGGCAGGGGTCAATCCGACGATGTTCCTGCAGTGGGTCAATGAGTATGACGGGGCGGGCACCGTCTATCATCCCGCGATGCCGCCGACGTGGCCCCCCTTCCTTCCCAAGGCCTTGGTCAGCGATCCCGCAACCATCGTGGGCGGCACGGCGGATCAGGCGGTGACCGCGCCAAAGGCGACTCCTCCCCCGCAGGCGGCCCCGCAGCAGCCCGTGACTCCGACGGTCGCGCCTAAACTGGCACCGGCGTCGAGCGCGGCTGCCGCGACCACGGGCGGCGGGAAGGTGACTGCGAGCCAGGTGACGCCGGCTAGTAGCACGACTTCCGCTGCGGAATCCGCAACGGAGACTACAACGGCGAAGTCGCCCAAGACGGTCGCAGTGCCCACAGTCACGCCGGTGGCCCCGCCCGCGGCGGTGACGGCGGGGCCGGTGACGGTGCCCTGCGTGGTGGCCGCCGCTTGCCGCCAGGCGGCGGTCGCCCATGAGCGCTGGCTCAGCACACCCTGGTATCGCAAGGCCGGGCTGCAGATCTGGTGGCACCGCTGGTGGGAGGTCGGTGGGCTGGCGATCCTCGCGGTGGCCACCCTCGGTGCTCGGGCTGTCATCACAGGGCGGCGCAACCTGGCGTGGTATGGCAACGTGCGCGGGCCCCGCTGAGGCGGGCGGCGGGTGGGCCGACGGGTGGCCTGGGCCGCCTCCCGGGCTGCCACGCAGCGTGACGCACCTCTTCACGTTGGCAGGAGACGCCGCGAGGGCCAAGAAGTGCATCGCCCATGTCAGCCGAGCCCTTCGTGGCTGAGCCGGTCCCCAACGTCCCGGGCCTCGCGACGTTGCTCTTGCCGGAACGGGTTCGCGAAGCCATACGCGAGATTGCCACCCGTAGCGACATTCTGTTCATCGGCGCGACCGCTGGGACCCGCGAGGTTCCGCAAGTGCTCGCGGGCATTGCTGCCGACCTGAACCCCCTCGGTTATCGCGTACTGGCGCTGGACCTCCATCCTGGCGCACGCGATTCCCTGATCGCATGGGCAGACGGCACAGCCGACAAGCTTCCGCTGCTCTTCGACCCTCATGCTGGTGGGGAGGGAAGCCTTCAGATTCTCGGCCTTGTCCGCGCCGTCCGCGCCATGGGCTGGGACATTTGGTGCTTTGACGTGACCGGCACGCAGGACCGCTCCTGGTCCGAGCGCAACCGTGCGAGCGCAGAGAGCTTTCTGGCATATTACCAGGGCGGCCCTGAAGGGGCCAAAGTGCTCGCCCTCGGGTCCCCGCTAGACACACGTCTGTGCTACGAACCCAGGACGCCTTGTGATGACTGGCCCGGCAGCATCGTATCCACGTACTTCTGGCCCTCCTGCACGGCCGATCTGGTGGACATGCTGCCTTCCAAGTCCATACACGCCATCGGCGTCGTGTTCCATGGCGGCAGATTCATCAACATCCGGGGCCCGCAGCCGATGCGTGTGGAACCGTGGCGGTGGGCAGGCGCCATCGCTGCCATTTCACCGTCTGTGGAGGGCCACACGCTCGACCTCCACCTCCCCGAGAGCACTCCTGCCAGCTTTGTGTCCCGTTTCCGCCCGCACAAGCTGCGTTCCGCCCGTCTTCTGTCAGACCCGCCGGGTTCGGAACGTCCCTTGTGGCTGATCGGGATTTTGCTCGCACTCCAGGACAACATCCGCGTGTACCTGACGCCTAAACACCGCATCGTGGTGATGGAGGGAGATGAGTTCGCCGATGAATCGCATTGCATCTTGGAGGTTCTCCCCTTCCTTCCCGACGCGGGCAGGGCTGCGGGGGCAAGCGGAAGGCCCTGCTTGAGCGCCGAGTTGCAGAGACGCGCGGCACGTGCGTTGGCGGAACTTGCGGGCATCGAGATCATCGCTCCCACAGGCCCAGTCCCAGGAGAATGTGTCGACTGACCCGGGTCGGGGTAAGGCAGGGTCGCAGGGGCGCCGCCCCCGCTGCCGAACCCCTCCCCTCCGGCCGAACCGGGAGGTGTCGCCGTGGACCCTGAACTCCGCGCGTTCTTGGAAGCCATGGAACAGCGGGCCGTCGACCGGGATGCTGAGACGAGGGCCGTGCTGGAAGCCAAGATCGAGGCCGCACGCGAGGAGGCCGGCGCTGGACTCGCCACTCTGGACGCCAAAATCGACGCGGTGGCCACCGAGAACCGTGCCCTGCACGAGCACACCTGGGAGCAGATCAAGGCCATGGGCGAAGCGCTCTCCACGGACCAGCGCGAGGAAACCAGCCGCATCGTGGCCGACCGCGAGCGGGCCCTGATGGACCAGCACATCCTCCCTCCGAGGGCCAGCGCCGCCAATCATGAGAAGCGCATGAAGGCCGTGGAGGGGCGCTGACCAGAAGGCCGAGACCCGACGGGGCCAAGCTGGTAGCTCCAAAGACAAACGAACGAGAGGCGAGGGCCGCTGCCGCAAGGTGGCGGCCCTCGTGTTTGGCTGGGGGGATTGGCGTGCGGCGCGCGCTCACGGCGTTCCTTGTCCTGGCGTTCATCGTCTTCGGCGGCCTGCCGGTCTCCGCCAGCAGCTACACCTGGGGATACACCTTCCAGCGGGACCGCGCGACGGTGGCCCCGGTGGCCCAGGACGCCGCGAACGTCCCCGAACTGGACGTCAACACGGCGGTGCCCTTCATCGTGCCGCTCCCGGGGCACAGCCAGAGCAGCCCGGTCATCGTCGGCGGCACCTGGTACGAGTGGACGTACTGGAACGGCGGACAGAAGGGTGCGCTCTGGACGGGCCTCTTGGATCAGTCCAACGGCACAAGTTCGTCCGGTACCCCGATCACGCTGCCAGGGCAGTCCGGAGCGGTGGTGACGGCCCGGCCCACCGAGCGATTGAACGAACCATCCGACGCGGCGGTCAGCCCGGACGGGAAATGGGTCGCCTTCAGCGCCGGCAAGGAACTGTACTGGTGGCCGGCCGGAGACCCCTCTGCGGGAGCCTTCGCCCAAATCACCGGCCCAAGTTACACCTCCGCCAACAGCACCAGCCCGACCTTCGTGCCGGACTCCTCTGCCCCCAGCGGCTGGGATGTGTGCGACGGCAACTGGAACGGTGGCTTCGCATGCTTTCAGGTCGCGAAGGGCAACGGTCTGCCACCACCAGCCACGGTCGCCTATCTCGTCACCTACACCACCCCCGCAGACGGCGACGGCTACACCGCCATCACCTCCTCGGCGGCCTACGGCGGTCCCCTCCATGATCTGTACTTCGGCGTGGCCTCGGCCTACGACCCCCGCGTGATGGCCCTCAATCCCCAGTCCGGCGCCTTCTACGCCATGGACGGCCGGGGGAGCGGCCACCGTGTCCAGGCCCCGATCTGGGCCTCGGTCGCCCTGGACGGCAATTCCGTGTACGCGACCGATGTGAACGGCTCCGCCTACCTGTTCAACGCGACGACGGGCGACCTGGTGCATGAGATGATCTCGTACTCGTCCTCCGCCAACATCGTGTCCCCCGCCGTAAGCGGGAACTACCTGTACCTGGTGGTGGGTGCGTACGGGCTGATCTTTCGGTTGGACCGGCACACGCTGCGGTACGCCAACTTCGCCCCCGCGCGCCTGGACAGCGTGACGCAGGCCTCGGCGATCACGGTGGTGCGGGATCAGGGGCTGCCGCCCGAACTGTTCTACGCCACGGTCGATGGCGGGGTGAGCATTGCGGTGCCCGGTCCCGCCGGGCAGAGCGCCGCCGCCGGCCAGTACACGATCCGCCAGATCGGCGCCTGGACCGGGGCGCCCGCCGGTGGCACATACAACTGGACCGCCGCCGTGGTTGACGGCCGGGACGTGATGCTGTGGAGCGACGGGGCGGCGACCACTTGGCAGCAGCAGAACGCCCCTGAAGCGACCCCACCGCCAGGCTTCGGTGCGGTCCAGGGCGGCATCCAGATCTATCACCTGCTGCCGCGGCTGACGGCCCTGGTGACCCCGACGCTGCTAACGGTGCGACAGGGCACGGCGTACCTGGACATCCTGGCCGCGCCCGGATCCACGGTGGCGGCCTCCGGCGGCCCGTGGGGCCAGTTCAAGGTCCGGCCGAAAACCGGGGGGGCGGCGGCCTGCCCCGCCGCCCTCTCCGCTCAGCAGGGCCCCAACTTCGGCGTGTTCCCACAGCAGGGCACTGCGCAATCCATTGGTCCGCTAGCGGGTTGCGGCCCGTTCTCGCAGTTGTCCGGGGTCCTGACGCAATACGCCCAATCCTACGGCGGTGGCCGTTACCCGGCGTATGCGGGCCTCCTGCCCGCGTCCTGGCAGGCCGCCGGGGTCGGATACACGGCCTGGCAGGCGGCCCTCCCCGCTCCATCGACCGAGGGCGGATTCCCCATCACCGTCACGGCCACATTGCCCGACGGCAACAGCAGCAGCGAGCAGGTCTGGCTGGGGACGGCGTGCCCCGCCGGATGGGGGGCGGATACCTCGGGGACCTGCACGATCAACGTCACGCCCGTGCACAACGCCTGGGGCAACAAGTTCTCCCCGGCGGGAGACAAGTGCCCCCCGGATGTCGCCCCGGGCGTCAACACCATGACGCAGCAGGAGTTCAACCTCCTCTGCATGCCCCTGGTGCCCTGGCTCACTGACCAGAACGTGATCAACTGCTACGGCACCTGGTGGAATTGGATCAACCACTGGTACGTCAAGAAGTCTTGCGTCATGCCGGGCTACGGCAAGTATGTCGGCCCGAACGGACCATGAGGGGGCGGCGCGCGGGCTCGGTCAGCTCTTCGGCTCGCTCCTCGGCCTGTACTGCCTGCCCGGCCTCATCGCCTACCGGCGCGGCCACCCCGAGCGGGTCGCGATCGGCGCGCTGAATCTGCTGCTGGGCTGGACGTTCCTCGGATGGGTGGCCGCTCTGGTGTGGGCTTTGGCCTGATCCGCGAGGCGCGGCGATCGGGGGGAGGGTACCGTGGAGTGGCGCCTCAGCCGAGGTGCGAGGGCCGGCCGACCCGGGGTCCCGACGGCGCAGCGGGCCACGGCGCTCATCGGTGACGAGTCCGGCCAATCGCTGGTCTTCAGCGCGTTGGCGACCGGCCTGGTCCTGCTCCTGCTGTCTTTCGGCGCGATCGGGGCGGCCTTTCTCATCAGTGCCCGCGCCGCGCTCGCCAAGGCGGCCGACGCCGCGGCGCTGGCCGCCCTGGAGCAGACCTCCGCCAGTGCAACGCTGCAGGTGTCCTACGTCGACTACCTTTGCCAGTGGAGCTACCAGTGGGGTTCCCAACGGGGATACCCGCAGAGATCCGGTTCCCTCTCCTGCACCAGCTCGCCAGGGCAGACAACCGAGGCCGCGGGCGGCGGTGGGGCCTTTGCCGCCGGCTCCAGCGGGACCTTCGGCCCGCTGCCCGGGTGGGCGGCGGGGGTCGGCTGCATCGGGACCGTCTGGCCCGGGACGGTGGGTAGCGCCGGAACCTATCGCATCTGCACGGGGCAGCAGGTCATGGCGGCCGGGCTATCCGAGTCTGATCGGGCCCAGATGGAGCGGGCGGCGGAACAGTGGCTGGGGGCCAATGTGCAAATGGACGCTGAACTCTCCGGGGCCAGCGTCACGAAGTGCGCGGTCGGTCCGGACGGGCAGGTGACGGTCACCGCGGAGGCCGACGTGCGGCCGGGGCTGCTGATGTTCCGGCATGTGCGAGTGGCGGAAACCGCCTGGCCGGGGCAGTCGGGCTGAGCGAACCCGGGTGGGAGCGCCATGGAATGGGCTCGGCACGGGCTCCCGCTGGAGAGCGGGCTGCCATCACCACCCCCTCCCCCCGGCGCGCCGCGCCACCCCCCGTTCCCCCTCCATCCACTGCCGCCGGAGCCAGCGGCCCGGGAGGGGGAACAGGGGGTCAGAGCTGGCCGGGAGGGCGGACGCACAGGAAACGGGGAGGCCCCGGGGGCCATTGCCCCATAGGCGCTAACTTAGTACAGCCATAAGCTGGGAGTACTTGCTCCGCGCTATGGCGGCTTGGCGCAGCCGGCGACGTGGTCGTTCAGCCAGCTTCCCGGTGAGTCGGGGCAGACCGGTGACGACCGCGGTGAGGAGGAGCGGACCGGCGATGGCCGACTG
>JAJZMB010000073.1 GCA_021803205.1 Bacillota bacterium | reverse complement strand
TCCTCGCCCGACATGCGGGAAGGAACCAGGGGCACCCGGCGCAAGCCGGATTGGGGCGGCACGAATGACGGCTGTCACGGTTTGTCAGGCAAATCGGGCAGCAGTTGACACCACTGTGTCCTCTGGCGCCATCCCGGGCGGGGCGCTGCGCGTGCCTGGCTCAGACGGTGGCCACAACCTCCTCGCGTCCAGACTGCGCGGAACGGTAGATGGCATCGATGATCGCCATGCTGCGGAGTACCTGGTGTCCGGGGATCGGAGCCTGTCCGTGGGAGCGCACGGCCGCGATAAAGTGCCCGATCTTGCGCAGGAACGGCCGAGGTTCGTCGCTGCGGGCCAGCGGCAGTTCCGTGTGCACCGGCATGCCCCCCATGTCATGGAACAGTTCCAGGCGCCGCACGCCCGCATCGCCGAGGCCGCCCGGCGCTTCGATGCGCAAGCCTCCCTCGTCACCGAGCAGCAGGCTTGTGCCGAGCGAGTCGGCGTGCATCGCCCAGGCGATCTTGAACAACAGCGTCGCCCCGGTCTCCAGCCTCACCCAGGCGGCGGCGAAGTCTTCCACTTCGATGCCCCGCTCGCGGTAGGGCGGCCGTCCCGCGAACGGGGCCGCGGTCATGCCCGCGACCCGGAGTGCCCGGGGGTGACCGAGCATGTGCAGCACGGTGTCCAGGGAGTAGCAGCCGATGTCCAGGAGTGCCCCACCCCCCGCGGTGTCACGTTTGACGAAGCTGCCTCCAGGAATGCCTCGGCGGCGTCCGCCGCCCGTTTCCACATAATAGATGGCGCCGAGCTGTCCCGAGACCACCACCCGCCTGGCCAGGTCCACGTTTGCATCGTAACGCGACTGGAAGCCGATGGTCAGGATGCGCCCGGCGCGCTCTGCGGCCTCGACCATCTCCATCGCCTGGGCGAGGGACGCGGCCATCGGTTTTTCGCACATCACGTGCTTGCCGGCGAGCAGGGCGTCCACAGTGGGACGGTGGTGAAACTGGTGGGGGGTGCACACGCTGACGGCCTCGATGCTGTCCTCGGCCAGAAGCCGCCGGTGGTCGGTGAAGGCCTCCGCCTCCTCGACGGCGTGCCGGCGGATGAACTCCTCCGCTTTACCCGCCACCACATCGCAGACCGCCCGGATCTGCACCCCGGGCACCTGCCGATACGCCGCGAGGTGGGCCGAAGCGATGCCGCCTGCGCCGATGATGCCGATCCGCACCGGCTTTTCCGACAATGGTGCACCTCCTGGCAGTCTCATGCGGTGGTGTCATCATCCGCGGGATGCGATTCCGTTGCTGCCGGGCGAGCTCCTGCTCGGCCGCGCTTGGCCTCGCACGCCGATGTGGCGCGGGCGGATCGACCGCCCGTTGCCGACGCCCCAAGCTCCGCTTCTGCGGTGGCACTGTCCCCGGAACTCCGGGTGATGACGACGCGGATCGCGGACGTGATCCGCGGGCGGCCACGGCCACGCGGATTGGGGGGCCCCGCGCCCACCGTGACCAGGAGGCGACGGGACGACTTTCGCGGTGCGCTTCCCCGGATCAAGCCCTCGGCGCGGCGACGCGGGGGGGCCCGCGGATGCGCCCGATCCGCCGCTGCGGCGCGGCAATCCCCTGCGCAGGGCCACAGAGCGCAAATGGCACCGCCGCGGATCTGCGCGACGGCCGGCTCGATACACGCCAGTCCGGCAGGACCCCGCCCGGCCGGGCCCGCGCGCCACGCAGGCCCACTGCGGGTTATCAGCGCACGGACGACTGAAACATCCCCTGCAGCCGCTGCCGTTCTTTGTCGACTGCCGCACGCATCTGGCTGAAGCTGGGCGGTTGCTGACCCGCCGTGGCCGTCTCCAGTGCCCCGAGCTGTTTGTCGATTTGCGCGAAGGCTGCGGGGACCGAAATCTTGTATGCCTGGAGTTGCTGCAACCAGGTGGTGATGGTGGTGTCGGCCTGTGTCGGCGACCAGCGGAAGAACCGCTGTGGCCAGGCGTATCCCTGAACCGCCGCATCACGGTAGAAGTGCAGAGACTTATTGTTCATTGGCGGAGCGACGGCGCGGATGAGCGACTCCCACTCCCCCCACAGGGAGAGCAGGGAGGGCTCGGCCAGGGTGATCCTGATGAAGTACTTCTGCCACTGGGGCTCGGCGCAGATCCACTGCAGCAGTTCCCACGCCAGGTCGGGTCTCTTGGTCCCGGCGTTGATCCCGTAGAAGTCGTCGTTGTCGAACGTGGCCTTGCCCGCGGGGTATGTGGGAACAGGCAGGTAGTCCCACTTCATGTTCTGGAAGGTCTGCGCCGCCTGCTGGATGGTCCAGCCGCCAGCGGTGGCGAACGCGACGCCGCCATCCGCAAAAGCACCGAATCCGTAGAGCAGTTGCACCGCATTGCTCTTGGCCAGGTCGAGCATCCACTCATACGCCGTGACGTTCGCCGGCGAGGCAAACCCAGGCTTGGTCGCGCTGCTGTCCATCATCGAACCGCCGAAGCCCGCGAAGACGCTGGGCAGATCCTGCAGGTTCCCGCGCAGGTAAGCGCCGTAGCGTCTCTTCCCTCCTTTGGAGGATGCGATGCGCGCCCACAATTGCGCCGCGTCCCTGTACGTCCAGGTCGGCGGGGGATACTCCAAGCCGAGCTCGTCCAGCAGCCCCTGGTTGTACACGTACACGACCGGACCATCGTACAGCGGCAGCGCCAAAATGCCCTGGAGCGGGTCAGTCAGGGCTTGGAGGTGACCCTTGGACCAGATCGAGGTGTCGATGTTGTTCTGTCGGATGAACGGCTCCAACGGCAGAAACAGGGAGGCGTCCAGGAAAGCCGGCCAATCGGCGCAGCACCCGGAGAATACGTCCGGGCCGTTGCCGGCCAAGATCGACGAGATCGTACCCGTCTGCCCGATGCTGCTACCGTTGGACCCGCTGCCGGTGATCACCCGTACCTGAACGCCCGGATGAGCGGCCTCCCACTGCGCCACCACAGGCTGCGCGAATTCGGGAAACTTCAGTGAGGCCGATCCCACCCCCTGCCACGACGCGGCCCAGACCAGGTGGATGGTCGAGTTGGCGAGCGTCGGTCGGGCTGAGCCCTGGCGCGCGCACCCCACCAGCGCGGCACCCAGCATGGCCACGGCGCCCCGCCCCGCCGCCGCGAGCGCGGGACGCCTGCCGAAGCGGGCGGCCCGCGCGCCCGCCGCACTCCCGGAGGCAGCCGCGGGCGGTCCGACCGCGGCCCTCTGTCTGCAAGCGCCTGTTGCCACCGACACGCACCCCCGTTGCTTCAGCAGCGCTCTTGTGGCGTCGATCCCCGCCCGGGCACGGCGGCGCACGTAGTAAGCCCGGACGGCCGGACGTCACGGGAACTCCACCCCCTTGTACGGGCCCCTGCTGACCGACTGCCTGGAGGTGGCCTGCCCGCGCAGGTCTAAAACCATTGTCCACATGCAGGCGAGCCGGTTCGCGCTGCACATCCGTTCGCAGAATCGTCTCCCCTCCGGTTATCCGGCTAATCCGGCCCTCAGGCAAACCCCGGATTAGCCGGATAATAGGGGCCTGTGGAGGCCACCGCCAGCGGCCCCGCCGCCGACGTGTTCAGCACCGGCACCCGCCATGCCCTCGGGCGTGCGCGGCGCGGGGTGGCCGCTGCAAGAGTCCGTTCCTGTGGGGGCCGCTGTTCCGCAGGCCCGTGTCCCCCCCAAGGATCCACGGTGCGTGGCCCGTGTGGGAACCGACTCCGGGCGGTGCCCGCCCAGCGGCGCCCGAGGCCTTCGGCCGGCGATCGTGACGCGGACCGCCTCCCACCCCCGCGGGGGAGTGGTAGCCATACGGTGTATACCATACGGGCGAAATGGGGGGATACATGTCGCCATACTGGCGACGCCCATGTCCCGGACGCGGCATTCGGCGGTGGCCCATCGGAGTCCTGCGCATCGCTCTGATGGGACAGACCTGAAAAAGTCGCCGCGCGTGCCGACCACAACCGGGAAGCGGGTCCATCACCGGTGCGAGTATGCCCGACCACGGTGGCAAGGCCTGGCACTGCGGATACCAGGATCCCGGTAAAGTCAGGTCAGGGCGGGTGCCCACCACCAGCGTTTGTGGGTCATGACCGTCCGGATCCCCCGCCGCTTGGCCCACTGGACGACTTTTCCGGTTCCCCGCTGCGGATACCGGCCGATTGCGCGTCCCCGCCGCTCTGCACCATCCGCCCCGCCGTGCAGGAGAACTTGTCAACCTTGCCAGGAAGGATGTGGTTGTGCCGCGCCGAAGGCCTGGATTCAGCATATGGCATGCACGGCCCGCCCTGCCGCAGTCGTGCCAGATAGTGGGGGTTTGGCTGATGGCGGTGCGAGACCTGGGGGCCCATGGCCCGGTGGATCTGGCGGCGGTGGTGCCCGCGGGCGGGCGCAGGCGGCGCCCGGTACGCTCCCCCGAGGGTGTCTCCGGCCCGCTGCTGCCGCGGCGAGCGTGGCTGGCCGCGGCAGCCGGCACGGTACTCGCGGCCGGAGTGCCCCTGGCCGGCTGTGGAACGCATCCGCGCCCCGTTTTGCAGCAATCCGGCACCACCCTGCATGTGGCGCTTGACGTGTACGCCCTGGAGAAGATCTCCACAACGCACGAGCGTGCCGGCTTCTACCGGCAGGTGCTGGACGAGTTCGAGTCCGCGCACAGGGGAATCCGGGTCCAGCAGGTCGGGTTTCTATCCACGGCCGCCAATATGGCGGCCATCATCGCCGGGCGGGCGGCCGACGTCTTCCCGGACGAGGCTCCGGCATATGCCGGCTACGTCGAGCAGGGCATGCTGCTGCGCCTGGACCCGTATCTGCAGCGCGACGCCGTCGACCCCTCCATCTGGTCGCCCAGCCTGGTGCAGACCTTCCGCACGGCGACAGGCACATACGGCCTCAGTCGAGACATCAACGTCTACGTCTTCGCCGTGCGCCTGTCCGACTTCGACGCCCTGGGGTTGTCCTACCCTTCCCCCGACTGGACATACGTCGAATTCGCGGATCTGGCGGCAGCCCTGGCGCGGCCGAGTCCGTCCCGGCGTTACGGCGCCGTTTTCTCGGGCGGGATCCTGGGCTTCCGGGAGGTGATCGCCGGATTCGGGGGCAGCATCACCAACGCGACCCATACGTTACAGACGCTGACCTCGGCCGCGGGTGCGGCGGCCGGGAAGTGGCTGTTCGAGGGTCTGGTCTGGCCGGGGGCCGTGGCGTTGGGCGGAGCGCCCAACCTGGGTGACGACAGTGCCTCGGTGCAGGAGATCCAGGGCCACAGCCTGCTGACGTTGTTCGAGCAATGGGGATCCGCCTTCAAGTGGGCCCTGTATCCGCCGCCACAGTATCCGCACGGCCGGTTCGGCAACCTGGGGGCGGCCTTCTGGGCGATCAACGCCGGTACGCGCCACCCCGACGCGGCCTGGACCTTGCTGCATTGGCTCTCCGCGGAACCGGTCTATCAGCGCTTCATGATGAAGACCTTTCTCTTTCCGCCAGCGCTCACGGCCCTCATGACCGAGTGGCGCCAGACCGTGGAATCGGTGGCCCCGGGTCTGCGGGGCAGGGGGCTGCGTTGGATCGTCGAGGGGGCGCGACAAGGCTGGGGCGTCCCCCAGCCCCACTTCCGCTATGCCAACGTTCAGGCGTTCCTCATCGACGACCAATGGTGGCAACGGCTGCTGCAGCGGACCGTCGGGGTGCCCACCGCCTTCGGACAGGCGGACGCGCAGGTGAACGCGTTGGAGGCGGTGGCGGCGCGGGAGGCGCCGATCAGCCTTGCCACACTCCAGGCGGCCCAGTTGCGCGCCCGTCGCCGTCTGCAGCAAATGTTCGGCACCTGAGCGGGTCGACGGATCCTGCGGCGGTGCCGCCAGGGGCCCGGCAAAGTCACGTCAGGGCGGGTGCCCACCACCAGCGCTTGTGGGTCACGACCGTCCGGGCCCCCCGCCGCTTGGCCCACTGGACGACTTTGCCGGGTCCCTGGCGGCGGTTCCGACCGCCGAGGGGATCTGCGGTGTCTCGGGTATCCTCGGGGCGGCCGGTGTTCGGCGGCCCCGAGGCCCCGGCCGCGCTGGCCGCGCGCCGGGACCCCGGCGGGGACCCGACCGGAGAGGCGGATCACCCCCCTGGGACCCGCTACTCAGGAAGCGCACTCCCCGCGGCCGAGGCGCACGGCGAAGGGGCCGCCGCTGCCCCAGTCCCGCCAGAGGACCGAGTCCGAAGCATCTGCCGCCGGCAGGTCCCGCAGGGGGCCCAGCGCTGCCTCCACTTCCTGGCGGAGCTGGGAACGCAGGTGGCGCACCCCCGGCCTGGTGGCCTGCGGAGTCTTCATGCGTGCTGTCTCAGTGCTCATCTGCCTTGCCTCCCGTTTCTCTGTCCCGTCTTGGGTTATCACGTCCGCGGCGATCCCTCACGCGTCCAGACGGCGGCGGACCCATCTTCCGAAGGACTCCTCCGGCTGGCGGTTTGCCCGGTAGAGGTCGATGATCCGCAGGACGGCCTGGGGTACGTTCGCCGCCGGCACCTGGGTGACCGGAACCGCCATGTGCGCCTGTTCTCCGGTGGCGTCGCCGCCGAGTAGGATGCGGTACATCGGTACATCGCGGCCTCCCACGCCCGTGGCGCCTCCCTGCAGACCGATCCCCGCCACCACGTGGTGCCCGCAACTGTTGGGGCAGCCGCTGACCTTGATGCGCAGGTCCTCCAGGTCATCCGCCAGCCCGTACTCGGGTCGCTCCAGGAGCACCCGCCGCAGTTCACGGGCCAGGGAGTTGGATGCGGTCAGCGCCAGATTACAGGTCGCGGCCCCCGGGCAGCCGGTGACGTTGGCGGCCCGCAGGGCACCGGGCGCACCGAGGCCGACGCGCCACAGGGCGGCGTGCACCTCCGGCAGGTCCCGTTCACGCACCCAGGGCACCACCACATCCTGGGAGAGGGCCAGACGCAGCCGGCCGTCCCCGAACCGTCCCGACAGCATGGCCAGGGTCTCCATCTCGGCGGCCGCCAGGTTGCCGGCCGGTGGGGCCACAAACACCGCGGCGAAGCCGGGCTGTGTCTGACGCACCGTGCTGGTCTGCCGCCAGGCTTCGAAGCCGGGACGCGCGTCCGGGGCGGACGCCGTCATTGCCGCAGGGAGCGTCGGCGGCCGCAGTTCCGGCCCGGAGAAGTCCTCCAGGGCCGGCAGCGCGCAGCCCATGCGCACTCCCTCCGCGGCCAGTTCTGCCCGCAGGCCCGTCGCGCCCAGCTGGTCCGCCACGAACTTCAGACGGGCCCGGTTGCGGTTACTCCGGTTGCCAAGGCGCGAGAAGACCCGCACTGCCGCCTCCGCCAGTACCGGCACCCGCTCCGCGGGCACAAACGACGCCAGCGGCACCGCCGGGTGTGGCGCCGCCCCGAGTCCGCCAGCCGCCCAGACGCGGAAGCCGGGCCGTCCCTGCGCGTCCACCATAGCCACGAAGCCCAGGTCGTGGATGCGGGCCAGCGCGCAATCCCGCGCGCAGCCCGAGAACGAGATCTTGAACTTGCGCGGGAGGTCCTGGGCCGCGGGATGCCGAAGCAGATGGCGCACCAACGCCCGTGCGACGGGGCGGATGTCGGCCACCTGCAGCGGGCAGACCCCCGCCAGGGGACAGCCGGTAACGTTGCGCACGGCGTTGCCGCAGGCCTCGCGGGTGGTGAGCCCCGCGTCCCCCAAGCGGCGCAGTACCTCCGGGACTTGGGGCAGCGGCACGTGATGGTATTGGATGCACTGGCGGGTGGTGAGGTGGACCCGGCCGTCCGCGCAGGCCGAGGCACACTGGGCCATCGCCGACCACTGTCGTCGCGTCACCTGCCCATACGGCAATTTTACACGGATCATGAACTCGTCCTCACGTCCGCGGATGCCATAGATGCCATGGACCAGCCGAAACTGGCGGAAGCGGTCCGGATCGCCCCCCGCCTGCCAGGCCGCGGCCTCTGCCGCGAAGTGCTCCGCGTCCAGCAGGGTGTCCTCGTCCGGGGCCGCCAGTACAGGGGCATCGCCATCATCGGCCTGCAGCACTGCTTCACCCTCCTCCGGCCCGTCGCGCCGGGCCGGACAATGTCCCTGCACCCGCGAGGTAATAGGGAAATCATCGGTGACAGAAGAACACACCCCAGGTCCGTGGCGCACCCGTCGAACGGATCATCTTGGATCATCTTTAGGATCACCCCGGTGGTCCGATCGGTCGCCGACGCCCCGGTCCCCAGGACCGCACCGCGGTCGAGCCTGGTGGCGCGCCCACCCGGCCGGCGGTCCACGGCGCCCGGCAGGCGCCCCAGTCGGTCGCCGCTCGGACCGTGGCACGTCCGGGCGCCGCCACGGCGTCCGCCGGCGGGGTTCGCGGCGGCGCACACCCGCGGTTGCTGCCCGGCGCAGGCATCCGGTTCCGGAGCGGCTGCCGTGGGATGGCGACACGGCGGCGTTCCACATGAAGTGGGCGCACAATTCGGCCCGTCTGGGCTTCATAGAATGGGTTGCTCTTCCGATTCGCTGAGAGACGACAGCCTGTGGGGGGGATGCCCTCTTGCTTTCCGCGGACGAGGCGGGCCGGATCCTTTTCCACGCGACGCCCCATCCCCTGTGGCTGGTGGATGAAGAGAACAATGTCTCACCGGTCAATTCCAGCGCGGAGGCGGTGTGTGCGGCGCACAGGGCGGCACAGGCATCTGGCGTGTCGCCCCCGGCCGTTGCGGGAGCGTTGGCGGCTGACGGCTCGGTGGACGGTTTCCTGGAACTGGTCCGGAGGGCCGTCACGGACAGCAGGACGGTGTCCTGCTCGGTCGCCATGCCCGATGGTGGACGGAAGGAAGTGGAGTTGTTCGCCGTCGAGGTGGTCTGTGGCGGCCATCGCTATACCGTGGCCGGTCTCACTGCGCGGGCGGAGCCCCCAGACTGGGCCCTGCGCGATCCTGTGACCGGCCTCGGCAACCGGCACCTGTGGGAACGTGAGCTGCCCAGGTGGTCGTCGCGCTCGGGCTGTGTCGTCTTCCTCGATCTGGACGATCTGAAAGAGGTCAACGATCTTCACGGACATGTCGCCGGCGACCGCACGCTGGCCGCTGTCGGGCACACCCTGGCCGCGTTGGTGCCGCCCGATGCCCTCCTTGTTCGGTACGGTGGCGACGAGTTCGTCGCGGTGCTGCCTATCGACGACGAATCCGCCGTCGGGGCGTGGGCGCAGGACGCGCTGCGCCATGTCGCCTCCGTCGCGCTCCCGGCGCGGCTGCCCGTCGTGCCACGGCTGAGCCACGGCGTGGCGGCCTTCGGTCCGGGAGGGCTGCGGGATGCAGTGCAGCGTGCCGATGATGTGCTCTATGAGCGCAGGGGGGTGCTGCTGCCCGCGATGAGCGGTGGGAGGATCATCCTTACCCGCGAGGGAAGACGCGGCTTGCGCGGGCCGGGCGACGACCGGGTGTCGTCCCAACCGGGTGCGTTCGGCACGGGATTCGGTCCTGAGTTCGAGGACTATCTCAGGACGCAATATGCCCGAGCCATGGAACAGGCCCGTGGGTTCGTCGCTCTGGTGCCCGTTGTCCCGCAATGGCCCACGGCGGGCGCTCGCACCAGTGGGGCGGTCAGGCCCGCCAGCGGGCGGTGCGTTCCGGCGAGGCGGCACCGAGCGCCCGGCGCACCCCGGCCGCGTCCAGGTCGGCGCAGTAGACGGGAGTGCCCGGCTGCTGGCGCCAGGACTGCCCCAGGCCACCGGCGTCCACGGGGTCGAAGCCCAACTCGTCGACCAGGCCCATGACCACCGCCTTGGCCGCCGCGTCGTCGCCGGCCACCGGCAGGGCGATCCGCCCCGCGGCACGGGCCGGCCGGCCGAGTTCGAAAAGATGCTGAGCGAAGATGTTGTTGAAGGCCTTGATCACCGACCGGCCGAGTTGCTGTTCCACCCAACGGCTTTCGGGCAGTCCCGCTTCGATCGCCTCGATGCGGCCGTCGCGCCCCGGGTAGTAGTTGCCGGTGTCGACGACGGCCGCCCCTGCTGCGGCCCCGTCCAGGACTCCCTTGGGCAGTTGGGGGATGTTCTTCTCCGGGATGGTGACGATCACCACCGCCGCATCCTGGGCGGCCTCCCGCACGTGGACCGCCCGGGCGCCGGTTTCGGCGGCCAGGGCGGCCAGGGTCTCCGGTCCGCGGGAATTGGCCACGGCCACCTCGTGGCCGAGGACGCGGAACCGGCGGGTCAGGGTGCCGCCGATGTGGCCGGCCCCGATGATTCCGATCTTCACTTGCGTTCCGTCCTTCGTCGGATCTGGTTCCCGCAGAGGGGGCCCGGGCAGGGCGGCCGGCCTGAGCCGGTTGGCCGGCCGCCCTGCCGCCGGCATCTCAGCCCGGAGGTCGATCACGCCTCTTTCGCCTTGGCGCCATCCGCCGCTGGTGCCGCCTCGCGCCGTGGACCTCCCTGCAGGGCCTCGGCGGCCCGCGGCGAGCCGATGTGCAGTGTGTCGTACGCCTGCTGGGAGGTCTTGAAAGGGCCGCAGCCCTTGCCGTGCCAGTCAAGGTTGGTGAAGAGCGGATTGGGGCGTCCCGTCTCTTGCTCGCGGCGCGCGATCCAGGCCTGCATCCGCTTTTCCAGCAGGGCCACCAGTTCCGGTTCCCGCTCGGCGAGGTTGTGCGTCTCCAGCGGATCCTGCACCAGGTTGTAGAGTTCGACCTCCGGCTTGAAGTGGAAGTCCGGTTCCAGGGCGTGAATCAACTTCCATTCCTGAGTACGCCAGCCGTGCTTGCGCATCCACGTGGCTTCGGTGATGTAGAACTCCGTGATGCGCGGCAGACGCTTGCCGCGCATCAGCGGCACAAGGCTGCGCCCGGTGAACGGAATGTCGGAGCGCACCCCCAGCAGATCGAGCACTGTGGGCGCGACGTCGGAGATGAGCGTCGTCTCCGGGATCCGGGCGCCCTGCGGAACCCGACCCGGCCAGTGGAGAATGAGCGGTACCGTCAACGTGCATTCATACAGCCCGTGGTGGTCGAAGTAGCACTCGTGCTCGCAGAGGGTCTCACCGTGATCCGCGGTGAAGACAATCAGCGTCTCCTTATCGATCCCCAGTGCGGAAACCTTGGACAGGATGCTTTCGATGCAGGCATCCATGTAGGCGATGGCGCCGTCGTACTGGGCGGATACGTACTGTTCGTCGGTGCACCCCTCGGGGATCCACCTGCGGAAATAGTCGGCGAACGGCTTGAACGCCCACACCGGGTCCATGGAGCGGTTCTTGGCGTCCAGTTCGTCGCCGCCGTAGAACATCCGCTGGAAGGGTGCCGGAGGCAGATAGGGGGAGTGCGGGTCCATGTGGCGGAGGAAGAGGAAGAAGGGCTGCCCTTCGCGGCTCAGCCGCTCCAACTCGGGGATGGCCGTACGGTTGAGGCTTTCCGCCTTCGGACTGCGGCCGCCGGCGTCTGGCCCCCACCCACCGTAATCCAGATACTTCTGGAAGCCGCGCGCGGAGGGATTGCCGGTGAACCCGACGCAGGTGGTGCTGTATCCCGCATTGCCGAGGATCTCGGCCAGGGTGGACACATGCGTGCCCAGCCCCCCCTTGTGGCGCAGCGCCACAACATCGGTGCCGAAGCAGTCCATGCCGGTGAGCATCGAGGCGTATGCCGGCGTGGTCGGGATGCTCGGGCTGAAATGCTGCTCAAACAGGGTGCCAGCGCCGGCCAGCCGCGCGACGTGCGGCGTGGTGAGCCGGTGGTAGCCATAGGCGCTCATGTGATCCCGGCGCAGGCTGTCGACACCGAAAAAGAGCAGATTGGGTTGTTTCCGGGCCAAGCGGATCACCTCCAGACACGGAATTCGCTACTACCCGTTCCCTGCAGGGGTTGCGAGCAGACCGCGCTTCACTTGGGCCATGTATCCCGGCGGCACGCTCAGCGGGAAGGTGAGCATGCGGTGCTCCATGGCTGACTGCAGGACTCCGACCATGGCCTCCAGGGTCCGTCGCCCGAGCTCCCCCCGGCTGCGGTGGAGCCACGGCCCTCCCCGCTGCAACCCGGCGACGGCCTCGCGATAGAGCGCCGTTTCGGCGGTCCGATCCCCGTCCGCCCAGCGGAGGCGTTCCTCGACGGTGCCGCCGTCCGCGGTCACGATGCGGTAGCCGGCGTCGATGCCCCCCCACGCCCGCCCCCGCGTCCCCACAACCTCGATGTACAGATGCTGCTTCGCCTCGGCGTCGGTGCGGGGCACCTGGCGCCCGCACTCCAGGTAGAGCCGGACATTGTCCTGGTAGGCGAACACGGCCGCGTCGCGGTCGGGTCCGGGGAGTTTGCTGTCGAACGTCTCGGTGCCGGCCACCATACCCATCACCCACTGGAGAGGGACATCGCCGTGCAAAAAATTGGCGAGGTCGATCATGTGCGTGCCCTGGCCGTGCAGCTTGTTCATGCAGGTGGCGCGCAGGTATTCGATGGAGCCGAGGGCGCCCGAGTCGACTGCCTCCTTGATCCGCAGGGCGAAGGGCAGGAACCGGTACTGGTGGTTGACGATGAGCCGGCTGCCGGCGTCCGTGCATACTCGCAGCATCTGGTCCGCTTCTTCCAAATCCACCGCCATCGGCTTTTCGACCACGATGACCGGCACCCGCCCGGCCGCCAGGGCCTTGACCGGTCCGAGGCGCACCCCGGCCGGCGTGACCACGTTCGCAATGTCCAGCCGTTCGCCGGCCAACATGGCCTCGATCCCGGTATAGCGGTGGGCGGCCGGAATCCCGTGGGTCTCGCCGAACGCCTGCAGCCGGACCGGGTCGATGTCCGCGCAGGATGCGACCTCCACCTCCGGGATCTGCCGCAGGGCGCTGATGTGCGCGCGTTGGCGCGGACCGCATCCGACGAGCCCGACGGTCAATTTGGACAACTGAGCACCCTCCTCACCTGTTCCGGCGCCTGGGCACACCGTGCAACCCCGGGGTGTGGCGAACGCCGGGCCGCGTTCGCTCGGCGCGGTCGCCGGCCGTGCGGGCCGTCAGTCCACAACGAGCCGCGGCCGATCCGGGTGCATCGCGCGCTCGCGGACGTTCCAAAGCTCCGTCAGGCCGAGGCGACGGATGTGTTCTGGCCACGCCAGGAAGGGATCCTGCGTGCGCCGCAGCCACCGTTGCAACTCTGACCGCAACTCGGCCTGAAGCTGCCCGTGCTCCGGTGCATCCACCAGATTGCGCGACTGCAGAGGGTCCACTTCGTTGTCATAGAGGAGCCACGGGCCGGAGAGGCGCTCGGCGTACGTGTAGCGTCCGGTGCGCACACCTCGCCACTCGCCCTGCAGGACGTCGGCCGCGCTGTCGACGGGAACGGCGTTGAGCAGGAAGGCCGAGTGCGGCCCGCCGGCGTCCGGCTCACCACGCACCGCCGCGGCAAGGTCCTGGCCCTGGATCCCGGCCGGCGCGGGTACCCCGGCGAGCGAGAGCAGCGTCGGCAGTAGGTCGGCGGTGGAAAAGAGGGTCGGCGACACGCGGCCGGCGGGCAGGCCGCCGGGTTGGCTGAAGATGAGGGGCACCAGGATGGACTCGTCCCACGGTTTCTGCTTTTCCCGCATCCCGTGCGAAAAGAGCATGTCGCCGTGGTCCGAGGTGAAGACGACAATGGTGCGCCGGCGGAGCTCCAGCGTCTCCAGGGCGCCCAACAGGCGCCCCATTTCGCGGTCGAGGGCCGTGATCGCCGCGTAGTAGTCGGCGACGGTCCGGCGGTCGGGGTCGCGCATGTTGCCGCGCGGGGTGAGGGCCGCCGGGTCGTACGCGGCACGGTCCTCGGCCGGCACCTGGGCATACGGCGGATGGGGCGGGCCCCAGGATAAGAAGAGGCAGAACGGTTCGTCGCGGTGCAGGCGGACGAAGTCGAGGGCCAGGTCCGTCTGCGCATGCGGCTCGTAGCCCTCGACGGCGATCGGTTCAGGATCGTCCCGGAAGTACTGGGCGCGGAAGTACTGGTGGCTGCAGTTCCACGCGGCCCAGTACTCGAAGCCGTGCCGGCGCGGTCCGGGCGGGGTGAAGCGGGAGCGCGGGATGCCGTCGAGGTGCCACTTGCCCACGTAGCCCGTTCGCCAGCCGGCAGAGGAGAAGATGTCTCCAAAGGTGGGCACATCCTGCCGCAGCGGCAGGTCGTTGCTGCAGGCCCCGTGTGCCAGCGGGTAGCGGCCGGTGAGGATCGTGCCGCGTGAGGGGGTGCACACCGGGCAGTTGGCGACGGCTCTGCTGAAGCGCACGCCCTGGGCGGCGAGTTGGTCCAGATGCGGCGTGCGCACGTCCGGATGGCCGGCGCAGCCCATGGCCGCGGCTTGCATCTGATCGGGGAAGACCACGACGATGTTGGGGCGCGGGATGCCCTGGTCCGCCAAGAAGTTCCCCCCTGCTGGTGTCGACAAGACTCCGGCGCGACTTCCCGGCCATGCGCCCCGCCAACGCGCGACGGGCGGGGCGGTTCGGTAGCGCAGCGCGCCCAGGCATCGCTCCACCCACCGGACCTTTGGTTCCGCCGGCCGGAAGGAAATCCGACGCGGCCCGTTCGCGGGGGCACGACAGCGCAATCCCAAAGCAGCGGACGGACCCTTGCGCAACGGGTGCCGCCGATTTCCGGCCGGGCCACCCGCCCTTCATCCCCGTGGAACCGGCGCCACCTGGGCACGTGTGCACTTTGATACCTTCCATAGCCTTACGGCCCCTGTGTGGGAAGTCCTTCCGGGGGTGCTCGTCCGCCCGAGTATGTTACTTCTTGCACACATTTGCCTGCTTGGACCGCCGGCCCTTCCGGCGACCCCGACTCTGCCGCGCCGTGGTTGGACCCGCCGGCCGGTCGGGCCGGGTTGGGCTGCGCGCAAGGCGCGGGGAAGGCGTCGAGAAGGTGAAAAAGTCGCGCGGACAGTTGAGGAGGAATCCGACATCATGTGGAAAAGGTCACATACTCGGGCATTTGGCCGGATTCCAGGCAATGACGGACGGGTCCGGTCATGGTTGGACAAGGGGTGACGCTGGTGGCGGGGCGTCCGCGCAACGGGGGGTGGATCATGTGCGACCAGCTGAGTTGGCCGGTTCCGGTCGCTTGCGGCGGGTCGCACGCGATAGGGACTCCCGCCCACGATCATCGGGCCCGGCGGGGGCTGGTCCTGGATAACATGAGCCGCTGATCCTCTGCGTGCCTGGAGCGTTGCCGGCCGGACGGGTGTGCGCCGACACCGTGGGCCTGCTCGATGTCGGGCCGCCGATCAGCGACCTGCCGGGGGTTGGTCCGCGGGCGCCCCGCAAGGATGGGCGCGCCCCGGTGCCGTTGCTGCGCGCTGGATATCCGCTCGGGGTGCGAGGAGGCAGACGGCGTGCGCTTTACAGGGCCGTGTCTGAGTCGGCGGGATCTCCTCCGCGGGACCGTCGCCGCTGGCGCGGCGGCGGTCTGCGGTACGGTGTTGACGGCCTGTGGTCCCGGGAGTTCGGCGGTCGCTCCTGCGGCCCGGCTGGGGGTCCTGGAAGCGCCAATTAATCTGTATATCGAGGGTGTGCCGCACAGCCCGACGGTGCAGGCGCTGCTGCAGTCGTTTTTCGATTCGACGTTCAACAGCCGCCAGAAGGGAATCCGGGCCAGCGTGGGCTTCCAGCAGCCGGCTCAGCCCACCGCCACCCAGATCCTCGCCGGGCAGGGCGTGCCCGCGGTCGTCTCGGGCTCGGGCCCGACCTGGCCGACGGTGCTGCCCTTTCTGGCGCGGCTCGATGCCTATCTGCAGCAGGACAACATTCCGTCCACCACGTGGGGAGGCGGTCAGCTGGACCGGTTCCGCCAGCCCGACGGTCTGTACGGCCTGCCCGAGGACGCGGCGTCGGACGTCTACCTGTACCGGCAGGACATTCTCGACACGCTGGGTCTGCAGTATCCGGCCCCGGACTGGACGGCCGCGGAGGCGGAGCAGTTGTGGCGCAGTTGCTCGGGCCAGACCCCCCATGGCTGGAGGTTCGGGGGCAACGCCCCGTTCGGCGGCGGCACCACCGAGGGGCTGCCGACGGTGGTCGCCGGGTTTGGGGGCAGTTTCATGGACGCCGGGCAGACCCGCTGCCTGCTCGACCAACCG
>JAJZMB010000114.1:150619-167028 GCA_021803205.1 Bacillota bacterium | reverse complement strand
GAAAGAAATTGCGAACAGCATCAGCCGCAATTACCCCGAGGCCCACATCATGGTGCTGCTCATCGATGAACGACCGGAAGAGGTCACCGATATGGAGCGCTCTGTCAACGGGGAGGTGCTCGCCTCCACGTTTGATAATCAGCCGGAGAACCACGTCAAACTGGCCGAGATCGTGATCGAACGAGCCAAGCGTCTGGTAGAGCACAAGCGGGACGTCGTAGTGCTCCTGGACTCCATCACGCGCCTGGCCCGCGCTTACAATCTTGTGACGCCGCCGTCGGGTCGAACCCTGTCCGGAGGGCTCGATCCCGCTTCGCTGCACAAACCGAAACGGTTTCTGGGAGCCGCGCGCAATATAGAAGAAGGCGGGAGTCTGACAATTATTGCCACCGCCCTCGTCAACACGGAGAGTCGCATGGACGACGTCATCTATGAGGAATTCAAGGGCACCGGAAACATGGAACTGCATCTGGATCGCAAGCTGTCGGAACGCCGGGTGTTCCCGGCGGTGGACGTGAAGAAGTCCAGCACGCGGCGCGAGGAACTGTTGCTCCTGCAAGACGAGTTGGAGGTGATGTGGCTTTTTCGGCGGACCACGGCGAACATGGATCCGGCCCAGGTGCTCGAGCTCATGATGGACCGACTGCAGAAGACCAAGGACAACCGGGAGTTCCTCGACCTGATCAGGCGCGAGGCGCGGCTATCCGGTTGAATCCCGCCGCCGGGTGCTCCTGTGAGGAGCGGCGGCTTGGCCGCCGTCGCTGATCGCGTACTACGGTGGCTCGCATGGCCCCTTGGCTGGTGCTGCGCGATCGTTGCCCGCCCGTTCCGATTCGTGTATCCTAATGGTCTGACACCGTGGCGAATTCGCGCCGGGTCGTGGCGGTCGATATTCGTAGCCGACGGTGTGACTTCAGTTGGACGGGGTTGAGTTGTGTTGAAGCCGGGACTGCATCCCAACTATGTGACCTCGCAAGTGACATGCGCCTGCGGCGCCACCTATGAAATCCGCTCGACCAAGGCCATCACGCGCGTCGACGTCTGCGCGAACTGCCATCCTTTTTATACGGGAAAACAGCGCATTGTGGACAC
The DNA here is from genome assembly GCA_021803205.1 of Bacillota bacterium. GTDB lineage: Bacteria > Bacillota > Sulfobacillia > RBS10-35 > JAJYVN01 > JAJZMB01. The sequence goes on along the minus strand of JAJZMB010000114.1, from coordinate 165,936 downwards.
CGGGGGCCGTGTCGAACGGTTCCTGCGGAAGTACGAACAGGCCAGGGCGCGGAAGACGACGGGAAAGTAGCGCCCCACATGTCGCATACCTCTGGGCCGATGCCTTTTTGCCCCTATGACCATGAACTCCTGTTGGCCCTTCCCCCGCGATCGGCTGTGCCCTTGTCGGCGTGCGGTGCTGGGAGGGCGTGGTCGTCGTTTCCTACTGAACTAGGTCGGCGGCGTCCGACAGGTCATGATCGGTACAAGTCGTCGGGCTCCGCAAGACCTGCCAGTGGTGCGGTAGGCGGGTTGTACGCCGAGCCCTGAAAGGAGTGGGCGTATGGCCGACGACGACCTCCTGTCACGGCTTGGGGCCGTGCGCGAGCGCCTCGCAGAAATCGACCGCTCGGTGGCCGATCCGGCTCTGGCCGCCCACCAAAGTCGCCTGCGCGACCTGATGCGGGAGCGCGCCAGGCTTTCGCCGATTCAGGATAAGGCCATTCTGCGCGCGGCGCTGCGAGCCGATCTGGACGCGGCCCGAGCGATGTGGGCAGAAGCTGGGCCAGACGCGCGAGGATGGATCGACGCGGAGACGACGCGGCTTGAGAGTCGCCTGGGGGAGTTGGAGCGTGAGCTCCGGTTGCTGTTTCTGCCGCGGGACCCCCGCGACGACCGGGGCGTGATCGTCGAGGTGCGGGCGGGGGCAGGTGGGGAGGAAGCGGCGCTGTTCGCCGCCGACCTGCTGCGCATGTACGTCCGGTATGCCGAACGCCGCGGGTGGAAAACGGAGTTGTTGGGTGCCAACGAAACGGGCATAGGTGGTTTTAAAGAAGTCTCACTTGGGATCGAGGGCGATGCGGTCTACAGTCGACTCCGGTTTGAAAGCGGTGTCCACCGTGTGCAGCGGGTTCCCGAGACCGAGGCGGGTGGGCGTGTGCATACCAGTACGGCCACGGTGGCAGTGATGACGGATCCGGATGAAGTGGAGGTTGAGATCCGCCCCGAGGACTTGGAGATCGACACATACCGGAGCAGCGGCGCGGGCGGCCAGCATGTCAACCGGACCGAGTCCGCAATCCGCATCACCCACAAGCCGACCGGCATTGTGGTCACCTGCCAGGACGAGCGGAGTCAGATCAAGAATCGCGCCAAGGCGATGAAGGTCCTGCGGGCGCGCCTCTTCGACATGCAGCTTCAACAGCGGGAGCGGCAGATCGCCTCGGAGCGGCGTGCCCAGGTCGGTACCGGTGATCGGAGCGAGCGTATCCGGACGTACAATTTTCCGCAGAATCGCGTCAGCGAGGAGCGGATGGACCTGACGCTCCATCATCTGCGGGAGATCCTGGACGGCAACCTGGACGAATTGCTCGATCCCCTGATCGCCGAGGATCAAGCACGTCAATTGCGCGGTGTGGAGCCGTAGTGACGAGCATGGAGCTTGTGGCCGATGCGGCGGACCGGCTGGCCGCAGCCGGGGTGCCGGCCGCGGGGCGCGAAGCCCGTCTCCTGCTGAGAGCGGTCGCCTCTGTGGATGCTCGTCTCCATCCTCTGGCCGAGATTCCACCGGAGGTCGCTGGCGCGTATGCAGCGGTCGTAGAACGCCGGGCGCGCCGAGAACCCTATGCCTACATCACGGGCCGGCGCGAATTTTTTGGGCTCTCCCTGGAAGTCGACCGCCATGTCCTGATCCCCCGGCCGGAGACGGAGCTCTTGGTCGAGAGGGCGCTGGCCCTGGCCCCGAGGGGGGCGATGACGTGCGACCTTTGTACCGGCTCAGGCGCGGTGGCGCTGGCATTGGCTGCACAGAGGCCAGATCTGCAACTGACGGCCACCGATATATCGGGCGAGGCCCTGTCCGTCGCTGAACGCAATGCCCGCCGCCTGGGGCTGCGACTGCGGCTGTTTGCCGGAGATCTCTGGGCGGCCCTGCCTGCGAGCGATCGGGGTACATTAGACCTCTGCACCTGCAACCCACCCTATGTAGATGCGGCCGATTGGCTCGGGCTCGATCCGGAGGTGCGCAGTTGGGAGCCCCGACAGGCCCTTGTTCCGCCCGAAGGCTGGGGGTGTTTTCTTCACCGCCTCGTCGCCGGCGCGGCCGAGTGGCTGAAACCCGGAGGTTGGCTGCTGGCCGAGGTGGGCGTCGGGCAGGCTTTGGCCGCCGGCGATCTCTTTGTGCGTAACGGCCTGACCGAGGTGCGCTCCCATCACGATCTGGCGGGTATCCCCCGCGTGATCGAGGGGAGGAGGGTGCGGTGAGGACCATGGTGACCCGCGACGTGGCCGTTGCAGCCGCGCTTCTGACCGGCGGAGGCTTGGTGGCGTTTCCGACGGAGACCGTATACGGCCTTGGTGCGGATGCAGCCAACCCGATGGCGGTACGGGCTGTTTTTGCCGCAAAGGGACGACCGGCGGACAATCCCCTCATCGTGCACATTGCCGACCCTGATGACCTCGGACGCATTGCCGTGGTCACTGAACTCGCGGCATCACTGCGCAGGCGCTTCTGGCCCGGGCCGCTGACCCTTGTTCTGCCCGCGCACGCGGGCGTGCTGGCCGAAGTACGCGCGGGATTGCCCACGGTGGCTGTCCGCTGCCCGGATCACCCCCTGGCCCAGGCGCTGATCACCTCCACAGGGCGCCCAGTCGCCGCACCCTCCGCCAATAGGTCTGGTCGTCCGAGTCCCACCACGGCCGCTGCCGTGCTCGAAGACCTGGATGGGAGGATCAACGGTGTCTTGGATGGTGGTCCGTGCCGGCTGGGCTTGGAATCCACCGTGGTCGACTGTACCGGGGGGAGGCCCAAGATTCTACGGCTGGGAGCACTTCCGGCCGAGGCCCTGGGCCTGGACCCCACACCGGATCCTGCTGCGGCAGGCAAAAGTCCGGGCACCCTATATCGGCACTATGCCCCGGCCATCCCGGTGCACGTGGTGGACGAGTTGGAACTGGGACTGCGTCGTTTTCCCGATGCCGCGGTGCTGTGTGCTGCGCGAGAAGCACGGCGACTGGGCATCGAGGCGGGACCGGCGGCAGAGGTGTGGGCAGAGACACCGGAAGGTCGTGCGGCCGGGCTGTTCTCTGCGCTGCGTCGCCTTGAGAGGAGTGGGTGCCGCGCGATCGTGGTTTCGCGCCTGCCGGCAACGGGCCTGGATGCCGCGACCATGGACCGGTTGAACCGTGCGGCGGCCGATCCAGAGAAAGAATCCCCGTCGGCGGCGGGAAACGGGGCATGACAGTGCTGGTTGCCTGTGCAGCGTTGTGCTAGATTTCAGATTTGGTTTGACGGTGCGCGAGGGCGGCCGTCACCGAGACGGATGGTGGGGGTGCGTCCATGCGCGATCTGGAGGCGACGAGCGGCCTCCCGCTCCGACTCGCCGACAACGGAACCTTGGTCTTCGGCGGTGATCTGCCACCGGTTGCGCCGGCTGCGCGGAGCCTGGCTGCGATGCGGGATGTCCTCGCGGATCCGCAGGCAACGGGACCGGAGCATCTCTACTATATGTATCGCGATGTAGGCTGGCCCAAAGACAAGGCCAAGACCGCGCCGCATGGTTTGCGCTATGACATCACGGTCCTTCTGCCGGCGCGTCTTGGCCAGGAGTGGAACAAGACCTATGGGCACTACCATCCGCTGGCCCCGTCTGGCGGTTACTACCCTGAGGTTTACGAAGTCATTTCCGGGCGCGCCATCTATCTGCTGCAGCATCGCGACTCGGAGGGCGCCATCGATGATGTGCTCGTGATACCTGCCATGCCCGGGGACAAGGTGTTCATGCTTCCTGGCTACGGGCACGCCACGATCAACCCAGGCGCCGAGCCGCTGGTCATGGCCAACTGGGTCGCAGGCGCCTTCAGTTCGGAGTATGGCGATTATGAACGCCGCCACGGTGCCGCATATTACGCCCTGGCGGGCGCGGAGGCGGTGCGTTGGCAACCCAACCCTCACTATGATCGGGTGCCTGAGGCGCGTACGGTCGCGCCGCGGTGCCCAGAGGGCACTACCGGACTGCGGGCCGGAAGGCCCATGTACACCGATGGCGCGGTAGCGCCGGAGGGGCTCGCTTATTTAGTGGATCCCTCCATGTATCGCGGTGACTGGATGGCGCTGGTGGGTTGACTGAACGGCCGGGCGCATCCCGGCTGTGATGGATGCCCACTGTGGGGGTGCGACGGCGTGGTGCCCGGACGTGTCATCTTCGTGTGTACGGGAAACACCTGCCGGTCCCCTCTGGCTGCGGCTATTGCGGATCGTCTCCTGCGGCGCACGGGGTTGGCCATGGCCGTGGCATCTGCGGGGCTTGCCGCGTCCACTGGCCAACCGGCGGCGGCCCAGGGGCAGGATGTGGCGCGCACCATGGGGCTGGACCTTTCGTCGCACCGCAGTCGCCACGTGCGCGACCTGATCCCCGGTGCCAACGATCTATGGCTGGCCATGACACCTGCACAGGCGGAAGATCTCCGGGTCTGGCTCGGATCGGAGGCCGCGGTGGATGTGCTTCTGCCGTTCGCCCGGCGCCTCGGGGCGGCGCCTGCTGAGGGCGACGCGGTACCCGATCCGCTGGGGCAGGGTCCTGACGCCTATGTCGGGGTCGCGCGCCTGCTTGAGCAGGCCCTGTCGACCATTGTGTCCTCCTGGCGGGAGGAGCTGTGCAGGGGCGCGCGTGGATTCGGGCCGCAGACCAAGACCCTTGCCCTTCCTCGGTTGAACGGGCTGCGTCCTACGCTGGAGTCCACCGCCCTAAAACTTCTGGAAGAGGCGGGTGAATTGGCTGAGGGCATCGGCAAGTATCGGGCCCTCTCCGGAGAGCGTGCCGATGATCCGCTCCGGCGGGTTATGGCCACGATCGGCCAGGAACTCCTTGATGTCGCCCAAACCGCCGTGACGATGATGTTCGTGCTCGAAGAGCAGTACGCGGTGAACCTCCAAGGGATGCTGCATGAGCACATCCGGAAGTTGGCCGCCAAGGGCTATCTTTCTTCTTCCGTCGAGCAGGGGATGGACATCTTCGCCCCAAGCCCTCCGGAAGACGCGTAGGATCCACCAAATGGGGGATTGCCATTCGGTCGACCTCCTGCGATAACTGTGGACGTGGGGTCGGCTTTCCGGATGGATGCGTCCAAGCCCACCACCGGTTCGCTGGTTGTGGTGCCAGGCCGGTGGGCGTCGGTTTTCGTATGTTTAGAGCGTCCCAGCGAAGGAAGACGTTGGATGGGTGCGCTCGTCACGGCCTTTCTACCCGCCGCCATCGTTGCCTTCTGCACCACGCCGATCATACGTCGGTTGGCTGTGCGCGTGGGTGCGCTCGATAGGCCGGGTGTGGGGCACAACCACCGCAATGCGGTGCCCTATCTCGGTGGCGTCGGTATTGTGGCGGCGTTTTGTGTGGGATTGCTCATACTGCTCTATGTGGATCACGACCCCCAGGACCGTGCCGCGATGTACGGCATCCTTCTCGGCGGCGTGATGGTTGCCGTCGTGGGGGTCATTGATGATACTGGTGCATTTTGGGCGACGCGGCTGCCCTGGCTGGCCGATGCGGATCGGCGGGGTCTGCGCCCCGTCTTCAAGTTGGCCGGCCAGACCCTGGCGGCCGTTATTCTCTGCCACTACCATGTGGTCATCTACGGGATGCAGAACCCTTTCCGCCCGAACACGCCTGACTGGATCAGCTTTGGTTGGGCCGCGTATCCCTTGACCATCTTCTGGGTGGTGGCAATTTCCAATGCCGTCAACCTTGTGGACGGGCTGGACGGTCTGGCGACGGGTATATCGTCGATTGCGGCGGCCACACTCCTGGTCGTGGCGTTGCTCTCGGGAAACATGGTGGGTGCGGCTCTGCTTTGCGCCGTCCTCCTCGGGGCGTGCCTAGGCTTCCTCCCCTGGAACTTTCACCCTGCCCGTATTTTCATGGGTGACGCGGGCGCTCTCTTCCTGGGATTTGCGCTCGGGGCCGTCTCTGTGGTCGGTCCGCTCAAGAGCGCGACCGTCGTAGCCCTTTCTGTACCGGCACTGGCCATTGGCCTGCCGGTCCTTGACACGGTGCTGGCGATCGTCCGGCGCTGGGGTGCCGGGACGATGGTGGGCGCGCGGGACCAGGCGCACGTGCACCACCGCCTGCTGGACCTCGGCCTCAGCCACCGGGACGCGGTGCTGGCGCTCTACGTGATCAGTGGGTGGCTGGGCATCAGCGCCTTGGCGGTCGAACGCGTCGGTCCGCTCCTGGGGGCGGGCATCCTGGTGTTTGTCATCGTCTCCCTGACCTTGGGAGCCCGTCTTGCGGGTGTCCTGCCTCAGCGGCGTGCCAAGCCCCTTACCCCGCGGCAGACCTCCTGGCAGGCGTAGAATAAGGAGGTCTTGTATTGCTGCGGGTGGCGACGATCTTCGGCACGCGTCCGGAGGCCACCAAGATGGCTCCGGTGATCGTCGAACTGCGGCGCTGCCCGGAGACTGAGCCCATCATCGTCAGCACCGGTCAGCACCGGGAGTTGCTGCCCCAAGCGCTCGGGGTGTTCGGGCTCCGGCCTGACGTGGACTTGGCGGTGATGAGACCTGGGCAGACGCTCGCCCAGCTTACCGCTCGCGTGCTGGAGGGTTGCACCCGGGTATTGACGGAGTTGCGTCCGGACGTGGTCCTGGTGCATGGAGATACCACCACCGCCATGGCTGCATCCCTGGCGGCATTTTACGCCAAGATCCCACTGGGGCATGTCGAAGCGGGGCTGCGCACCGGGCAGCGGTACTCGCCCTTTCCGGAGGAGATGAACCGGCTCATCGCCGACCGCATCTCCGATCTGCACTTCGCCCCGACGATGGGGGCTGCCGAGAACCTGCGGCGTGAGGGTGTCGACCCGGAGGGGATCTTCGTTACCGGGAACACCGGGATCGACGGATTGCTCATGGTGTCAGGATCCAGACGTCGCCGTCCCGATGGCTGTCCCCGGCTGATCCTGGTGGAGGCGCACCGGCGGGAGAATTTGGGCGCGCCGATGGCCCGTGTGGCCGCGGCCATCGGCGAATTGGCACGCGGTCCGGAAGGATTCGAGGTGATCTGGTCCCTCCACCCGAATCCGGACGTCGAGGGTCCGGTGCGTGCGGTGCTGGGGGCCGTGCCGCGCGTCCGGCTGATTCCACCTCCCGACTATGTGCAGTGGGCGGGACTCATGGCCGAGGCGGATATCATCCTCACCGACTCCGGTGGCATTTCGGAGGAGGCGCCCGCCATGGGTGTCCCCGTCCTCATCCTGCGCGGGAGCACGGAGCGGCCGGAGGTGGTCCGCTGTGGGGCAGGGCGCCTCGTCGGGACCGATCCCGTGGAAATCGTCCGGGAGACGCGTGCCCTGCTCGGTGATGACTCGCGGTACCGGGCGGCATCTACAGCCGGAAGTCCGTTCGGAGATGGTCGCGCCGCCGAACGGACCGTGGCTGCGATCTTGCATCGTTTCGGCCTGCGCTCGGATCGACCGCCGTCGTTTGCCGGCAATTGCCCCAATTGACCCTCCCTCCAGTTGCGTGTTATGATTATGGCGGCGTGCGTTTTTGCGCCGTTTTTTGTGTGTTCAGGGCGCCGAGGCGTTAGGTGCGCGCCCGCCGAGGCGACCCCGTTGTACGGACGTGCCGTCGGTGCACCCGAACACCGGCGTTGAGGTGCAAGCGTGGACGGTGCGGTGTGGAAGGCCCTCGCTCTGGCGACGGGCTTCGGTCTGACGGCGGCGCTCTTGGCCGTGGGTGGGATCTTGGGCGGTCGGTGGCTCGACGGCGTAACCCACTCATCGCCGCTGTTCACCATCGTCGGGCTCTTGATCGGCCTCGCGGCGGGCGTCTTGGTATTCTTACGCCAGGTAGCGCGGATCTTCGGAGGGCCCGGACGGTGATGAAACGGCTCCGTGGGGGCGGTCCCTGGCTCCTATTTGCGGCGGGGCTGTTCATCTGCGCCCGCGCAGGGTTTGTCCCGGCGGTGGCGCAGGGTTTGGCGGTAGGCTTCGCCATCGGTGGCGCCTACGTTTGGCTGCTTTGGCGGCGCACGTCGTCGCTCGCGGGCCTGCCGCCGCATCGCGCGGTTGCGGCTGCACAATTCGCGGCCGTGTTGCGGTTTTGTTTCGTTTTCGCTGCTTTCGGGGCCGTGGCGCGGATCTGGCCGGAAGCGGCGTTGGGCTGGGGTGTGGGGGCGTTCCTGATGCCCACGGCCTTCAACATGTTCGTCATGGCGCGGGGGGGCTGACGGGGTGGGCTGTCACGGGGCGACGTGGGTGCTGGCCGGATCATCTGTATGCAGCACCACGCTGATTCAGACCTGGATCGTGATGGCGGTTGTGGCCGTGGCCGCAGTTTGGGCTGCCCGCTCGGCGAGGGCCGGGGTGCCCGGTCGAATGCAGAACGTCATGGAATTGCTGGTGTGTTTTATCGGCGGCTTCATCGGCGGTTCGTCCGAAGTCGGCCCGGAGCACCCGGTGCGGAATCGCCGGCTGCTGTTCGAGTATCTGGCGACGTTGTTTCTCTTTGTCCTTGTCGCCAACATGCTCGACGTGATCCCTCCCTATTCCGCACCGACCAACACGCTGAATACGACCCTTGCCCTGGCGGTGCTGACCTTCGCGTTTACGCACCTATCCGGTCTTGTGAAACACAGAGCCAGATACGGCCGCACTTTCATCCACAGCCCAGGTGTCATCGGGTATCTCTTCCTGATCATCGTGGCCATCGAAGAACTCAGCAAGCCGCTCACACTGGCCTTCCGTCTGTTCGGCAACATCTTTGCCGGGGAGTTGATGATCAGCGTACTGATGCAACTCATCCCGTTGCGGTGGTTCTACTTTGCCGGTGGGTTCGTACCGCACGTGGGCTGGCTGCTCTTCAGCGTCTTCGTCGGAGCCGTTCAGGCCTTCATCTTCATGGTGCTTTCCCTGGCATACGTGGGGCAGGCGACGGCCGATCCGCATCCCGCGCACTGACCGGCGCTCATCGGGTGATTTCGGCCGGCTAGGACCGGTCGGGACATAAGGGGGACGACGCTCGATGTCTACCGCTGCCGCACATATTCTCGCCTCGGGAATCGGGCTTGGGCTGGCTGCTTTGGGCGCAGGTATCGGTGACGGTCTGGTGACCAGCCGGTTTGTGGAAGGTATCGCCCGGCAGCCGGAGGCCCAGGGCCGTCTCATGACCAATACCTTCATCAGCGTCGGACTGATTGAGGCGCTGCCCTTGATCGTGCTGGTTCTGGTCGGTTTTGTGTTCACGCACTGAGGCGCGGTGGGGGTGGCCCCGCGCCTCAGCGACTCTACTGCGGCCGCCCGGGCGGCCCGGTCGGAACGTGGAGACTGCAGGGAATGACGGCAACGGGCACGGTGGTGCCATCCGGTCCGACCTGGTAGGACCACTGCCGAGTGGTCCAGTGGGCGTCGGTGGCGGTTTTTCGCCGTCTGGCGCAGGCGCCGGGCGGGACACGCGGGCAAGGGCGCGTCTCACCGCGCCCCTGCCCTGGGGGGTAGGATCCGCCGATGGGCAGCATTCTTGCTTCGCTCGGCATCAACGGCACGTTTGTGCTGGAGATCGTGAATTTTATCATTCTCTTTATTGTCCTGCGCCTGTTTGCCTGGCCGCCCCTGGTGAAGGCCATGGAGCAGCGGCGCCGCGGCATCGAGGAGCAGTTGTTCGCCGCGCAGAACGAACGCGAAGAAGCTGTGCGCATTCGCGAGGTGCAAAACCGGGAATTGGGGGAGGCCCGCGTACAGGCGCGGGAGATTGTCGAACGGGCACAGCGGGTGGCCAGCGAGGAGGCGCGCCAGGTGGTGGAGGAGGCGCGCGCGCAAGCCGAACGCCTGCAGAAGCAGGTGCGTGAGGAAATCGCTCGAGAGAGGGACGCTGCGGTTGCCACCCTGCGCGGGGAGATGGGCAATCTGGTGGTGGAGGTTGCCGGCAAGCTCCTACGGGCCCGTGTGGATTCCGCCGAGGATCGCCGCCTGGCAGACGAATTCATCGCCGCCGCCAGGTCGGTTGAAGCGGGCGGTGCCCGGTGACGCCGGCGGCACGACCCTATGCTGAGGCCCTGTTTTCGTTGCTGCGCCAGCGTGAAGACATGGATGCGGTGGTCGCAGAGATCGGCAGTGTCGCGCGTGCCCTGACTGAGGTGCCGCAGGCCCGTGACCTCCTTGTGCATCCGGGCGCCTCGCCCAAGGTTGCGGGGTTGTTGCTGGAAGGGTTGTCGGCGGGGCGATCCCTCTTGGTGGGTAACCTGCTGCGCCTCCTTTTTCACAAGGGCCGGATGGGGCTGCTTCCGGACATCGCCGACGGCGTGCAGGCACGGTTGGACGCCGCCGAGGGGCGCGTGCGGGCCCGGGCGCAGACGGCCCGTCCGATGTCGGAATTACAGGCGGTGAGGCTGCACGAAGCGCTGTCGCACCGCCTTGGAAAAACTGTTCATCTCGACTTTGAGCAGCATTCCGAACTGATAGGCGGGGTTCGGGTGGTGTTCGGAGACCGTGTGCTCGACGGTTCGTTGGCGGGAGGACTCGAATCCCTGCGGCGCCGTCTGGTTGCGGATCGGATCTGACAAGCGGGGTACAGGTGATCTTCTGCCCCCGGTAGGGAATGGCGGGGCGTGTGGCGGCGACGGCGTCACGCCCAGGTGAGGTGGGTCGGCGGTGAGTATTCGTCCGGAGGAGATCAGCGCCGTATTGCGGCAACAGATCGCGCAGTACGACGTTCAGGTGCAGATGGACGAGGTCGGAGTGGTTCTCCGTGTGGGTGACGGCATTGCCTCGATCTACGGGCTGCGTGACGCCATGATCGGGGAGTTGCTCGAATTCCCGGGCGGGGTGCGGGGTATGGTGCTCAACTTGGAGGAAGAGACGCTCGGCTGCGTGCTCTTCGGGTCAGAGGTCGCCACCAAGGAGGGAGATTCCGTCCGGCGGACGGGGGAGATCGCGCGCGTGCCGGTGGGTGAGGTTCTGGTCGGCCGCGTGGTCAATGCGCTCGGCCAGCCGATCGACGGGAAGGGTCCGCTGGAGACGGCAGAGACGCGGCCAGTGGAGTCGCCCGCACCCGGTGTCATCCAGCGCCAGAATGTACATGAGCCGTTGCAAACCGGGCTTAAGGCTATCGACACGATGATTCCCATCGGCCGTGGTCAGCGTGAACTGATCATCGGCGACCGTCAGACGGGCAAGACGGCGGTGGCCATCGATACGATTTTGAACCAAAAGGGCAAAGGCGTCATCTGCATTTATGTGGCCATCGGGCAAAAGGCGTCCTCGGTGGCGCGCGTGGTTCGGACACTCGAGGACCACGGCGCGATGCAATACAGCATCGTCGTCGTCGCGAGCGCCGCCGAACCGGCACCGCTGCAGTACCTCGCACCATATGCCGGATGCGCCATGGGTGAGTACTTCATGTACAAGGGCGGGCACGCCCTCTGTGTGTACGATGATCTCAGCAAGCACGCCGTCGCCTACCGGGCCATGTCCCTGCTGCTCCGCCGCCCGCCCGGCCGTGAGGCGTACCCTGGCGATGTCTTCTATCTCCACAGCCGACTCCTGGAGCGCGCGGCCAAGCTGTCGGGCGACATGGGCAGTGGCTCTCTGACGGCGCTGCCCATTATTGAGACTCTGGCCGGAGACGTGTCTGCCTACATCCCGACCAATGTCATTTCGATCACGGACGGACAGATCTATCTGGAGACCGATCTCTTCTACGCGGGTATCCGTCCTGCAGTCAATGCGGGTCTGTCCGTCTCGCGAGTGGGTGGGGACGCTCAGCGCAAAATTGTCAACAAAGTGTCGGGCGGTCTGAGGCTGGACCTTTCGCAATATCGCGAATTGGCGGCCTTCACGCTGTTTGCCTCCGATCTGGACAAGGCCACCCAGGCGCGTCTGGGCCGTGGCCAGAGATTGACTGAACTGCTCAAGCAGGCCCAGTACCACCCGATAGACGTCGAGGACCTTGTGGCCGTCATCCATGCCGGCACGAATGGCTTTCTCGATACCGTCCCGGTCGCAAAGGTGCGCACGTTCGAGCGGGATTATCTTCTTTTCCTTCGTGCCGAGCGTCCTGATCTGCTGAGGCAGATCGGCGAAGCGCCCAAGCTCACCGACGAGATCGACGCGGGGCTGAGGGAAGCGGCGGCGGCATTTCTCAAAGGCTTCGATGCCTAGTCCTCCCGCGGGCGGCAGCCCGGACGTCGCGACCGGGCACAGGGTGCCTACCGGCGTCCGAATCCGTGCGCGTTTACGCAGCAAGCATGACGCGATGCGGGGGGTGGAATTGTGGCTGAAGGGCTGAAGGAGATCCGGCGCCGAATCAACAGTGTCAAGAACATCCGCAAGATCACCGCTGCCATGAAGATGGTCGCTGCCTCCAAGCTCCGTCGCGCCCAGCACCGCGCGGAGGCGGGGCGCCCTTACGCCGAGGCCGTGCGTGGCGTGCTGCTGCGTCTGGCGGAGAACGCAGGGGTCGAACACCCTTTCCTGATGGAGCGTCCGGTGGCCGCAAGTTTGGCGGTGATGGTCACCTCGGACCGCGGGCTCGCCGGGGCGTTCAACTCGAACATCAATCGCGCGGGAGTACAATTGCTGCGGGGGCTGCCCGGCCCGCGGGTGATCGCCGTCGGGCGGAAGGCGCGCGACTTCTTTCGCCGGCGGCGGTACGACATAGTGGCAGAATACACCGGTATCGGGGACGAGGTGCGCTTCGTTCAGGCGGAGGCCATCGCCTCCGAGGTTACCCGTCATTTCCTGCAGGGCGGGTGCGACCAGGTTCATCTGGTATACCCCCAATTTGTCAATGCAGTAACCTCCCGCCCGGTGAGCGTCCGCCTGTTGCCGCTGGCCGGTGCCGACCTGCGGGGTGGCGCCGCCGGGTCCGGAGAAGGGGAGTACATCTTCGAACCGGACGCGGCCGGCGTGCTGGAGCGGCTCCTGCCGCACTACATCAGTGTGCTGATCTACCGTGCGTTGCTTGAGGCGAAGGCCAGCGAATTCGGCGCTCGGATGGCGGCTATGGATAGCGCCACCAGGAACGCCGGTGAGGTGATTGACCGCCTGACCTTGGTAAGCTTCCGCGTGCGCCAGGCGGCTATCACCAAAGAGATTTCTGAAATTGTGGGCGGCGCTACTGCGTTGCAGGGGTGACGACGGCGCCTCGCCGGGTGCGCAGCCGCCGACTGTTTGGCGGCCGGACCACAGACCGGGTCCTCCGGGAATCCGCTGGGAGGAAAGCGACATGGCGAACATCGGTAGCGTCGTATCTGTGATCGGACCTGTGCTCGATGTCGAATTCGCACCGGGAGAACTCCCGGCGATCTACAATGCGGTGCGGGTGATCGGCGGCGGCGCGTCGGGTGCCACGGTGGCCGGCGTCGACCTGATTGCGGAGGTTTTTCAGCACCTGGGAGACAATCGGGTGCGTTGTGTAGCCATGTCGTCAACGGACGGCTTGGTACGCGGCGCACAGGCGACCGATCTCGGGGGGCCGATTTCCGTACCGGTGGGCAGCGAAACGCTGGGCCGCATGTTCAACCTGCTCGGTGAGCCCATCGACGGCAAGGGTGCGGTGCAGGCGACGGAGCGGAACCCCATCCATCGCTCGTCTCCTTCGCTGACCGACCAGGCAGTCGCCACGGAGGTATTGGAGACCGGGATCAAGGTCATCGACCTTCTCACGCCCTATCCCAAGGGAGGGAAGATTGGTCTCTTTGGCGGCGCCGGGGTCGGCAAGACCGTTTTGGTCATGGAGCTCATCCACAATATCGCCACGGAGCACGGGGGAATTTCGGTCTTCGCTGGCGTCGGGGAGCGCACGCGCGAGGGCACACAGTTGTACGGAGAGATGACCGAATCCGGGGTTCTGAGCAAGACGGCGCTGGTGTACGGACAGATGAACGAGCCGCCGGGGGCGCGGATGCGGGTCGCCCTCTCCGGGCTCACGATGGCGGAATACTTCCGCGATCGTGAAGGCAAAGATACTCTGCTGTTCATCGACAATATCTTTCGTTTCATCCAAGCGGGTTCGGAGGTTTCGGCGCTTCTCGGACGCATGCCGAGCGCCGTGGGGTACCAGCCGGTGCTGGCCACGGACATCGGCGCCCTACAGGAGCGCATCACCTCCACCCGCAAGGGTTCGGTCACCTCGGTGCAGGCGATTTACGTCCCGGCCGATGACTACACCGACCCTGCGCCGGCAACGACCTTCGCCCACCTGGACGCCACCACGAACCTGGAGCGCCGTCTGACAGAGCGCGGTCTCTATCCGGCCGTCGATCCCCTCGCGTCCACCTCGCGTATCCTCGACCCGCATATCGTGGGAGAAGAACATTACATGGTGGCGCGTGGAGTACAGGAGGTTCTGCAGCGGAATAAAGAGTTGCAGGACATCATTGCCATTCTGGGGATCGACGAATTGTCCGAGGATGACAAGCTGACCGTGGCACGTGCCAGAAAGATCGAGCGATTTCTGACCCAGCCGTTCTTCGTGATGGAGAACACCACCGGCAATCCCGGGAAGTTCGTGCGGCCGCAGGACACGGTGCGCGGTTTCAACGAGATTCTTGAAGGCAAGCACGACGATCTTCCGGAGATGGCCTTTTACATGGTCGGCGGCATCGAAGAGGCCGTGAAGAAGGCCGAATCCATGTAGTCCCGGCGCCCGGCCCGAAAGCGAAGGGTCTGCCGGCCTGCCCTGTGCGCCGGTTGGCGGGCGGACCGGTGGAGGAGGTGCTGGGCGAATGGCCGGAGTCATCGGGGTCCAGGTTGTGACACCGGAGCGGTTGGTGTGGTCGGGTCCGGCTGAAATGGTCATCGCCCGAGGGGTAGAGGGAGAACTTGGGGTGTTGCCGCACCATGCCCCCCTCATCACCTCGCTGCTCGACGGTGCCGTGCGGATTCGCCGCCCGGGCGGTACGGAATTGGTCATCGGTACCAAGGGTGGATTCCTAGAAGTGAAACCGGATCGGGTGACCGTACTGGCGGATGCCGCGGAGGTGCCGGAGGAGGTCGCCGCCGAGTTCGGCCCTCAGGAGGAGGAAGCTTGAGCCTGCGCGGGAAGGAGTGGCGCGTTCCGGTAGCCTTTTCCAGCATTGGGCAACGGAAAAAAGCGCTGGACAATCCGTGCCCCGGCGCTCATGCTGAGATGCATGGGTGGCGGCCGGGGCGGGTGCAGGAGGCGCTACGCGGCGACCTGCACGGTTGGAAGTCGTTGTTGAGCAGCGCGAGAAGCTGATGGCGTGGGCGAACGGGCAACGGGCGGAACATCGCCTGCACCTGCGTGCGTCGATCATCTTGCAGCTGGCGGACGGCGCAACGGCGGCCAGCGTGGCCGAAGACCTGGAGGTCAGTGTCAAGAC
>JAJZMB010000114.1:0-150609 GCA_021803205.1 Bacillota bacterium | reverse complement strand
CGGTGAAGAAGTGGCGGACCCGGTTCAGGGCAGCGGGTCCGGAGGGGTTGCACGACGAGCCCCGTTCGGGCCGGCCGCCGATCTTCAGTGTGTCCCAGCGGTACGAGGTCATCGCGTTGGCTTGTGATACCCCGGCGAACTATGGGCATGCGGAAGCGCCTCTACGGATCGTCGGGGCAAGTGTGGGACCGGACGCCGGTTACGGGGATGCTCAGCGAACTCCTGACGATGCTTGTGAACGACTTCGCGCTCGTGCTGACTCCAGCCTGACGGGCCACGCACCGACCCCGGCCCTATGGGCCCTTGAACTAACGGAACTCGCCACGAGGCCATAGGCCTGCGCGGCGGTATAATGTGCCTGGGGGATGCCGCATGGCGCTGGATGAGGAGACCCTTAGGGCGGCCTTGAGCACTGTGAATGATCCGGAGATCGGCATGAATATTGTCGAGCTCGGCCTTGTCTATGACATCGACGTCGACCAGGATGAGAACGTGAATGTTGAGATGACGCTGACGAGTCCCGGATGCCCACTGGGAGAGTTGATCACCGAGCAGGTGGACGCAGCGCTGAAGGCTGCGGGAGCGAGGTCAACCGCTGTGGAAATCGTTTGGAGCCCCCCGTGGACACCGGAAATGATGTCCGAGGAGGCCAAGGAAAGGTTGGGGTGGGGCATTCGTTAAGGATTCCCCGCCAACAGCTTGGGCGGGCAATTCGGCGATGGTAGGTCGCAACTGCGCGGTGACCACGTTCAAAGGGATGTGATCACCGCGGGCTTACCCCGGTTTCGTGGACAGTGGGGCGGAGCCGGGTCCAGGGCCCTGGGACGGGGCCAAGCGCAGGAACGAGGGCGCTGGCACCGTGATCGCCTGAACAGTATGCCGCCAAACGACGTGCGGGACGCGGTCCCCGGTCGCTCGGGGTCCAGGGCGGAGGCCGCGGGCGCCATCCCGAAGCAGGGCCAGGGGCACGGGACCGGAGGGGGACATCCCTCGCCGGGTGGCGTCGGCCGCGAAAGTGTTCGCGGCCGGCAGGCCAGGGTGCAAGGCCCGCTAACGACCGGGGCCGCTGCATCTGTAGGGCCGTCCAGACCACCCCGCAACGCCGGGTGCCGTCCTGCAACCCTCCGGGCATTCCCAGGACGGCACCGGGTGCGGCTCTTTTCAGGAGCAAGAAAAGGCCGTGGCGCGGACGTGGGGTCGCGTAGGGCGAACAGATTCGCGCACCGAGGCGATGCGTCCAGGCGGGGAGTAGGCGGGTTGCAAGCGGAGCGTCAGGGGTGGGTGGGAATGGCGTGCCCGGCGTAGCGCTGCCGGTGGACGCGGTCCTGCTCCTGGGCGAGGTGGAAGGTCCAGTAGCGGTCGAAGTCGCCGTTGGTGCGGAGGGCGCGGATCTTGAGCACCGCCTCGGCGCTGTTCAGTCCCCAGCGGGCGCCGGTGATGTCCATGCGGTCCTGGACGAGATGGCGGCAGGCGCCTTCGATGACGCCGGTGGCGATCGGCCAGCCTGAGGCCAGCGCGGTGGGATAGTCGAGGTAGGCCTTCTTGCGCAGCAGGTAGTCGGCGCACTCATCGGCCGCTTTGCGGGCCGAGGGCGCGAGACGTGCGGTGGCCTTGCGGCGAATCGCAGCGGCCACGAGGGCGGCACGTCCATCGAGGATCTTCAGACCCTTTTCACTGACCCAGGCCTCGGCTTGAGGGTCGTTTTCGGGAAAGAAGCAGCGCGGCCTTCCAGAGGTATTCGAGGACGTGGACGAAGTCGACCAGGATGGTAACCTGTACGTGGCGTCTCCTGGTCTGGTCACGAATGCAGTTGAGTTGGTCGTTGTTCCCGTCCACCAAGGCCAGCCAGACTCTGCGGTGCTGCGGGTCGCGCCGCTGGGGCTCGTCGAAGCCCTGGGCGATCACCGTCGCGACATCGTCAACGACGCTGACGGTGACCCACTTGTTGCTGGTGGCTGGGGTGGGTGCCTTCTGCCGCTCGGGCGGACCCAGGATGTCCTCCTTGGTGCGGGGCGCTGGCTGAACATCGAACACGGCGGCGATCTCGGCCATGCGCTTACGGTGGGCCTTGTGGCCCGCTGCGAGCCGCGTGCGCCCAGTGGCGGCGGTGCCGGGCCGCAGGGCCTCGGGACGCATGACGACCCCGTTGCCGTCGAAGGAGAGGGCGAGTGGCATTTCGCCCGACTGGGCGGGCCGCTCGTTCTGAGCGTAGAAGGCGTCGAAGTCGACGGCCGCGCGCGCGACCAGTTCCTCCAGTTGGCGCTTGGGGAGTTCGACGATTGGTGCATGGGTTGCCTCGCGCACGCCAGAGACGGCATCGGCGAATGACCCCTTGCTGGCTTCGCTGGCGGCGAGGCGGCGGAGCCCATGAGAGTATTGCTCGGCGGGCAGGTTCAAATCGGCGTCTGCGGGGCAGAGGTTGCTCAGTCCGCGGCGGCGGTAGGCGAGCCGCTGGACGCGGACGTCGCCGAAAATGGTGCTGAGGGTGCAGGCCTGCTCGCGGACGATATGGGTACGTGGCACGCCCTGGGCATCGACGACCGCGGTAGCCGGGAGGGGCTGCTCACGGATGGCCCGCAGATTCATGCGGTCCTGCAGCAGTTGCTGCAGCACTGCGCGCCCCTGGTTGGCGAGCAGGTCTTCCAAGTCGGCATGCGTTATGCGGTCGGCGTCCGGCGTCTCCAGTCGCGCCACCAGTTCGTCGAACTTGGCCCGTGACGTGCCCAAGCCTGGATGTCGGTCATGCCTGCCGCCTCCCTGAGACCCGGGGCTCGGAGATGCGTCCGTCGGTCAGAACGGCGCGGAAACGGGGATCGAGCGGGCAGAGCCAGATGTCCCGAACGGGTTGGCCGCCCTGTCTATGACGGTCGTTACGACCGCGGTCCCGGGTCTGGCCGACCCGTACCCAGTGGGCGGCGGCGTACGAGGTGCCGCGAAAACGCGCGCGCTCGACGAAGGTCTCCAGCAGGGCGGGGCGGTAGGCGGCGCGCCGCTCCCAGTCCTCCGGCAGGCGACGTGCGGCCCGAGCGAGCAGGCTGGAGGCCAGACCGTGCACGGTGGCCCAGGGCAGGACCAGCAACCTGCGGTTCTGCGCCACCAGATGCAGCTGCGCCTCGCGCTCGGCGTCGGTCCAGCCGATGTAGCGGTCGCGGTCCGCGAGCCTCCAGGCCGCGGCACCGAAGCCCAGAGCGCCGAGCAGGCGGTCACCGTCGTAGGCCAGGTAGCGACACTGGGCTCCGGCCGACTGGCTCCGACCGAGGTAGTGATAGCGTTCGCTGACCTCGTTCCAGAGGCGCGACTCCGCACGGGTGCCGACCAGTGCCAGGCGCAACGCCCCCAGGTCCTCGATGCTGCCGGTGATCGGGGCTTGCGGATCGCTGGCGGCCGTCCGCCGCGCAGGCCGGGGCCGGGCGGCCTCTCGGGTGGGCAGTGGCAGCCAGATGACCCCGTGGGCCTCCATGCGCTGCAGAGCGACGTGGCAACTGACGACCTTGGGGAGGCCATCCGGCTTGACCCAGTTCAGTGCGGCGCAGACGGCGCGGGCGATCTCGGCGCGTGTGTCGCAGCGCGGGTTCTCGGTGATGCCGCGGATGATCTCGATCTCCGCTTCAGTGAAGGAGCGGCCGCAGTAACGGAAGGGGGTGGGGCCCGCGGTGTCGGTCATGGGGACACAATGGCACGTGCGCGACGACTTGTTCAGCTCCGTCAAGAGGGGAAAGGGTCAGACTTTCCACCGAATCCCGGCGTCTTCACCCACATCTCGGCTTGACGAGGCCCCGTGTGCGCACACGCCGCCGGGCCTCCGCAGCAACCGGATACTCAGGCCGCTGAAGTCATTCCTGCCATAGGACCCTTGTCCAAGACCGGGCTCCGGATCGCGCCTGAAAAGAGCCGCCCCCATGTTTTACTGCCCATGGCCGCGTTGGGCTGCGAATCGATTTGAAGTGATTGCTTGTGCAAAATGATCTATACGGGGTCCACCCGGGGCGGTGCATTCGCCCTCGGAAGCGGAGTCCTTGCGGAGCAGGGAGGCGGCCGTGTAGTACACGGCGAACACGGACAGCGCAGGGCCCCCGGTTTCGGAGGCCGCGATCCGGAGGTGGGACGAGTGGCTGGTGACTGGCTGAGTCGCCGTCAGGCCGCGGACATTCTCGGCGTTCGTCCTGAGACGGTCGGTGCGTGGGAGGCCAACGGGCTTCTCCGGGAGATGGGCATCGCGATGCGGGAGACTGCGGAGGGCCATCCTGAGTACAGCGCCAGGGACGTGCGCCGAGCCCGTGGCGAGATGACGGTGGAGGTCCGGGCTTGGGTCGACGGCGAGCGAGCGCCAGCGATCGAAGAGGCCCTCCGTGCGGGACTTCCCTCACAACTGGGCGGCGCGGCGCCCGCTGCAGGTCCGGGTAAAGGTCGAGGGCGACGATCACCTGAGCGCCTGCGCACG
Organism: Bacillota bacterium; assembly: GCA_021803205.1. Classification (GTDB taxonomy): domain Bacteria; phylum Bacillota; class Sulfobacillia; order RBS10-35; family JAJYVN01; genus JAJZMB01. Next base: position 146,168 of record JAJZMB010000114.1, on the reverse strand, counting down.
ACGGACGGCGCGGGCGGTTCAACTGGGCACCTGTAGCGCGGTCACACTGAGCAGGCGGAGCAGCGTTGCGCACCCGCAGTCCAGTCGCTGCGCCGCCTCCGCCCGGGCCGTGCCAGCGCGTCTGCCGGGACGGCGCGCGGCCGGAGCGGCGGCAGAGGCGGCGACGGCACACCCTCCAAGGGATGCCAGGTGAGCAGGTTCGCGGTGACGGCCCACCGGCCGAAGGCGGCAAGCACGGCGTAGCGGCGCCGCTGCGTGGCCGGTGCGAGCCTGCCGGGCAGGAAGCGACCGAGATCGCCCCCGGACCGCAGCCACGCGCCGAGCACCTGCTGATAACCGCGCAGGGTGCCCTCGGCGCACCCGCCGAGGCGCAGGCGGTCCAGGTACGTCTCCACGGCCTGGCCGAGGTCGGCACGGCGGACGGGCACGTTGCGGCCGGGTTCCCGAAAACTTCCCGGGGCCGTCTCCGCCCGCCGATCCGCCAAGGCTTGGGGCTGTGCCGCCGGTGGCGCGGCGGTTCCCGAAAATGCGGGTTTTCGGGAACCGCTCACGCGAGCAGGATGCCTTCCCGCAGCCATGGACGCACCTCCCCAGCGTCACCACCAGCGCCAGGGTCCGCGGGGCCAGGTCAGCAGGGCCAAGAGCAGGACGGCCGCCACGAGCAGGATTCACGCCGGCCGCCTCCTGGGGGGACCCGCCCGCCGGGGCGCAGGCCCTCCAGAAGTCTTCTGGAGGGCTGGGTCCGCCGGGGTGGGGCCGGGCGCAGTGCCGCCGGGGCTGAGTGCCGGACGCTCGGCTTCGGCCTGCGCCGCGAGGAGCCGGTCGAGCGCCCCCTCCACGAACGGCCGGTGATTGATGAAGCCGCGGAAGTGCCTGCCGTCCTGGGGGCAGTGGACGCCGATGGCGTGCTTGCCATTCTTATTCGTGGTCACGCTGAGCCGCAGGTCGGTCCCGCATATCGGGCACGGCAGAGCGGGACTGTGGTCGTCTCGCTCATCGCTCACGCCTCCTTGGGGGTCTGTGGTGTCGCCTTCCCCGATACAACACGCAGGTGCCCGCGCTTCCGGGTGGCGGCGGCCCGGTAGCCGCGGCCGTGGAGCCACTCCTCGGCGATGGCCGCGAGCGCGGCGCCCTTGACGTTCGGGCCCTCGTAGTTGGCGACGTGCGGCGGGTGCGCGCCTTCTCCACGGCCTCCATGACGATGCTCCGTTGGTCGTCGGTGAACGGCAGGGTCCAGGCGTGGAGCTTTGCCTCCGCCTTGGCCTGTTCCATCTTGTTCCAGGCTCGGAGCTGCTCGGCGACGGCCTCCGGGCTCGCGCGGCCCAGGTCGCCGAGCGCGCGTAGGGCGGTGACGCCGTCCGGCAGCACCGCCGCGAGGTCCTCGGCTGTGAGCCCGGCGGCGTTCAGGTTCTGCAGGAGCTTCGCTTTCGCGCTCACGTTGTCCCCAGCCGCCCAGGCGGTTGAGCGCCAAGCTCAGGAGCTTGCACTGCGGCTCGGTGAGGTCGTCGGCCAGGATGCAGGGGACTTCCGCCACGCCCTCGGCGCGGAGCACCTCCAGCCGCATGTTGCCGGCGATGCACTCGAAGCCGTCGCCGATGGTGCGAACCAGGAGCGGGAGGCGCAGGCCGAAGGTGTGGAGGGAGTGGCCGAGCTTGGCCTGCGTGTCGGTGTCCATGCGGTTGCTGTTGCATCCGGCCTGCTGCACCTGGGCGATGGGCAGCAAGATGACGTTCGCGCCGGATCACCTCGCTTCGGGTAGGACTGGGGCGGCAGCAGGAGCCGGTCCCGCCATTCCGGGACGACCCACAGGTAGGTGCGCTTGGCGGCGACGGGCACGGCGCGGACGGCAAGTCCGTGGCGGGCGAAGTGCTCGCGGCTGTGCGTCCCGAACGCCGACGCTACCGGGCGAGAGTGGCGGAGCACGCCGTCGCCCAAGTCGAGCGCCGGCTGCGGCTCCGACGGCCCGACCATAGATGAAGCCGCTCGCCTGATAGATGCCCCCGTGGTGGCCGTGCTCGGGGTCGGCGTAGGTCAGGACGAACTTCTTGTCCGTCTGGCGACGCAGCATGCGCAGGACGATGCCGAGTACGCGGGAGGCGCTGTTGGCCGGCCGCTCCGGAAGCAGCACGAAGCGGGTCAGCGTGATCCCGTCCTGCGGCCGGGGGTCGCGCAACAGACGGTGCCCGCTCATCGGTCCCACGCCGAAGGTCACCGCGCCGATCAGGCGGTCGCCCAGGAAGGCGCCGAGCGCGAGCTTCGTTCCGGCCGGCATCGTTCCGAGGTAGTGCCAGCGTTCGATCAAGGCGCTGGCGGCGGCGTGGGGGATGATCCCGACGCGAATGTCGCGGGCCGAAGGCTGGAGCGCCGGGGTCGGACTTGCACCGCCATCGTCCCGCGGGTAGCGGGCCGTGCTGCTCCTTGCACCAACGCCGCACGCCGTCGTTTCCTCGCTCCGAGGGAGCACTTCCTGCTGCGTGACGCTCATCGTCCGTCGCCCCGCAGCCGTTCACGGCCGAGGCGCGCCAGCCGCTCCGCCCAACGCGCGAGTATGGCCTGCGCGTCCGGGGCGTCCACCGTCTCGACGATGACCTCGGCTGCATCCGCAGCAGCGCCCCGCGAGCAGGCTGGGGCTCGGGTCCCAACTGGCCCGCGACGCGCACCGCCGTCGGTCGTGGAAGACGCCCCTTTGCCACACGCCGATCAAAGCGCGCCCAGTCCGGGGGTGCGACCGCATGGACGTCCGCGTCTGCGTGCGCAACTGTGTACAGCCTGTCACGGCGTCGGCCTATAATTGGACCATGACCGAGGAGGGGCGCGGCACTCAGAGCGGCCCACGAACGGTGCGGGTGCGCAGACCACTCGGGTACTCCGAGCGCGCGCGATTCTTCGATCTGCTTGCCGCTCGGCCCGACGAGGAGCCTGGGACCGTCGTCCGGCAGGCCGCGGCAGACCTGCGACGCAACCCCGAGGCCCTCTGGCGTGTCCTCCATGCGCTGCAGGTCATAGAGCAGTGCGGGCGCGAAGGGCGCGACCTCCCGCGCTCGCAAGCCGACTTCGATCAGGATTTCCCCGACATCCCTGTCCGCTCCAGGCTGACACCCCACTATCTCCGCGCCGTGCGTCGGGACCTGGAACGCTGGCGGCAGGCGCAACGCACCGCAGGCGCGCCGCCGCCGGCCGCGAAGCCCCCTGGGCCGACCGACCCGCCGGCTCTGGCGCGTCACCACGCTGCGCTCGTCTCGGCGGCGCAGAACCTGGCCTGGAATGTATCCGGTATCGACTGGGTGCGCTGGGCTGACCTGTTCGCCTGGTGTCGCTCGGCCGAAGGCAGTTGGGAGCGGGAGCACGTGCAGTCCCACATAGCGTATGAGCGGAACGCTCCCCAGCGGTGGATGGCCGACCCGCTCAGTCGACAACTCCGCGCGCACACTGGCGGTCGCCCTGTGTGGGCCGCATATGACAATTACGTGGAAGCCTGGCAGAAGCTACTCGATCAGACGGACCTGATGGTGGAGCGGGTCGCCCCGATCGCGGCTCGGCTGGAGGTCGGGGCACACGGCCGAAGGCCGGCGACCGCACTGCTCGTCGCAGACTGGTATCAAATCGCCGGTGGCGTCCCCGATTACCACCGCCGCTACAACCGAGACTGGCTGGCGGCTCCGCGCTGCGATCATCTCGTTCCAGAGGGCCGTCGCGCCGAACTGGATGCCACGGTGCAGGCGTTCATGCAAGAGACTGAGATGCAGCGCCTCGTCGGGCTGTTCGAGCACGCCTGGGACCTGCACCGGCAGGTTCGCGCCTACCTGGGCGCAATCGCGCTCCAGGAGGTGCGCGGGCCACTCCTGGACTGCTGCCCTCGGCCCGAGAGCGAGGTGGAAGGCCGTAGTCTGCCCGACTACTGGCTTTTCCTTGAGGTGGCGTCGACCGCGACGTGGTCGCACCTCGATGCCTTTTTCCGTGACACGTGGGTGGAGTGCTGCGGCCACCTTAGCTCCTGCGAGGCAGGCGGCGCCCGGCGCATGTCCGCCGGACTGCGGGCGTCCCCCTTGTCTTTGACAGGGACAACCTTCACCGCGCCTGACCTCCTTTAGTCGGCTCCAACCTCAGTGTAGCGAAAGCAACGTCGTGGGGCGGCGGTGGGGACCCGACTGGTCCCCACTGCCGGTGACCCGCGTATACGATGCGCTTGCGGATACGGGCCGGCGATTGCGCACGCCGGCCCGGAGCTAATGAGCGCGAAGGCCCGGGCGCCACCCGTTTGCAAACGGACTTGCAAACGCATTGTGCCGAGTGGGGCATCCGAACGCGGAATGGCGGATGCTGGAAGAGCCACGTCAGCCCAACTGGCTCAGCACTCGCAGGGCGGGAGGCGAACATACAAGCCCTGCTGCGCAGGGGCTAGAACCAGTTCGCATCCGAGAGGTCGCTGGTTCGATCCCAGCCGCGCCCACCATTCGAACCGTTGAGCCGGAAGGCTTTGTGACAGCCTCCCGGAGGAAACCTGTTTTCCCTCCGATGCATAATCCGCCCCGTTGCCGGAAAGCTGATCCAGTGAGGCGGGGCCGGGCCGCGGGGGCCAAGACCGCGGGACCGGCACGGGGGCGATGGATATGGGGCGTCACGCGCGGCCGTCATGGGCGGGTAAGACGTGGGCGGTTTGGCGCGCTGGATGGAAGAGTTGCGAAATGCATGCCGGCGCGGCAGAGAGGGTGCGCCACGGCGCAACCTCCAGGCGCGGTGTGTTCCGCCTTCGCACGCTGCATCGAGGGTGGGGTGCCCTTGCGCTGGCTGCCGCTGCGGCCGGGATATATGGGCTGGTGCTGGTGATGGCCCGACCCCACCCTGGCCGGCTCGCTGGCGCTGCGCTGTCGGGGACAGTGTCGTCTGCTGGAGCCGCGGGCGTGTCGTCTTCCACGGCGGCGGCATCTGCTTCGGCTGCATCGGCTGTGACTCCCGGGGATCAGGCCTCGGCGGTCGCGTCGGCGGAACCCACGCCACCGGCGGTGTCCGAGGTTTCCCTCACATCATCCGCTGGCACGATGCCATCCCGGACGGCGCCGGTATCCATCCGAAACGGGGGGGCGTCGCCCCGCCCGACGGTGCGATCGAAGGGAGGCAGCGGAATGGCATCCGCCACGGGAACGCTGGTGAACGGCGGGCGGGGAGGGTCGGCCCGCAGCAGCGTCTCCGCGGGAAACGCCGCACACTCCAGCAATGCGCGACTGGGGACGGGATCCCCGGCCGGATCTTCTTCTTCGCTTGTGGCTGCGGCCGCTGTACCGCCCGCCCAAGGGCCTCCATCGCTCCAGGCGCCGGTTTCCGGCGCTGTGCTCGCCGGCTTTGGATGGGCCTACTCGCCAGTCTTCGGGGATTGGCAGGAGCACGCGGGTATTGACCTCGCCGCATCGATCGGGCAGAGGGTCGTCGCTCCGGCCGCTGGGGCGGTTTTGGCGGTCAGACGCGACAGCCTGTGGGGCTGGGTGGTCAGCATCGCTCTGGGCGACGGCTACTCCACGAATGTATCGGCACTGGGCAGCGTTTCCGTGCGATCGGGGCAAGCGATCCATTCGGGCGAAGTCATCGGCGCCGTCGGATCCTCTCCGCCCGCAGAGTCGAATCTGGGCCCCCATGTCTTCTGGCAACTGTTTTCCGGATCAAGGCCACTGAATCCCTTGGGGGGTTGAGTCCGGCGCATTCCAGAGAGGTCCAGGCGGTGGTATCTCCGTTTCTCAGAGGACATATTGATTAGTCAAATCCTCGAAGGGGGCGGACCCGTGAAGGACCATATCTGGAAGCGGGTTATGGACAAGACCTGAACGGCAGCGTGACGGCGCGATGCCGCTTCTCACCCGTTGCGGCTCATGAACGCGGAGGTGGCCGGCGCGGCCATCCCCCGGCGCGGATCGCGCCTATCCTTAGCATTTGATACTTGGTCCTCCCAACACCCCCCTTTCGCCGGCGCATGCGTACCGTTGCTGCACCCACCCTGTAAAATCGATCCCGGCAAGTGCGGCGGCGGGCCGCGACACATCGTGCCGCGCACCTGTGCGCCCGGGGCTCTGCGGCTTCATCATTCCTTAAGCCCCCACCCCTATAGTGCCTCCAGGTGGAGGATCAGGGTAGCTCCCCAGCGATTGGGCGTCGGGAGGGTTCGTCCCTGAGGCACCGGTGGGGAAGGAGTTCTGGGGTTATGCGTGGGGCCGCCGCCGGTGTGTCGCACCCGAGCTGGGTGTCGGTGCTGCTGCGCGGGCTGATCTGGCTGGGCGTCGCCGCAGTGGTCGTTGTGGGGGGCGTGTACGGCGTTCAGCGCTACCTGCACTCCAAGGGTGCAGCAGCGACCCCGCGCTTCTTCACGGTGACCGCCGGCGTTGGCACGGTGGACGTCACCGTTTCGGGATCCGGCAGCATCCAGGCGGTGGCCACTCAGAACGTCAGTCCGCCGGAGGCCGGCGCGATTGAGAAGGTAGACGTGGGGCTGGCGCAGAACGTGGCACCCGGTCAAGTGCTGTTGCAACTCTCCGACACGTCGGGGCTGGGCCAGCAGGTGGCATCCGCCCAGGCCGCTCTGGCTCAAGCCCAAGAGCAGTTGCAGTCGCTGATGGATCCGGCCGCCGCGCAGGATCCGCGCACCATCACCCAGGCCCAGCTCAAGCTGCAGCAGGCGCGGGTTTCCCTGCAGCTGGCCGAGTTGACACAGAGTCGCGACGATGCCAACGCCGCCGCCGCATCCGAGGTGACGACACCGGTGGCAGGTACCGTACAGTCGGTCGCGGTGGTTGTCGGTCAACAGGTGAATCCCGGTGAGCCCATCGCCACCGTACTTCCTGCCGGTGCCCCGACGATCAGCGTTCCGGTGCCGGAGGAGGACCTGCCGTACCTCTCCACGGGGGATTCGGCCACGCTGACAATCCCCTCGTTGGCCCGGGTCCAGACCGGCACGGTGACCGGCATCGGTACCAGCCCGGTCTCCGGTGCGCAGGTCAGCGTGCAGGCGGGCGGTGGCTCGGCGCGCCAAGCCTCGCCCTCGACGCAGACGGAGCAACTCTATCCCCTGACCGTCACGCCTTCCCAACCGCTGATCGGCGTGCCCCAGGAGGCCGCTGTCACCGTGGTGCTGACTCCGCAGGGCACCCCCCCGGCCGCCTTCACCTGGTCCGACGCCGGTAGCGTGGTGTATCCAGCCCTGCAAACCGTTACCGCCGGGCAGGCCGGCACCGTGGGCGGACTGGTGGCCGAAGGCGCACCGGTCAGTGCGCAGCAGGTCCTCGCCACCGTCACCAATCCGACAGTGGCAGCGACCGCGCAGCAGGATCAGCTGGCTGTGGCCCAGGCCAAACTGGCGGTGCAAGAGGCGCAGATCGCGCTGACGCAGATCACCGATCCCGCCGCGCCGACCGCGGATGCCGTCGCCGCACAGAAGGCCGTCGTCGCCAGTGATGCCGCGGCCGTCCAGGCCAAACAGACGGCCATGGCCGAATTGACGGTCACGGCCCCGATTGCGGGGACCATCACCGCGATCAACGTCCAACCCGGCGAAAGCGTCGCCGCCGGAACCGCGGCCGTCACCATCCAGTCCGCACAGGGCCTGGAGGCGGTGGTCCCTATCGATGAACTTGACATCGGCAAGGTCAGGGTCGGGCAGAGCGCCCAAGTGACCGTCAACGCTTTTCCCAATGCGCAATACACCGGCACCGTGGTTTCCGTCGCCCCGGCGGCCCAAGCCCAGAACGGCGTGAGTACGTATCCCGTGACTGTGGACCTGAAGAATCAGCAGAACCTTCTGCCTGGGATGTCGGCGACCGTGATCATCGATGTGGCTTCTGCCAACGGGTTGCGCGTCCCGTCTCAGGCTGTGCACGCGACGGGCGGCAGCGGCGGGGTCCTCCGCGTGCTTCAGAACGGCAAGCCCGTGGCGGTGCGTGTCCGGGTGGGTCTGGTCGGTAGCGCTTATACGCAGATCCTTGCGGGGCTACAGCCCGGGCAGTCGGTTATCGCCGGCCAGGCGGCCGGCGGAGTCGGAACCGCCGCACGGGGCGCTCCCGCCAGAGCGGGCGGAGGCGCTCTTGGCGGGGGCGGTTTCGCCGGCGCGTTCGGCCGAGCCGGGGGATAGTGTATGGAGCCGTTTGAGGACTGCCGCGACGCTCCCGGCAGTGTAGGCGAATCTCTGGAGGTGGCGCAGGTTGTCCGATCCCGTCATCGCCCTCCGGGCGATTGCCAAGACGTACCGCACGGGCTATGTGACCGTCACGGCTCTGGCGTCCGTTGATCTCGATGTGGAGCCGGGGGACATGGTGGCGATTATGGGGCCCTCCGGTTCGGGGAAGTCCACTCTGATGAACCTTCTGGGGTGTCTGGACCGGCCGACTGCCGGAGAGTACCGTTTGGCCGGCCGGCCGGTGGCGCGGCTGAGCGACGACCAGTTGGCGGACGTCCGCAACCGCTTCATCGGCTTCGTGTTTCAGAACTACAATTTGTTGCCGCGGTTGAATGCCTTGCAGAACGTGGAACTGCCGCTGATCTACCGGGGGGACGCGGCCAAGCGCCGGCGCCAGGCGGCCCTGGAATCCCTCGCGGCGGTGGGCTTGGCGGAACGGGTGCACCACTTGCCGGCGCAGTTGTCCGGAGGCCAGCAGCAGCGGGTAGCAGTGGCCCGGGCCTTGGCGGGTCGCCCCCAGGTACTTCTGGCAGACGAGCCGACCGGGAATCTGGACAGCCGCTCCGGCCAGGAGGTCATGGCGATCATCCAGGGGCTGAACGACGGGGGGATGACTGTGGTCATGGTGACGCACGACGAACGCATCGCCCACCATTGCCGACGCATCGTCCGCGTTCTGGACGGACGGGTGCTGGCAGATGAGGTGCTGGACGATGGCCAGCGCATCCTGGCGTCGCCGGTACAGGCCGCAGGGGCCTGATGGCGTGATGGCGCTCGTTGGACAGCGCGTCGCGGCGGAACGCGGGCTGGGTGCCGGCCGTGGCGTTCCCCTGAGGTCATGTTGGGCGCTCGAGTGAAGAGGGATGGTCGGATGAACGTCATGGAAGGGCTGCGTATGGCCTGGCTGGCCATTCGCGGCAACGTGATGCGCTCGCTGCTTACCGCGCTCGGTGTCATCATCGGTGTGACGACGGTCATCGCTGTGGTGGCCCTGGGTGAGGGGTCCCAGAAGGCGGTGACGGCGCAGGTGGAGTCGTTGGGCAGCAACCTCGTGGTCGCCAGTCCGGCGTTCCGAAGCGGCGTGCAATTCAGCACGGGTATGGCAGCCAACCTGGTGACGCGGGTGCCGGACATCGCCCTGGCGATGCCCGTCTTTCAAAGCGGTGGGGTCAATGTCGTTTGGACCAACCAGAATACGCAGGTGACCCTGCAGGGTGTCTCCCAGGCATGGCTGGCCATGCATGGTGCGCACATGGCCCAGGGCGCCTTTCTGACGGCGCAGCAGGTGGCGCAGCACGCCCAGGTGGCGGTCCTCGGGCAGACCGTGCTACAGGATCTCAACTTGGGCGGATCGGTTGTGGGGCAGCAAATCTTTCTCAACGGCTACCCCTTCACCGTGGAGGGTACGCTGCAGCCCCTCGGTGCGGGGGTCGGTGGCAACAATCAGGACGATGTGGTGCTCATCCCGTACACCGCCGCTGAAATCGTTCTCGGCACCGTCTATCCCCAGTCGCTGTACTTCCAGGTGACCAAAGCCCAGGATGCCGACCTCGTTGTCGGCACGCTGCAGATGATCTTCGCGCACGAATACCCCCGCGCCAACTCTGTCACCGTTGCCAGCCAGAATCAACTGCTCTCGACCCTCAGCGGCGTCAGTCAGACGCTGACGGTGACGCTCGGCGCGATCGCCGGGGTGTCCCTGTTGGTCGGCGGCATCGGAATCATGAACATCATGCTGGTCTCCGTGACAGAACGGACGCGCGAGATCGGTTTGCGCAAGGCCATCGGCGCGAAGCGCAGAGGCATCCTGTTGCAGTTCCTGCTGGAGGCGGCACTGCTTTCGTGCGGCGGCGGCATTGTCGGCGTCGTACTCGGGGTGGCGGGCGCACACTTGTTGTCCAGGGTGCTCCATACCACCACCGTGGTCACGCCCGCGGCTGCGCTGTTGGGATTCGGGTTCTCTCTGGTCGTCGGTGTGTTCTTTGGGCTGTGGCCCGCGTCCCAGGGCAGCCGTCTCGATCCCATCGAGGCGCTGCGGCGCGATTGATGGCTGAGCTATCGTTGCCGGGATCTGAAACGGGCAGAGGCAAGGGGGCGCCAGCCCTGCTGCCACAGCACCAATGCGGCGCGATCGGCATGGTCAGACGATCACCGGCCGAGGCTGGCCCTCGTTCCTCCAGGTTTCCGAAGGTGCGGCCGGCAACTGGGGGCGGGTTTGGTGTAGCGCCGCATTGGTCGTGCTGAAAACTCTCCGTCACGCAAGTGTTGGGACAGGCCGCGCTAACCTCTGGATTGACGTTGCGGCCGCCGCCCGACATGGCTTTGTGTGCTCGCGCCCCAGTAATATCCTGCGTCGCAATTGCCCCGGACTGTGAGCAGCGTAAGCTTTCCAGCGCGCGCCCGCGCGATGGGAAGCTTACGCGAACGCACCGCAATTGGACGACGCAACACCTCAGCGCGATGGTAGAGCGGTGTCCCCTCTCCGCAGCCGCCCTCACTCATCCATATGAGAAGTGCGCCTTGCTTGGCGCAACGATTCGCGACAGACCAAACGGCATCCCGTGGCCCGTGCCGCAAGTGGGCGCGGCTGAAGTCTCTTGCACAACGCAGTCCGGTTTGCGGAGTCGCCCTCCGCCGAGGGGCCTGCGGTCCCCTGCTTGCCTGGCGCTCGAACGCGAGACAGCAGGGCGGCACGGCTTGCGGATCCGGCTGTTTCCAACCCCGGGGCAGGCACCGCCCTTGCGTCCACGTCGGCAAACGTACGTGCGCAGTCTGTGCCGCTGTGCCCACCACATAGCATGGGACGGACCAGGGGCATCCGGCCGACGTCTTGTCGTCGCGATTCGGAACCGCAAGGCGTTGCGGCTCAAGGACACCTAAACCGTGACCTTGCATTTTTTTAAAGAGGGCTGTTGCAACGGCCACCCGGGAGTGGGGCGTGATGACCCGCAACGAATGCCACATTGTGGTGGAGGCTACCTTCGCCGACAAGGTGCGTGCGATCAGCAGCCTTGTGGAGTTCTATCGGCGCCGGCTGCCCGAGAGAATCGTCCGTATCGAGCGGAACGCAGCGCCTCCGGGGCGGCAGGACGCCGAGTCGCCCCAGGTCACGTCCCGGGCTTAGTGGCTGTTGTCCGGGTTGCGCGTTCACCTGTGACATCCGGGGCCGTGCTTGGAGGCCGCAAGCCCAAATGTGGCGGCCCTGAGTCAGGAAGCCTGATTGCAGTACTGGGAGGCCGGCCGGAAGTGGGCATAACGGCCATCTATGCACGCGTGAGTACAGACGAACAGGCTGAGCACGGGACAAGTCTTGACGAGCAGCTGCGGCTCTGCCGGCAACGGGCGCCCGCCGACGCGGTGGTGGAGGAGTTCGTGGACGCCGGTCTGAGCGGCACCACCCTCGCGCGGCCCCAATTACAAAGCCTGCTGCAGCGGGCCCGGTGCCGGGAGATCGCCGGCATGATCGCTTACGACCCGGATCGCCTCTCCCGCAACGCGGCGCACCTTCTTTTCCTGGTAGACGAACTGCGCGCGGCCGGCGTGGAGATCGAATTCGTCAACTTCGTCGCGGATTCATCCCCGGACGGTCGCCTTCTGTTCACAGTGCGGGGAGCCATCAGTGAGTTCGAGGCCGTCCGGATCAAGCAGCGGATGTACTCCGGTAAGCAGGCCCGGGCCAGGGCCAACCAGGTGGCGGCAGGCACCTGCATCTACGGGTACCGCCTCAACCGTTCTTCTAAGACTTGGGAGCTTGATGCGGGCGAGTCCCAGGTGGTCCGACTCCTGTTCGAATGGGCCCTGGACGCGGGTACGTCCGACATTGCGCGCCGTTTGAACGAGCGGGGCGTGCCAGCGCGATTCGGCGGTCGCTGGCACCAGAGCAGCGTGCTCGGCATTTTGCGCAATGCCACCTACACGGGGCGGATGCCGCAAATGGGTGGACTTGGCTTCGTTTCCGTGCCGCCGTTGGTCACCGTGGATGAATTCGAGCGGGTACGGGTGGCGCTGCGGAGCCGGCGCAACCGATCGGCGGGCCGTGCCGTGCACCCGTATCTCTTGACCGGGAGACTGCTTTGCGGCGTCTGCGGGCGGGCGATGTGCGGTGGCTATGGGCGCCCGACCAAGACTGGAACGACGACTTATTACGGGTGTGCCGGTCGGGCGAAGCCGCGGCCGGACCGGCTGCGATGCGGTAACCGTTACTGGCGCAGCGATGAGCTGGATCGCCATGTGTGGGAGGATGTCCTGGCAGTCGTGTCGGACCCGGCGGCATTCCGGGAGGTGGCGGCGGCGCAGGGATGCGACCGGCAACGTCTCGCCGACCTCCGCGCGCAGCAGGAGGGTATCGTTCGTGAGCAACAGCGCGTGCGCATCGAGCGCGAACGACTTCTTCGGGGCTTTCGCCGCGGGGTGTTGGGCGAGGACGACCTGAGGCGCCAGTGCCTGGAACTCGATGCAGAGCGGCGGGTTCTCGAAGAGCGGGCGGCTAGCGTGGCGACTCGGGTTCGTGCCGCGACAGTGCGGGTTGACGACCTGGGCCGCAACGCCGCAGTTGTCGGCCGGATCGTGGAAGACGTGCCGGGGCTGGAGACCATCGAGACGCGCCGGTCGGTGCTCGCCGCCTTGGGTGTACGGGTGGCCGCCGGCCCTGACAGTGGCGTCCGGGTGCGCCTCGGCGTCTTCCTCTGAGCGCCCCCCGGGGGGGGGGGGGTGATCGACGGCGTAGCTTGCGCATCGGCCACGGGCGGTCGGGTATGCCGGCGTGGACGTGGAGCTCTTCCTTCAACGTGAACACCGTCGCATTCGGAATACGACCCCTGGGCCTGTTCGGGTGTCCTCAGGACGGCGCCATTCCATGGGGCCTTCGGTTGCAAGGCTTGGCAACCGGGACGACGGTCGATGCGGGCCCCGATGTCTTCCGGCGGACGCCGGCCGCGATTGCGGGCTGCACCCGCCATTGCCCGTGGCTCCATCTGTTCACTGAGAACGACGCGGTCCTGTATGTGTCCCTTTCCGGTGGCGAAATGATCATCACTCACCGTGCGAACCACCGAAGGAGCATTGCGCGGCGTTAGCCGTTTGGCCGCGCCCAGCTCATGGAGGTGAGCCGGTATATCTCGCGCACCCGTTCCACGGTGCGCGACACCGCCAAAGTCTTCGGCGTGAGCAAGTCGACCGTTCACAAGGATGTGACGGAGCGGTTGCCGAAGCTCAACCGCGACCTTGCGGCACGGGTCAAAAAGGTTCTGGAGACGAACAAGGCGGAGCGCCACCTGCGCGGCGGAGAGGCGACGCGCCGCAAGTATCTGGATGACGGGCAGCCAGCCTTGTCCGGTGAGGTGCCGCTGATGAAATAGGGGGGCCACGTGTTCCGGGAGTGCGCATTTTGTGCGCGCATCCGTCCATCCGGCCGGCCAGTGCGGCGTCCCGTGCCGCCTTGGCCGGCTTTTGTTCGCACTCGCCGCGCGGATGGAAGATCGCGACATCCGCACTGCGGTGGCTTTCTCCGCAGCATCCCGCCTGCCGTCTGCTCCACCTTTCCCCATTCGTGCAGGGATTGCCGGTCCCCGTGGCGAATCAGACCCACCGTGGGGATATGTCGGATCAGCCGCTATTGTGCTATACATCGGCGCATAGGCGGTGGTGCTGAGGTTCCCCTGTTGTGAGCGGGATGTTTCAACCTCCCTCGGCCCTTGGGCTTGCTCCCTCCCAGCGCTTTGCGCCCCATGCTGCGGACATCGGGCCCCACGCTGTCTCGGTTCTGGTCTGCCGCAAGAACGGATCCCTGCACCGTTGTCCCGGGAGAGAGTGGGCGTCCGGATCTAGGCGAACTCGGCGCGAGCCGGGACGCAACGCGACAGATCCAACGGTGTGCGGCACGGGGACAGCTCTGACAGGTAGACCCCGATGTGGGTGTTCGTTATGAATCGTTGCCGGGTCCCGCCGTATATTAGGGATGACCGGTCTTTCGAAGGGTTGTTCGCAGCGGTCCGAAACGCCGTCGGGACATCCCGGCGGCTTTGTGTTATCGGTCGCCAGGCCGGCTGCAGCTGAGTTCCACGCAGCCGGCCTGGCGACCGGCCCCTGGCGCACGATGCGGCAGAGGCAGCAGGGATTGGGGGAATGAGGGATGATCCGTGGGCTCTACAGCGCCGCCTCCGGCATGCTGTCCGCCCAGTTGGGGGAGGGGGTCGTTGCCAACAATCTGGCCAACTCCGATACCGCAGGGTTCAAGGCCGAGACTGCCGCCTTCAGTTCTTTCGCGCCGCTGGCGGTCAATCGTGCCCAGCCGGCGGCCTTCGATCTGCTCGGGGCCTCGGGGAACCGCTGGACGCCCATCGGGAGTGTGAGCAGCGGCGCGATTGTGGATGTCACCGGTATCAACTGGTCTGCCGGCGCCGTCGCGCCGAGCCAGAACCCTTTGGCTGTCGCCTTGGTTGGCCCCGGACTCTTCGGCGTGCGCACCGCTGCGGGATTGCAATACACGCGGGCGGGCGACTTCCGCCTGAATCGCAACGGCACCTTGGTCGATTCCAGCGGGAACCCCGTGATCGGCGTGAACGGTGCACCGATCCAGGTTCCGGGAGGGGCCGCCGCTTCGGTCGTGTCCGTGGACACCGGCGGTTTCGTGCGCGCGGGCAATGCCGTGGTGGGTCAGATCGCCGTCTTCCGGCCTGCACAGGCGGCGCTTTTGCCTAGTGGACAAGGGGCGTATGCCCTGGCGGCAGGCACTGCGGCTCCCACGGCCGCCACCGGCACCGTACGCCCAGGGTTCTTGGAGCAGTCCAATGTCAACGTGGTCCAGCAGATGGCTGCTCTGCTCCAGTTGCAGCAGGCGTTCAGCTCCGACCAGCGGGCGGTGCAGACGGCCGACAAGACCGCAACCGTCGCCATTGCCCAGGTGGGCACCGTCGCCTAGTACTGTCCTCTGCACTGGTAGCAATTGGCGACGGAGACGGTCCGGAACATCGGCTCAGAGGTCGGAGCGGCGGCCGCAAAGGGCGTGAACGGACGCGTAGGCCCGGTTCGCCGCTTCATGAGTCCTCACCCCGGCCCAGGCCTTGCCAGTGCGGAGGGCAATACCAGTACGGCGAGGCAAGAGGTGCTTTTGGCCCCGGGTCCGAGACTTGGGGTCTTGGGACACAAGGGCGGTGGAGCGGTCGGCCGCGCGAGAGCGGACTGTTGCAGTAACCCCCCACGTGACTTGCGGCAACAGTCATCATTGTTTAGTTATTGTTTTAGTTAAAGAAAGATCACCGAAGGTCCGGCGAAGAGGGAGCGATGATCATGGCGGTAAACCTTTCGGTTTCCGCATCTGGGATGCAGACTCAGTCTTGGCGGATTGATGCCCTGGCCAACGACATCGCCAACGTGAACACAACTGGGTTCAAGGCCCAACTGCCGGTGTCGTCGACGACGACCCCCGGTCTGGCCTATCCCGCAGGCTTGGCGGTTGGCCCTGGAGTGCCGCCTGATGTTCTGGCCGGAGGGGGCGCCGCTCCGCTCGCCATCTTGCAGGACATGGCGGAGGGGGCGGCAAGCCCGACGGGACGCCCGCTCGACCTGTACATTGCCGGCAACGGCTTGTTTGCCGTGCAGGCGCCGGGCGGCGGCGGTCCCGTGTACACCCGCGACGGCCGCTTCTCCCTCAATGGCGCCGGGACTCTGGTCGACGGCGCGGGCCGGGCTCTCCTGGACGTGAACGGTCAGCCCATCCGCCTGCCCCAGGGCGTCACCGGCATCGAGGTGTCGCCACAGGGAGAGGTTTCCGCCGTGTTGGGAGGTGCGCGCACGCAGATCGGCCAGATCGGCCTGACGCTTGTGGCAGAGCCCCAGGGTCTGCAGGGCTGGGGGACCGGCGTGTGGGTGGCCACGCCCGCCACGGGAAAACTGACCGTCCTGCCACCTGGGAAAGGGCAGGCAGGGACCCTGCGCTCGGGGATGCTGGAGGCCAGCAATGCTTCATTGGCCACGCTGCTGCCTGATCTGCTCGCGGCGCAACAATCGTATGCGCTAAACGCACGTGCGCTGGATGTGAGCCTGCAGATGTGGTCGCTGGATAACCAGCTTTAGCGGGCGGTGCACATACCTGCCGCGTGTGCCGTGGGTCGCCCGGGAAGCGACCAGGACGGGCCGCCCGTACCGTCTCGTCGGGGAAGACGGGGCGGGTTGCGCTGGGTGGGCACGTCGCCGCGAGGCACAGGGACCCGCAAGGAATGTGCCCCCCCACCCGGGAGACGCTTGCTCCGTGCCCCGGGGGAAAGGCGGTGTTCCTGCGCATGACTCCTGATAAGGTGGCTGCATCCAAGGAGCAGTCCCGTCTTGATGACCCTGTGGCCACGGTTGCCGCTCCACGGTTGCCCGACCCCGGGGATGCCGCACCCTCCATTGCCTCTTCCGGGGCGCTGGGGCCCGAGGAGTTGTTGCGCATTCTGCCCCATAGGCCTCCGTTTCTGTTTGTCGACCGCATCGAAGCTCACGAACCCGGGCGACGCGCCGTGGGTCTCAAGTGTGTGGCGGCGAATGAGCAATTCTTCGCCGGTCACTTCCCGGGGCGCCCCATCATGCCGGGTGTCCTTGTTCTGGAGGCCCTCGCGCAGGTGGGCGCCGTTGCGATCCTCACCCTGCCCGAATTCGCGGGAAGGCTCGCCCTCTTTGGTGGCGTCGACGGTGTACGCTTCCGTCGGCCCGTGGTCCCCGGAGATGTGCTGCGCTTGGAGGTCGAGATTGTGCGCCGGCGTGGCCCGCTGGGTGTGGGCCGGGGCGTGGCCACCGTCAACGGGGTTCGCGCGGCGGAGGCCGAGTTGAAGTTTGCGGTGGCGGTGCAGTGAGTGCGGGCAATCGAGCGTTTCGGCGGGAGGACCTGACGCCTGCGGTGCAACCTGTTGCGCCTCGGAACTGCCCGGCGTACGCTCGGGGTGCGGTAGTGCGCGGCGAGAGCTGGCGCGCGTGTTCGGTCGGTAGTGCAGTCTGGATATGGGTCGCGACGCCAGTCGCGGCGTTGTTGGCGGAAGGTTGTGCGGTATCATGACAGCCGCTTCGGTCGCTGCTGGCGTGCTCTCGATCCGGGCCCGGGGGCTCGCGCCCTCACCGACTATGGCTTTTGACGCCCGCGCCAAGGCATTGAAGGCTGAAGGTAGGGATCTAGTCAACCTCACGGCTGGCGAGCCCGATTTTCCCACTGTGCCCAAGGCTGCGGCTGCGGCGGTGCAGGCGATCGCCGATGGCTTCACCTACTACACCGAGGCCGTCGGCATCCTGCCGCTGCGTGAGGCGATCGCCGCGAAGCTCCTAAGGGACAATCGCCTGCACTACGCTCCCGATGAGATCGCGGTGACCGCGGGGGCCAAGTTCGCCCTGTACGCGGCCATGCAGGTGCTGCTCGACCCGGGGGACGAAGTATTGATCGGCTCTCCTTATTGGGTCTCCTATCCGGAACAGGTGAAGCTTGCCGATGCGATCCCGATATTCGTGCCCACCGCGGCTCAGGACGGCTTCATCCTGCGTGCGGCGGAGATTGAACGGCGACTGACACCGCGGAGCAAGCTCCTCATTCTCAACAGTCCGTGCAATCCCACGGGCGCGGTGATCCCCGCGGAGGAGATCGCAGCGATCGGCGAGATGGTGCTGCGCCATCCCCGCCTGCACGTCCTCTCGGACGAGATTTA
This sequence comes from Bacillota bacterium, assembly GCA_021803205.1. Classification (GTDB taxonomy): domain Bacteria; phylum Bacillota; class Sulfobacillia; order RBS10-35; family JAJYVN01; genus JAJZMB01. The sequence goes on along the minus strand of JAJZMB010000114.1, from coordinate 128,345 downwards.
CGAAAAGATGGTGTACGACGGTGTCCGCCATGAGAGCATCGCCGCGCTGGCTCCAGAGCTCCGCCGGCGCACCGTGACTATCAACGGCTTCTCCAAAGCCTACTCCATGACCGGCTGGCGTGTCGGGTACGCCGCCGCGGAGCGCGAGATCGCCCGTGCCATGGCGCACCTGCTCAGCCAGACCACGTCCAACATTACCTCGGTGGCGCAGAAAGCCGCCCTGGGCGCGCTCGAGGAGACCGACGCCGAGGTTGCGGCGATGGTGGCGGAGTTTGGTCGCCGGCGCGCATACATTCTGGACCGGCTCGCCCAGATGCCGTGGATCCGCTGTACGCGCCCCGGGGGCGCCTTCTATGTCTTCCCGCAGGTGGCGGATGCCCTGGATCGCGTGACCGCGGCGGGGTCGAGGCTGCCCGACGTGGATGCGTTTGCATTGCGTCTGATGGATGAGGGCGGCCTGGCCGTCGTGCCCGGGTCGGGATTCGGCGTCAGCGAGTACATACGTATCTCTTACGCGGCCGGCATGCGGACGCTCACGGTCGCCTGCGACCGCTTGGAGGCCTTTCTGCGGGGGTTGCGCTGAGCGGTTCGTCCGCAGACATGTTCCACCGGGCGGGATCGACTGTGCCACAGCGCCGCCACTATGGTCAGCCTGCGAGCGACCGGCAGGCCCGTTGCGACCGTCCGTTCGGCAAGCACATCCTAATTTACCGATCGTGGCGACGGGACCAACGGGCAGGTCGTCGGTACACACCGCAGCCACGGCTCCGCAACCGGGTAAAAGTGGAATGGCTGTCGTGGAAGTCCGCATCGTCCACGGATCTGCGTTGAGTGCTAGACAGGCTGCCGCCGCACCACGAGAGCACAGGATACGGTGCTCACTCCAGGTTGTACTTGAAATGGGGTATAGTTACGCTTTCTCCTGGACCCACCACGATGGTGCGGTCGGAAGGGGAGATCGAATGATCGGAGCACGACGGACCCTGGCGTTCGCAGTGAGCGCCGGCATCCTTTTGCTGTCTGCGGCCCCACCGGCATTGGCGGCGTCAGTCCCCGGGCCGTTTACGCCGGATGCGTGGTTCCAGCCGGTGCTTTCCGTGCGCAGCGGCAATGTTGTGTATCCGGATCCCGCGGCCGTGAGCCCCACAACGTGGGGGACGACGGTAGTCGTCTACTGGGGCAGTGGGGTCGCCACCGGTGCCGCCATCTGGCCCGTGTTCAACGGCGGTGCTGCGCCAGGCGGCACGACCGCCACGGTGCCGGCGTCCGCCACCGGTTCTCCGGTCCCAGGTGGCGCGACCGTTACCGTTTTGGGGTCCGACAATGGTGCTGTGTCAAGCGGCACGACTATCTCGCCGACGTCGTTGGTGGGTGGGGTGCCTGCTAACCTCAGTGACGGCGCGGCGCAAATCGAGGGTTGGACCGACGCCATACGGGCGCAGCACGGCCTCCCGCCGCTGGCGGATAACACGTTGCTCGACAGGATCGCCCTGCTCAAATGCCAGGATATGCTGGCCAACAACTACTTCGGCGACGATTCACCCACCTATGGCACACCGCTGCAAATGCAGCAGGCGTTCGGGATCCAGGCTCGAATCATGGGTGCCGAGAATCTGGCGGGCGCGGGCAGCACCGCCCTTGCCTGGTCGCTTTTGGTGCACAGCCCTGGTCACTTGGCGAACATCCTGTACAATGGCCTAACGGAGCAGGGTGCAGCCGTCGTCGCTTACGGCGTTAACGGTGTATATGTGTGTCAGGAATTCATCGGAAACTAGGGATCCGTGTCCCGAATGGTCCGGTAGCGAGGTGCGCGCCTGTCGTCATGGCCCACGCGTGGCGCAGGTGCGCGCCTGCGTCCTCGGGCCCTGGGGTGCGGGCGGGAGGCGGGGCCGAGTTGGCGGAGACGACACTGTTCACGTCGGAGTCGGTGACCGAAGGTCATCCCGACAAGATTTGCGACCAGGTGGCTGACGCGTTGCTGGATGCGTACCTGGAGCAGGATCCGCTTGCCCGGACGGCGATCGAGGCGACTGCCTGCACCGGACTGCTCATGGTGATGGGACAGGTACGGTCCACTGCGATCGTGGACGTGCAGGCGATCGCCCGACGCATGTTGCGCGAAATCGGCTATGCCGGTACGGAAGGCTTCGACGCGGACAGTGTTGCCGTGCTCACGGCGTTGGAGGAGCAGTCGCCGGATATCGCCCAGGGAGTAGATGCCGCCATCGAGGTCCGGGGGGGCGGACTCGATACGGAGGATTTCGATCGGGTCGGTGCGGGTGACCAGGGTATGATGTTCGGCTACGCCTGTGATGAGACCCCGGAACTGATGCCCCTACCGGTCGCCCTTGCGCACAAGCTGGCGCGGCAGCTGGCCCAGGCGCGCAAGGGAGGGGTCCTACCGTACCTGCGCCCGGATGGCAAGACCCAGATTACGGTGGAGTATCGCGATGGTCGGCCCGCACGCTTGGATGCCATCGTCATCTCTACACAGCATGCGCCGGGTATTGATCTGTCCACCATTGCCGAGGATCTGCAGGCTGCGGTCATCGCCCCGGTGATCCCCAGTGAGTGGATGGACGAGCGCACACGGGTCTTCGTCAACCCCACGGGGCGCTTTGTGGTCGGCGGACCACAGGGCGACACGGGACTCACTGGACGCAAAATCATCGTCGATACTTATGGCGGTTATGCCCGACACGGTGGAGGCGCCTTCTCCGGTAAAGATCCCACCAAGGTGGACCGGTCGGCGAGCTACGCCGCGCGCCACGCCGCCAAGAACCTGGTTGCGGCCGGACTCTGCCGGCGGTGTGAGGTGCGGGTGGCCTATGCCATTGGCGTCGCTCGACCCATCGCCGTCGGCGTCGACAGTCAGGGTACCGGTCGCCTGCCGGACGATGTCTTGGCGGAACTGGTGCGTACCGTCTTCGACCTTCGCCCTGCAGCAATCATTGCCAGCCTCGGACTCCGCCGGCCGATCTACCGTCCTCTTGCCGCATACGGCCACTTCGGGCGGACCGACATCGATGTGTCGTGGGAAGCCACAGACCGGGTGTCGGTGCTGCAGGACGCCGCCGCGCGGCTGGGTGCCCGGGTTTGACACCGTTCACGCGCCCCGGGTAGGTGTCGACCTGGTGCCTGCGCTGCGTTCTGCACGGTCCGGGGTATCTCTTCCCGGCCGAGACGTGGTGTCTGGCAAGTTCTCGGCGCGGCTGGTTTTGTTCTGCGGACAGCGGTTCCCACCCCGTCTCCCATCAACCCGTCTGCGCCTCACGGGCGCACGCATGGTGGCCAACCAGGCGCCGCTCCGCTTTGGCGTGTCGCCGCATACCCTGCCATACGCCGAACCGGCGCGCGGAAGGCGGGAGGACGCGTGTGGTCCCTATACGCGTTGGCGAGTGTGTGGATTGCCCTGCTGATCGTCGGAGCGCTCTGGTCGCCGCGCGATGCGCCTGGATTGCGCCGGTTGAGCGTATGTCTTATCGTGCGCAACCAAGCCGAGCGGCTGGAAGGCATGGTCGGTGAAGTGATCGCTCTTGCCGCTCACCTACGCTGGTGCGTCGCCGATGTGGTGGTGGTCGACGACGCCTCGACCGACGAAACCCCCGTGCTCCTGGCCCGGCTCGGACGCAGGCATCCGGGTGTTAAAATCCTCAACTGGCCCGACGATACTGATCAGGGGCGGCAGGTGCTGGATGCGGCATATGCTCTATGCGAGGGGGCGTGGGTCCTGCTGGGTCAGGCGCGCGCTGGCCAGAGTTGGTGTGTGTCCGGACATCCCCGCCGGTGAGACCGCGGGATCGCGCCGCTCGGGCGGAGGTGGGTGCATGCTCCGAAACTGCCGGTACTGCGGGCGGTTATTGACGACGTCCGCTGGCACTCCCTGTGCGCACTGTCTCGCGGAGGAGAACGCCGCGGTCGAGCGCATCCAGGGGTATTTCGCAGCCGGTGGCGCCGCCACCATGGCGGATGTGGCCCGCGAGACCGGCATCAGCATGGTCCTGTTGCGGCGATTGATGCGCGAGGGACGGATCACCCTCGCGGAGACGTCCGGGGGGGCATGCGTCCTGTGCGGGCAGGCTCTGGAGGGGGCTCCCGGTCGGCTGTGCCGGCGCTGTGCCGTCAGGGTGGCGCCACCGGCCGGTGCCGAAGGCGGTGGGCGGGAGCGCTCCCGTAACGGTTCGGCCCAGGCCCCGGTATCGGGCTGGCGCTCGGGCTTCTACAGCAGGCAGACCGATCGGCGCTGACATCCAAGGTTGCGATCAGCCCTCAAAGGATCGGTCGGGCCTGCCGATAACAACGCCAGGTGGAAGGGGGCATGTGCCGTGATGATCTCGGGAAGTGAGCTCGGCAGCCTGATCGCCACCCATGCGACCACACCGGGCGGGGTGACGGGGTCCAAGGCCGTCCAGCCCGCGTCCGTTTCGAATAGTCCGGATGGGGTGACGCTCTCTCCGGAGAGCGCCACCGTCGGCCGTTGGCTCGCCGCGTTGCGCGGCCTGCCCGATATCCGCGCCGAACGCGTGCAGGCCGTGGCGGCCCGTGTGGCTGCAGGGCAGGTGCCGCAGTCGACGGAGGTGGCTCGGCAGATACTCAGCCGGGTCGTCGGGGATCGCTTGGCGGCGAAGGCCTAGGTATGGTGGGAACGGCAGCCGGTGTGCGGCGGGGAGTCCAAGCGGGAGAGGCCGAGGGCGAGTGCGACCCGGTCGTGTTGTCCGGGGCTGACGCCGCGGCAGCGGCGCTCATTCGCTTGGGGGATGTCTGGGAGGCGCAGGGACGGCTTGCGGAACTCCTGCGGACTGCCCTCATCCGTCAGGACTCCCGGGATGTGTTCGCGACGGTGCGGGAGCAGCAGGAGCTCCTGATGACGTGTGGAGGGCACGCCGCTTCTGCGGCGGCGGCTCTCGGGGCGCTCGGATATATCATGGGTCTATCGTCGGCTGCCTCGCTGCGCGATATCCTGCAGGCGCTGCATGCGGCGGGAGCGGTGACGGCGGCGGCGCGCCTGCGTGCGGCCGCCGTCACCGCCGCGCGGGCGCGTGCCGCCACGGCGCGGGTGACCGACATGAACATGGCGCTCCTGCGCCAGGGGCTGGCCTTCACTTCCTTTGCCCTCCGCTGCCTTACGGCGTCGGGAAACGCTGATCCAGGCTACACGGCATCCGGGCAGCATCTCAGACTCGCCATCTTTCGTGTCGTGGATACCATCGCCTGAGAGGGGGCAGCGGGTTGGGCGGCAGCCTGTTCGCGGGCCTCGGTATCGCGCTGAGCGGCCTGGAGGCGCAACAGGCCGTCATCTCGGTCACATCGCACAATATTGCCAATGCCTCGACGCCCGGTTACTCGCTGCAGGAGGCGAATCTGGCCCCGAACCCGCCCTATGCGCCATCGACGATGCCCCAGGGCAACGGCCCGGAGCAGTTCGGCATGGGCGTCAGCGTGGTTGCCGTGCAACGTATGACCAGCCAGTTCTTGAGCCGGCAGCTCTGGAACACGCAAACGCAACTCGGAGCCAGTTCGGAGCAGTCCACGGCTCTGGGGCAGGTCCAGTCCATGCTCAACGAGCCGTCCTCGACCGGACTCAACTCCGCGCTCGATGCATTCTGGAGCGCATGGCAGAATCTCGGCAACGACGCCCAAAGCACCGCAGCCCGCAGCCAGGTTGTCGCGGCCGGGCAGGCACTGACGGCGCAATTCAATGCCCTGGCCACCCAAATCACTGCTCTTCAGTCCAGCCTGAACGCCACGGTTGGGCAGGATGTCGGGCAGATCAATCGGTTGACCACGCAGATCGCCGCGCTGAACAAGCAGATCGGGGCATCCACCGCCGCGGGACAGAACCCGAACGACCTCCTGGACAACAGGGACACGCTCATCGGCAAACTGGCGAATCTGGTGCCGGTCAATGTCTCCTGGCAGGCAAACGGTGAGGCCGATGTCGCGGTCGGATCCACTCAGGTGGTCGACGGTCCGAACGCGACACAACTGGTGGGCACGCCGAACGCGGCCAATAACAACTTCTTCGGTCTCACCTGGAGCACGGGGAACATCCCGGCCACCATCTCCGGTGGGTCCCTCGGTGCGGTGTTGACCATACGCGATGCCACTCTGCCAGGGTATCTGAGCAGCCTCAACGCCCTCGTCACCGGGGTCGCCACCCAGGTCAACAGCCTGCAGACGACAGGTTACGACGCCAGCGGCACCGTGAGCGCTCAAGCATTCTTCACCAGCACCGCCGGCCCGATCACCGCTGCGAGCATCACGGTCAACCCAAGCCTGTCCGGAAACCCTTCACTGGTGGCGGCGGCCTCTCCTCCGCCGGCAGGGGGCGTGTGGGCCGGACCAGGGGATGGCAGCAACGCCGTGGCGATCAGCAATTTGCAGAACTTGGCCTTTCTCAGCGGAAGCACGGCGACTCCAAGCGGAGCGTTCGCTTCCCTGGTCGGCCAGGTGGGCAGCGACGTCCAGGCCGCCGACAACGCCCAGGCGAATCAACAGGCGTTGCAGCAGAGCATCCAGGCGCAGCAGCAACAGATCTCGGGGGTGTCCCTCAACGAGGAGATGATCACCATGGTGGAGGCGCAAAACGCGTACGCCGCCGCGGCCAAGGTCGCCTCGACCATCGATACCATGCTCGGATCACTGATTTCGATGGTGCCCTAGTACTGTCCTCCGCACTGGTGGCCGCTGGTGCCAGCGACGGTCCGGAAGATCGGCTCAGCAGGCGGGGATGTGGCCCCAAGGGCGTGAACGGACGGACATGCCCGCTTCGCGGCTTCATGAGTCCCCGCCCCGGCCTTGCCAGTGCGGAGGACAGTACTAGCGGCCGCTGCAAAAAGTCCGCTCTTGCGCGGTCACTGCTCCAATACCCCTTGTCTCCCAGGGGTCCGTGGTTCGTGGTCAGCGTAGAGACCGGCTTTTGCAGCGCCCTCCCAGTGCTGCGATCAGGCTTCCTGGCTCAGGGCACCACACCTGGGGTGCGGTCTCAGAGCACAACCCCGGAGGTTATAGGTGAGCGCGCAACGTGGCCCACAGTGCCCGGACGGCGCGCCAAATTCCGCTTTTGCGAGAGCACTGCTCCGTTGTCCCTTGTTTCCCAAGGGCATCCGTTTTCGGGTGGTGTGGAAACAGAGTCTTGCAGTGTCGTCCCAGCCAGGTAATGTAACCGTCTCCTCTGCGCGGCAGCGGTCCCCATTCCCCTGGGGGCCTGATGGCGGGCGTGGCCGGCAGGAAACGTCCGCGCCGAGCCGAAGGCGGGGTTTGCGCGGAATCGGGTCAGACGCGGAAATCGGCCTTGCAGTCGTCTGGCGGCAGGGTCGCAGGGGCCGGGGAGGTGCAGGCGGATGCGCGTAACACAGATGATGCTGGGTTCCATGCTCACCGCGGACCTTCAGTCGGTGCAGACTCAGATGCTGCAGGTGCAGCAGGAGTTGTCCAGCGGACACCGCATCATCCAGCCGAGCAACGACCCCGTCGGCACGCAAAACGTGCTCGTTTGGCAGAATGCAATCGATCAAAACGCCCAATACCAGCGCAACGCGCAAAACGCCGTCGGCTGGTTGCAGAGCACGGACTCCGCCCTGCAGTCCGCGATCGGGCTGGTGCAGCAGGTCCGCACGCTGGCGGTGAGCACGAGCGCCGGCACCCTGACGACGGCGGAGTATCAGGCTATTTCGGATCAGGTCACCTCGCTACTGAACAGCCTGGTGGCCGTGGCCAACACCAAGATGGGCGATCATTACCTGTTCAACGGGGATCAGACCACCATCGCCCCGTTCACGCAGAGCGGCACCTCCGTCACTTTCGACGGTACCAGCGGCAACCAGATGCGCGAAGTTTTTCCGGGACAGAGCGTGCAGGCCAACATCGGCGGCAGTGTGTTCTCCAGCGCATTCAGCGCGATCAGCACAATGCTGGGTTACCTCGCCTCCCCGTCGACCGCCGCTCAGGTGACGCAGACAGTCGGCGGAACCGCGAGCGCCCTCCAGTTGTTGGATGCGGCGCTGAATGGCCTGATCAACGCCGATGGGCAGGCGGGCGCTCAACTGGAGCAGGCCCAGAACGCGCAGAGCCTGCTGACCAACCTTGGCCAATCCCTGCAGCAGTTGCAGGCGGGGACGCTCGACGCCAATCTGCCCAAGACCGTGGTCAGCCTGCAGGAACTCCAGGTCAGTTATCAGAGCGCCCTGGCGGTCGGGGCCAAACTCATCCAGCCGACCCTGGCCAACTACCTTCCCTGACGGCGGTGGGCTGGCGGTGCGACGGCCGCCGCGCCTGGCCCACCACCACAGGCTCGGGCGCATGGTGGTAGCCTGCCCAGGGATGTTCATGGACACCCACCTCAGATCCGTTACACTCCCATCAGCGTCTGGTGTCCAGGTGCACGGTCCGGACGGGCTGCCTGCGCCACGGGTGCGCCGCGGTGTCCACCGAAGGAAGGACCGCCGCCGGTGCCGAATTCTGAGTGATCTTTCGATTTTTCGCGGTATCTGCCGTGCGTGGCCGGTGCCGCTTGGCGAGGTGTTGGGGCGTGGGCGGGCGGCAAGCCGGGGAGGCCGGCGCGGGCGTTGCCGGGCCGGCGACCGTCGGCCTCGGGTCGTTGCGTACCGTACCGGCCTGGACAGGCGACGCCGAGGGTGAGGACGATCTCGACGCGTTTCCCCTGCCTCCGGAGGCGCGCAGGGAGGAATTGGCCTCTGTGGTTGCGGCTTCCGGGGTCGCGGAGTTTCCGGCGCCCGCATCGCCGGTCGAGGCTCCGGATGCGGGCGCCCCGGCCGATGAGCCAGAGTTTGTCCTGTCCGACGATCCCGAGGAGTCGATTCGGCGCTTTCATCAGCGGCTTGGCCTGGTGCCGACCGAACCGGCGGCGATTGAGCCCGCCGTGAGCGAGGGCGCCCCAATTGCCGGTGCAGGCGGCGGTGACGGGGGCGGTGGGGGAGAGGAAGCATCCCCTGCAGCCGGCGGAGGGGGCGGTAGACGCAAGCGCTTTCAGATCGTCGACCAACCGATGACGATCTTTGAGCACCTGGATGAACTGCGCCGACGCATCATGTGGGCGGGGCTGGCCTTTGTGCTGGCCATGGCGGTGGTCCTGCCGTTTTACAACCAGATCATCAACTTCCTGGCGCGGGGTCATCCCACCCAGTCCCTGGCGCCGATGGCAGAGATCTACGCCGTGATGCGCATCACGGTCATGGGTGGCATCGTCCTTTCCTCGCCGGTGATCCTCTACCATGCGATTGCCTACGTCATGCCCGCCCTCACGCCCAAGGAGCGCCGCCTGCTCTTCAATTATTTGCCCGGTGCCCTGGGGCTGGGTGTGGCGGGCATGTGCTTTGCCCTATTCGTCTTTGAGCCGGTGCTTTTGCGCATGGGTTCGACCCTGATCAGGCATGTGAAGTACGATCCAAGCATCAGCGAGGTCATCAACTTCGGCATTGGGTACACTTTTCCGTTCGGACTGCTCTTCGAACTGCCGATAGTCATCTCCGTGCTTGTCGCGCTGGGTGTGGTAACGCCTGAGTTGCTCATCCACAACCGCCGTTGGGCGGTGCTGGCCATCGTGGTCGTGGCCGAGATGTTCACTCCGCCCATGGATCTCATTGTGACGCCGTCGATTATCTTTGTCCCGTTATACGGCCTCTATGAGTTGAGCATCGTCTTGTCCAAGCGGGCGTATCGCCGGCGCCTGCGCCAGGAGGACGCCAACGGTGGAATCGTGTAGGGCTGGGTTGTGCCGAAGACACCTTCGCCACAACCCAGCCGGGCGCATTTCCCCCGCCGCCGCTGTTGCGCGGTCGCCATGGCCAACGGTATGCCGTCGTCTGTGCGGGCCCGGGCGGCAGGACGGCCCGCGGCGTGGTCCCGCAGCGCTCGCAGTGTCGTCACGGCATCACCCGGTGTCCTTCCCACACGCTGGCCATCTTGCCGGTGCGTTGCGCGGTGCGGCCTCCGTGCCGCACCGCGCTTACGCGGAAGGTGTTGTGCGAGACGATCGCCGGCGGTTGCGGGGTCCGGCGGGCAGGAGCCGTCGGAGGTGGGGGGGGCGGCGCCGGTCGAATCGTGGCGGAGATCCACAGGGTTATCCACAGCCCCTCCCTTTGCGTGTAGGGTTATGCACAGGGTTATCCACATTATCCACAGGGCCCCTCACCCACAGGCCGTTGACAGCGTCCGACGCCAGGCAGGGGCGAGACTGCCTGTCGGCACCCCGCGAGGGGTTCCTGCGCGTCCCTGATGCCGTCGTCTGACCAAGCGCGCGCTGCGTGCGGATGCTGCTGGGACGCGCCGCTTCGCGGCGGCGCGTCCATCTGAACCGGGTGCGGCGGCGGTATAATCTTGCCTAGGTGTCCGCCGAAAAGCCTCCTTATTTGCGGTGGACTTGGGCTCCGGACCCTTGTTCCCCAAAAGTTTCGAGATCGGGGTCGGCGCCGAAACCGAATTTTGCAGGGCCGCTCTAGCGGACGGCGATGTGAAAGTCGGTTGCCACGCCGGCGGCGAACAGTGGAGTCCTGGGGGACAATGGGCTTCGCAGCAGTAGCCTCGCAAAGGCCGCCTCTTGCAGCGGCCACCGAGCGTTGCAAGAGGCGGTCCCAACACCGGATCGGAGGCGGCAGGCGTTGGGACCGAAAGGGCATGGAGCCCATGGTCCTGCCAAGGAGGACCTCGGCGGCGCGTCGGCCGTGTGGTGTGAAGCTGCCCTGCCGGTAGACACGTGAGCCCGCAGGAAACAGGGCCGCCGCAGTCCCGGCATCGTGTTCGCCGCCGTTGTGACGTCCGGCTCGACCCGACCTGGAGGTGCGGTAGCTGGCCCACGATCGTCTCATCGTCCGAGGAGCACGGCAGCACAACCTCAAGAACATCGACGTCGAGATCCCGCGCGACACCCTGTGTGTGTTCACGGGCATCTCCGGCAGCGGCAAGTCGAGCCTTGCCTTCGATACCATCTATGCCGAGGGACGCCGGCGTTATGTCGAGTCGCTCTCCGCCTACGCCCGGCAGTTCCTCGGCCAGATGGACAAACCTGACGTGGACGAGATTTCCGGTCTCTCTCCAGCGATCTCCATCGATCAGAAGACCACCAGCCGCAACCCGCGTTCGACCGTCGGCACCGTGACGGAGATTTACGACCATCTGCGCCTGCTCTTTGCGCGGATCGGTCTCCCGCACTGTCCCAAGTGCGGGAGACCGATCCGGAAGATGACCGTGGAGCAGGCGGTGGACCAGATCCTGGCTCTGCCCGAGGGTTCCCGCATCCAGGTCCTCGGCCCCATCGTCCGCGGGCGAAAGGGGGAGCATGCCAAGGTCTTGGAAGACCTGCGCCGCTCCGGCTTCGTCCGCGTGCGCGTCGATGGCGAGACGATTGACCTGGATGCGGTGCCGGCATTGGACAAGCGGAAGCAGCACAGTATCGACGTCGTCGTTGACCGGCTGGTCGTGCGCGCCGGTATAGAGCAACGGCTTGCCGAGGCCCTGGAGACCGCCTACGGCCAATCCGATGGCCTCGCCACAGTGCAGGTGCTCGCCCGCGACGGTCATGACGGGCAGGAGCTGCTGCTCTCTCAGAACCTCGCCTGTCCGGAGTGCGGCACAAGCATCGAGGAACTTGCGCCGCGCCTCTTCTCGTTCAATACACCGTTCGGCGCATGCTCCGCCTGCACCGGTCTCGGCGCGCACATGGAGGTCGAACCGGACCTTGTCATTCCCAGCCGCCGCCGGAGCTTGGATGAGGGTGCCGTCGCTCCGTGGGGTGGGCGTGACAATCACTTCTCGCGCATGCTGGCCGCTGTCGCGGCCCACTTCGGCGTGGATACGCGCGCCCCGTTGGAGGATGCCGGTGAGGACTTTGTCCAGTGCCTTCTCCACGGTTGTCCGGATGAAGCCATCCCGTTCCACAACGTGCGCGGCAGTTGGGAGGGCGGGCGCTTCCACCGTCCGGGAAGCCGCACCCTGCGCTGGGAGGGCGTCATCCCTCTTCTCACCCGCTATTACCGGGAGTCGCCGGAGACCAGTTCCGCCCGCGAGGAGATCGAGGCCGTGATGGTCCCCGTCCCGTGCACTGCCTGCGGTGGAAGGCGGTTGCGTCCGGAAGCCCTGGCCGTCACCGTCGGGGGCCGCTCGATCGCCGAGATCTGTGCCATGCCGGTGGCGATGGCGCGCGAGTTCTTCGCCGCCCTCGACCTCAATGAACGCGAGCGCACCATCGGTCTGCAGGTGTTGCGCGAACTCGCGGAACGCCTGGGGTTCCTCTGCAACGTCGGCCTGGAGTACCTGACGCTCGATCGCGCAGCCGGGACCCTGTCGGGCGGTGAAGCCCAGCGCATCCGGCTGGCCACTCAGATCGGCTCCGGGTTGGTCGGGGTGCTATACATCCTGGACGAACCCTCCATTGGACTGCACCAGCGGGACAACGCGCGCCTGCTGCACACCCTGCGACGCCTGCGTGACCTCGGCAACACGCTCATCGTCGTGGAGCACGACGAGGACACCATCCGAGCGGGCGACCACATCGTGGACATCGGCCCCGGGGCTGGGGAGCACGGCGGCCGCGTGTTGGTCTCTGGGACCCTGCAGGACGTGGTCGATTGTCCGGAGTCACTTACAGGTGCCTATCTGGGCGGCCGCCGCCGCATTCCCGTGCCGACGCCCCGCCGTGGACCCGCACAGCAGCACATCGGTGTGCGCGGTGCCTGTGAGCACAACCTGCGGGACGTCGACGTCGACTTCCCCCTCGGGCGGTTCACGGTCGTCACCGGTGTCTCCGGCTCCGGCAAGAGCACCCTGGTCAACGAGGTGCTCTACAAATATCTGGCTGCGGAACTCAACGGCGCTCGGGTCCGCCCCGGGCGCCACGGCCGAGTCGAGGGGGCAGAGCGGCTGAAGAAGGTTGTCGATGTCGACCAGGCCCCCATCGGGCGGACCCCACGCAGCAACCCGGCGACTTACACCGGGGTCTTCGACGATATCCGCGACCTCTTCGCCCGCACTCCCGAGGCGCGTGCCCGCGGTTACCAGAAGGGCCGTTTCAGCTTCAACGTCAAGGGCGGCCGGTGCGAGGCCTGCGGCGGCGACGGTATCATCAAGATCGAGATGCACTTCCTTCCCGATGTCTACGTGCCGTGCGAGGTGTGTAAGGGAAGGCGCTACAATCGCGAGACCCTGGAGGTGCGCTACCGGGGGCACACCATCGCGGACGTCCTGGACATGACCGCCGCTGCGGCGCTGGACCTCTTCAGTCCGATGCCCTCCCTCCGCCGCCGCCTGCAGGCCCTATTTGACGTTGGCCTGGGATACATCCGGCTCGGCCAGCCGTCGACCACCCTCTCCGGCGGGGAGGCGCAGCGGGTCAAGCTCGCCACCGAACTCGCGCGGCGCTCCGACGGCGGCACCGTCTACATCCTGGACGAGCCAACGACCGGCCTGCACACCGCCGATGTCGACCAGCTCCTGAAGGTCCTGCACCGGTTGGTTGACGCCGGCGATACCGTCATCGTCATCGAGCACAACCTCGACGTCATCAAGACGGCGGACTGGGTGGTCGACCTCGGGCCCGAGGGCGGCGACCGTGGCGGCGCCGTGGTCGCGGTGGGCACGCCGGAGGAGATCGCGGCGTGCGAGGACTCCCACACAGGGCGTTTCCTGGCGCCGGTGCTCGATGCGGCACGCGGGCTATCCGCCTCGTCCGCGGCGCGGGCGGCCGGAAAAGGGGCGAGCGCGTGACGACTGTCGTATCCCGCCGGCCCGTCAGTCTCCCGGCCCGGGCCGGCGCGCGAGGATAGCGGACGCGGGGAGGTGCCCGCATGACCGCCGCGCTCGGGCACACCGCTGTGGGTTACGCCGTCGTCATCAGCATGCTCTTCTCCCTCGTCCTGACCGCTAGGGGCCTGGGGCGGTGGCGTGGCGGGCTGTGGCTGGCCGCGGGTGTGCTTGCCCTGTTTTTCTGCGTCGCTGAAGCTCTGTCGATCGGCCTGTTTGTCCTGTCTCTATCGGTCGCCCAGTTCACCTGCGGTATCCGGCGCCTGCTGGGTGAGACCGGAGCACAGCGCTTGGTGACAAGTCTCGCTGGCGGCCCGCTGATCGCGGTTCTTGGCGTTCGGCCGATCGCTTGACTCTTGTCCCCGTGATGCGCGGGGGCGCGTGCTCCCGCACCAACCGGAGATTCGGCGTATCCGCCCTTGCCGCGGCGGCGCGTCTCGTCTTTTCTGGGAGGCGGTCGGGATGCGGGTTCTGGTCACCGGCGCGGGGGGATACCTCGGTGGCGCGGTCGTGCCCGCGCTGGAGGCCGAGGGCCATCGGGTCCGGGCCCTGGTGCGGCGGCCGGCAGACGCGCCCGCGCACCTGCGCACCGTGGAAATCGCCCCGGGGGACGTGGTATCGGGAAGCGGGCTCGCCGCGGCCGTCGCCGGCTGTGACGCCGTGGTCCACCTGGTCGGTATCATCCGGGAGGCCCGAGGCGCGACCATGGCGGGCGTCCATGTTCAGGGAGTCCGCAATGCGTTGGGCGCCGCGGCGCATGCCGGCGCCTCGCGCTTTGTCCACATCAGCGCCGTCGGCGCTGATACCCACAGTCCCACCGCCTACCTGCGGACCAAAGGTGACGCCGAACGATGCGTCGCCGCCGCCGGGCTCCCATACACCATCATCCGCCCGACGGTGGTCTTCGGGCCCGGAGGGCCGGGCCGCAACCTCGTCGCCGAACTCGGCGGCATCCTCCGCGTCACACCGTTCATGCCCGTGTTCGGGGACGGCCGCTACCCCATGCAGCCGGTTTCGGCCCGCAACGTCGCCGCCGGCTGCGCACGCGCCCTTACCCTCCCGGCCGCCGCGGGGCGGACGTACGAAGCAGGCGGCCCCGAGCGGCTCACGTATGATGAGGTCCTGCGCCGCATCGCGGCAGCCATGGGCCGCCCCTTCCGGCCACTCCACGTCCCGCTGGGCCTCATCCGGCCCCTACTGCCCGCTTTGCAGCACCTGCCGGGCTTCCCATTGACGGTCGACCAACTGACCATGCTGCTGGACGGCAGCGTCTGTGACCCGGGCCCGTTCTTCGAGGCGTTCGGCCTCACTCCAGACCCGTTCGATGGGCGATAGGACTGCGCGTGAGACTCGGCTGCTCATCGTGACAGTTGTTCTGGGTGGCCTGCGTACCCGTCTCGGGACGGAACTGCTCCGGGGGCATTGCCGCCGCGGCATCCACTGCGGGACGGGCTGGACCGGTCGCCCCCGTTCCCGACACTTCCCTCGCTTGCCACAATACCTCCCTGCTCCACGCCTTCAGGACACTCTGGGCCGCCGCGGCCTGGCTTCTCCCCGCTCACGGCCGTGCCGCTCTCGCCCTTGTCGCCCAGCGCATCCTCAGGTAAGGACCACACTCTGCTGCCTGCCGACTGCGGTCTGTGCGGCCGTGTCCGCACTCCTACCGGCAAGGCCGGCGTCCCGTGTCTGTAGGAGCCGCCCACCCCACGCGATGCCTGCCGCTCTGCGGCATCCGGCGCGTTCGCGCGGGCACGATGGGGCTGGGGGCGGCGTATGGGGGAGCCTATATGGGGAGGCCGCCGTCGCTGTCGCCGTCCGCCCCTTGGCCTGTCCCGGGAACCGCGAGAGTGAAGCCTGAAGTTGAAAACTGCCAGCACGGCGGATGGCTGGCGCCCCGTTTTCGGATTCCGGAGGGGGGGACCCACCCCGCCCGTTCAGGATGCCCGCACTCCCGCCGTCCGTGCACCCAAGTGGCGCATCCGGGTGTTTGGGAGGCCTGCCGCGTGATTCGGCTCTGGCGCTTCGGCACCGCCCTCACCCAGCGGCTCGGTCGTGACGAGGTGAGCGCCTATGCCGCCGCCCTTACCTACAACCTGCTCTTCTCCCTCTTCCCGCTCGCCCTGGCGGTCACGGCGCTGGTCCCCGCCGCTGTGCAGCGCGCCCTGCTCGTTCCGCTTGCCTCGGTCGTAACCCCCGAAGTCGTCGGCCTTGTGCGCCACACGGCCGCGGGCGGTGTCCCCGCCGCGCATCCCGCGCTCGCCTATGCCGGCCTGACCGGCTACCTGCTGGGAATGTCGGCAGCCTTCCGCCGACTCATCGACGCTTTCAACCATGCCTACGGGTTTGCCCCACCGCTGCATCGCTCCCCCTGGGAAACGGCCGTCCTCTCGGTCGTCCTGGCCCTGACTGCCGGCGCCCTGCTGGTGGTGGCGATGGCGATGGCCACCCTCGGCCAGCACCTGACCGTTGTCATGCTCCGACCCGTCGGTGGACCGCTCGGGGGCTTCGTGGTCGCGGCCGTGCGCTGGGGTGCCCTGCTCGCCCTCGCCGACGTCATGCTCGCCGTACTCTACTCCGTCGCGCCCGACCGCCCATGCCGCTTCCACTGGATCACCCCGGGCGCTGCGGCGGCCATCGTCGCCTGGCTGGCGATCTCCTTCGGCTTTTCCCTGTACCTCGCCCACTTCAACGCCTACAACCTGCTGTACGGGGGCGTCGGCGCCGTCATCCTGCTCCTACTCTACCTCTACTTCCTCAGCTACGCTCTGCTCCTGGGCGCCGAACTGAACGCCCTGCTCGGAATACGCTGAGAGTTGGGCTCAGGGCGATGCGTCTGGTGCCGGCATCCGCGTGCCCGCCTGCGCGGGGGCAGTGGGCCGCCACGGTCTCGGAAGGAGAAGGAATGTTCGTGCGCGGGGGGCGACCCGCGCACCCCGCGCTGCCGAGCGACTGGATGCCGCGCAGGACGGCGGTGCGCCCTGAACCCGCGGATCGTCCTCCGCGGGCGGGAGTTCGATGGGACGGCCACGGCGGCACTGTCTGGGTGGTCCCCAGGCTACCGGCGGGCGGCGGGCTGGAGCCGGGAAAAGTCCGACTGTCCGTTGATCCGTCGGTGTTCCGGAGCCGCAATCCTTCGTTGCCGGCAGAGCTCCAGCGGCGGCGGGCCCGTCGCTTGCATGCTGCCCCTCCCACCGGATACGCTGGCTCGGAACGGTTATCCCGCTGCCAGCTGCGGGGGCCGCGCATCCGGACGGTGGCAGGGAGTCGTCTGATTGCCCCCACAGCGGCGACCCGGACGACAGGTGGCTCTCGTCGCCTCCTTTGCGGCGATGGTGTTGGCGTTGGTGCTGCTGCTTTCGCCGCGCCTGCCCCCCGGCGCGACCCGCTCCCTCGACGCTATGATGATCGGTTGCGTCCTTGTGGCGTTGGTAGCCTCTCGCTGGCGCCGCCGATAGGGGCGGCGGGGGTGCCGGCGCCTCGCGGCTCATCCGTTCGCGGGGAGAGAGCCAGGTGCCCGGAAGCGATATCGCCCGTGCGTCCGCGCCGACCCTGGGTGGTATGGGCGTCCCCGAATCCGGAGGCGCCCGTACCGCGGGTTCCGCTCCGGCCCCGTCCGGAGAGCCCGCCGCGACCCTTTCCGAAAAGCTCAGCCTCCTCCCCGACCGCCCCGGCTGCTACCTTTTCCGGGACGTTGCCGGCACGATCCTCTACGTCGGCAAGGCCCTCTCCCTCAGAAACCGCGTCCGCAGTTACTTTCGCGGCGGCCTGGAGGGAAAGACCGCCGTCCTGGTCTCCCTCATCGCCGACTTCGAGGTCATCGTTACTGACTCCGAGGTTGAAGCCCTGGTCCTCGAAAACAACCTGATCAAGCAGCACCGCCCGCGGTACAATATAAGGTTGCGCGACGACAAGCAGTACCCGTATCTGCGGCTGCAGACCGGTGATCCCTGGCCGCGTCTTGAGCTCGTCCGCCAGCCCAAGCCTGACGGCGCGCGCTACTTCGGCCCCTATCCCCATTCCTCGGCCGTGTGGGAGACCATGCAGATCCTTCGCCGCGTCTTTCCGTACCGCTCCTGCTCGGATCGGCGCCTGGACCAGCGGCATGCCTGCCTCTACCATCACATCCACCGTTGCCTCGCGCCCTGCGTCTCTGCCTGCACCCCCGACGACTACCGGGCGATGATCGGCGAGATGGTCCAATTCCTGGAGGGCAGAGGGGAGGGAGTGTTGGTGCGCCTGCGGGCGCGCATGGAAGCTGCAGCGGAGGATCTGCGCTTCGAAGAGGCCGCTGGGTTGCGCGACAGACTGCAGGCGTTGCAATCCGTCCTGGAGCGGCAGAAGGTCCAGATCCAGTCCTCCCCCGACCGCGACGTGCTCGCCGTCGCCCGCGGCAACGAGGGAGACGCGGCGGTGCAGGTCTTTTTCTATCGCGATGGCAAGCTCTCCGGACGCGATGGCTTCATCCTCGTTGGCGCGGAGGGCCGCTCCGACACAGAGGTCATGGAGGCCTTCATCCAGCAGTTCTACGGCGGCGGAGCGATCGTCCCGCGGGAGATCTTGCTCCCGGTTTCCCTCTTCGATCCGGCCGAGATCGAGGCTCTGCTTCGCTCCCGCCGTGGCGGGGCGGTTGCGCTGCGCGTCCCCCGGCGCGGTGAAAAGAAGCAGCTTGTCGACATGGTGCGCAAGAACGCTGAGGAGTACCTCAGCGCTGAGCAGTGGCGGCGGGACAAGAGTCGTGAAGCGATTGGCGCCGCGTTGGAGGAGTTGCGCCAAGCCCTCTGCCTGGCGCAACTGCCTCTGCGCATCGAGTGCTACGACAACTCCAACATGCAGGGGACACACCCGGTGTCCGCCATGGTCGTTTTTGAGGACGGCCTGCCCAAGAAATCTGAGTACCGCAAATTCCGCGTCAAGACCGTCGTCGGTGCCGACGACTTTGCCACCATGCAGGAGATCCTCACACGGCGTTTCTCCCGAGCAGCCCGCGAGCGTCAGGCCCTCGCCGCGGCAAATCCCGAGGGAGAGGTGCCGGCGGCCGCCGCGGAGGGCTTCGCGCGCCTGCCGGATCTGGTGATCATCGACGGCGGCAAGGGTCAGCTCTCGTCGGCGCGTGCCGCGATGCGCGACCTCGGCGTCCAGGACATCCCCACGTTCGGTTTGGCCAAGGAGAACGAATGGCTCTTCGCCGAGGGGCGCAGTGACCCCATCATCCTGCCCCGCCAATCCCACGGCCTGCGCTTGCTGCAGCGGGCGCGCGACGAGGCCCACCGCTTCGGTCTCGGCTTTCACCGCCAACTCCGCGGCAAGGAGGGAGTGGCTTCCGTCCTGGAAGAGATCCCTGGCATTGGGCCCAAGCGGCGCAAGGCCCTGCTCAAAGCGTTCGGGTCGCTGGCGGCGATTCGCGCCGCCTCGGTTGAAGCCGTAGCCGCCATCCCCGGGATGAGCCGCCCGGTGGCGGAGGAATTGATTGCATACATGTGTTCATTTGATCCAGGGCGGCGATATGAAAAAATAGAGTATCTTCATGATTAATTTTGTCCATAATCGACATTGACATTCGTCTTGCGTCTCGAATAGGATATGTCCGGGTCCGGAAGTGCGATCGCGTGCCCGCGACTCCGATCACCGGGTGCCGTCCTTTTTCGGTGGGCTCCTGGAGGGGGTGGTGCATCTGACGCGCCGGACCGTCGGCCGCTGCCCGGCCTGTGGTGATGTGCTGGAGGTGCGGCGTCTGCAGTGTCCCTCCTGCTCGACCGCGGTGGAGGGGCGCTTCCTGCCGTCGCCCTATGCTGCGCTGGCGCCGGAGCAGTCCGTTTTCCTGGAAGTGTTTCTGCGGGCGCGGGGCAACCTGCGCGAGGTTGAGCGGGTGCTCGGACTCTCCTATCCGACCGTCCGCGGCCGGTTGGATGCTGTGCTGGACGCGCTGGGTTTCGGCGACGGCGTGACCCCGGGGGCGGAAGTCGGTCCCGAACCGGACGCCGGTGCGCCCTCCCCCGACGTCCCGGCGCGCCGGGCGGCGCTCGAGGCCCTGCAGCGTGGCGAGATCACGGCGGCGCAGGCGGTGGAGCGGATTCGCCGTGGGTGAGCCAACCGTCCTATTCCGGCTTCAGTCCGCGCGGAAGGGGGTTGCTATTCCTATGGACGAGATTTTTGATGGCGCTGCACATGATCTCCGAGAAGGATCGCTCCCGGATCCCCGAGACTCCGCCGCCGGTCCCGACGGGGCTCCGCTCTCCGAGCGGATGGCGGTGCTGCGCCTGCTGGAGCAGGGCAAGATCACCGCGGCCGAGGCGACCGAACTCCTGAAGGCCCTGCGAGAGCCCGGGGCCGCCTCTGCCCGCCCCGGTCCCGGCGACTGGGCCGAGCAAGCGGCACGGCGTGCGGCGGAGCGGGCGCAGCGGGCGGCGGAGCGCGCAGCGCAGCGTGGCCGTCGCGCAGCCGAATACTGGGGTCAGCATGCCGACGAAGTGGCCACGCGGGCGGCGGAGCACGCGGCCCGCACGGTCGAACAGGTCGGCGAGAACGTGAGTCGGATCTTCGCCAACCTGCCGGATTTCATGGAACGGGCGGCCAAGGCCGGTTGGGGCGCATGGGGCGCCGGCCACCGCTTCGAGGAAGTGGTCGAAGGTGCGTTGGAGGGTGACGGCGGGCCCGCCGGTCTCGATATCGAGGGCTGGAATGGGGCGGTGGTCCTGCGCCCAGTGGACGGCACGCAGGTGCGCCTGGTCCTGAAAAAGACCGTGCATGCCGCGGGCGAAGCCGAGGCGCGCGAACTGGCGTCGGCCGTAACGGCAGAGGTGGTGGGCCGCCAGGTCACCGTGCGGCGGATGCCGGGTGCGCCGGCCTGGCCCGGGGGGGCATTGGCCATCGAGGCCTACCTGCCGCGTGCGGCGATCTGGGGTGGCGTGGTGGGTACCGACAATGGGCAGATCGACGGCGAGGGGTTGCAGCTGCGGGGGCTGCGCTTGGAAACGAGCAATGGCCGCGTGCGGTTGGCCGACTGCACCGGACAGGACGTCGGCGTACTGACCAGCAATGGCGGCATCGAGACAGACGGGCTGCGGGGCAAGGTGGAACTGCGGACGAGCAACGGCGCCATCACCGTCCACCCAGCCGAGGAGGCGCCCCAAGATGGGTCCTCGGAGGGACAGCCGGAGATCGAGGTGACCGCCACCACCACCAATGGTGCGATTCGAGTCCACATCCCGGCGGGCATCGCGGTGGACGTGGACGCCACCACCAGCAACGGCCGCTTCGACGTGGCCGGCCTCGGTCCAAGTGCGCCCCGTCCCGACGGCAATCGGGGTTTTGGTCGTGCCGATTTCCGCTGGCGCTCTCCGGAGTGGAAAACCGGCGCGCGACGCGCGCAGCTCACGCTCCGTACCACCAATGGCAGTATTCGGTTCGACTGACGGGCCGGTGGTTTCGTGGACGACGGGCGGAGGGCAGAACACTCGCCGCCCGTCGCTGGCCGGCGGCTGCGGGCCGCCTGGAACCGGCGTCAGCCCTGTCCGCCATCGCTCTGTGGCGGCTGATTGGCGTCTCCGCCGCCGTCGCTCTGCGGCGGCTGGTCGGGAGCGCCGGCGGCGCCGTCACCGCCGACCGCTGCCGTCTTGCGGTGCGTGCCGCTGGCGGCCGACCACCACCAGACCAGGGTCACGACGGCTGCGATGCCGAGGATCCACCACCAGATGTCTCCTGAGGTCGCCGCCACCGCGTTCGTCAGGTTGAGATTCATGGAGGCCGTCCCCCTTCTTGGCGGGTGGCGGCGCAGGCCGCCGCCCTGTGGCGGCGTTGCTCCACCTCCCACGACGCGCGGGAGCCGGAAACCACAGCTGAGCATGCCCCGTCCGCGGGCGGATGATGCCGGGCCGGCGCCGTTGCGACGGGATCGCGATCGTCGCGGTCTCCGCGCACCCGGTGGTGACGAGAGCTTGATACAGTGGAGCCGTAATCCGCGCGTTCTGCGGGAGGAAAGGCGCAGATGATCGTCCGCTGGCTGATCAACGCCGCCGCCCTCTATCTGACAGCCCTCCTACTGCCGGGCATCTCATTGCGCGGCATCGGTCCGACGCTGATCGCCGCAGCGATCCTCGGGGTCGTAAACGCCGTGATCCGCCCGATCCTCCTGCTCTTCACGCTGCCGCTGAACATCCTCACGCTCGGGTTCTTCACCTTTGTCATCAACGCGCTGATGCTGCTGCTGACCAGTGCCGTGGTGCCCGGCTTCGCCGTGCGTGACTTCTGGAGCGCGCTGGTCGGCACCGTCCTGCTCAGTGTCATCAGTTTTGCGCTGACGCATTTGGTTCACTGACTGCCGGCGCGGCGGCCCCTGCGCAGGGCGTTTGCCGATTCCCTGGTCCCGGTCGCCGGTTCCATCCGGAGCACTCTGCCAAGGGGGTTTTACCGTGATCCGTCTCCTCGCCCTCGACCTTGACGGCACCGTCCTCGGACCCGGCAGGGAGATCGCCCCCGCGGGCTGCGCGGCCCTGCAGGCGGCGGAGCGGGCGGGCGTGCACGTCACCCTCGCCACCGGACGCATGCTGCGCTCCGCAGCCGCGGTCCGCGAGCGCCTCAGCCTGCACGGCCCGCTCCTGGCGTATAACGGTGGGCTGGTACGCCTGCCGGACGGCGGTGGCTGGACCGACCCGGTGCCGCTGGAGGCGGCCCACGCCGTCGGCGACCTGTGCCGGCAGCGCGGCTACTTCGTGCAGGCCTATCTGGACGATGCCCTCTATGTGCCTTTTGAAGACGGGCGCGCCGAGGCGTATGCAGAGCTCGCCGGCGTCACCTACACTGTGGACCCGACGTTGGCATATGCGCCCCCCGTTGGGCCGACCAAGCTCCTGATCATCGAACCGGAGGACCGCCAGCCCGAGGTCCGGGCCGCCCTGGCCTCTGTCGCCGCCGGGTACCTGGAACTCGCCAATTCCTATCCCCACTATCTGGAGATCAGCCGCCGCGGCGTCGACAAGGGCACCGCCCTCGCCCGCTTGGCCGACGCCCTCGGCGTGCCCGGCTCGGCGGTGATGGCCGTGGGCGATGGCGAGAACGACCTGCCCATGATCCGCTACGCCGGGGTGGGCGCGGCCGTCGCCAACGCCGTACCGGCCCTCACGGCCGTGGCGGACTTCACCGCCTCCGCCCGCTTCGGCGACGGCGTCGCGGAGGCCGTGCGTCGCTTCATCCCGGCCGCCGCCGGGGAAGGCGATGCCGTTGGATGACGAACTGCGTGTGCTGACGGGTCCGGTGGGGCCCTCCGGAGCTGCCGGCCCGGCGGACCTCCCCCTGTCCGTGCAGGCCCTGGCCGTGCTGGCGGCCGGGGAGGATGCGGGTCAGGAGGCCCAGACCGACGAACTGGTCGCGGCCGGGCTCGGCGCGGTGGTCTTGTTCGGATCGGCATTGCGGGATCTGGCCGCCGCGGCGCGGCGGGCGGGAACCCTTCAGGCGGCGGCCCTGCGCAGTCCCGTGGGCGCACCCCTGCTTGTGGGGGCGGACCAGGAGGGCGGGCGCGTCTGCCGCCTTCCCCTCTCTGCGTCGACCATGCCGGCGGCGCTGGCCCTCGGCGCCGCGCGCGACCCTGGTTTGGCGCGCCAGGCCGGTCGGGCCACGGCCGGCCAACTCCAGGCCGTCGGTGTCAACTGGGACCTCGCGCCCGTCTGCGACCTCTGGACGCGGGACAACTCCGGGCTCGGCAGCCGCTGCTTCTCCGCGGACCCGGAGGCCGCCGCCGCCCTGGCGGCGGCCTTCACCGACGGCCTGCAGGCGGGCGGGGTGCTGGCGTGCGCCAAGCACTTCCCGGGGCACGGCGACACCGCCGCCGACAGCCACTTCGCGTTACCGGTCCTCGCCGCGGACGAGGCGCTGCTGCGCGCCCGCGAATGGGTGCCCTTCGCGGCGGCCGTGCGGGCCGGCGTCGCCGGCGTCATGCTCGGCCACCTGGCCGTACCGGCGGTCGAGGGGTTGCCGGCACAGGAGCAGGGCCTGCCGCCGCGCAGCGTGCGCCCCGGTACCTCCCCTCCGCCTTTGCCGGCCAGCCTCTCCCCGACCTTCTACCGCCTGGCGCGCGAGGCGCTGGCCTTCGAAGGCCTGCTGGTGACCGACTCCCTGGGCATGGCCGGCTGCGTCCGGGCCGCCGGGAGCGTGGGCGAGGCAGCGGTGCTGGCCCTCGCCGCCGGTGCGGACATCGTGGTGGTCGGTCACGGACCGCGGGAGCACCGGGAGGTCCGCGACGCGGTCGTCGGCGCCGTCGCGGCGGGGCGCCTGCCCCGGGAGCGCCTGGCCGAGGCCGTCGGGCGAGTGCTGGCCGTCAAGCGCGCCTGGAACCTCGCGCACCGCGGCGCGCCCGAACCCGACGCGGTCGCGCACCTCCTCCAGCGGCCGTCGGACCTGCGGCTGGCCGCCGAGATCGCCAGGCGTTCGATCACCGAACTGCAACCCGGTCCCGCGGCGGCCCGGCCCGCCTTCCTCCGCGGCTCGGAGGCCACCCCGCCGTCCCTGGTGGCCGCAGCCTCGGCGCGCTGGCCCGCGGCGGATCTGCGCGACGGCGGGGGAGGCCCGTGGTTGTCCCTGGGCGCCGATACCCACGTCCTGGTCACGCTGCCCATCCCCGACGCCCTCCCCGAAGGGCGCGTCCTCCTCGCCTATGACGCGACATCCGCCTCCCTGTCCGCCCTGCTCGCCTGCGCGGCGGGCGAGGCGCCAGCGGAGGGCAGGCTGCCGCGAATCTGATTCGTGGCAGCCTGCCGCTCCTCGTCCCGCAACGCCCCCAGAGGCGTGACCAACGGCCCGGAGCGCGTTGGTGGTTGTGCGCCACCTGCCGCCGTCGGGCGGGGGGCTGGCCCGAAGCCGCGGGAGGACCGGCGACCTTCCGGGGTGGCAATCACCTTGTGCTTACCCTGAGCGAGCCCTGCGCCCTGGCCGACACTGCCTGGATCCGGCCCGGGCAAGGTCATCCGCGAGCTGACCCTCTCGACCGCCGGGCGCAGGCCTGCGGTATGTCGCATCCGACTCCGGCTGGTACGGGCAGGCGCAGGACGAGGCTGCGGATGCGCGGTGGATGTCCCCGGACCCGCGCCGCCGCCACCCCGGCGAAGGTCATGGCAGGGGTTGGAAGGTGCCATCGGGAATCGGGGAGCAGATACACTTCGAGCCGCGACCGTCGTCGCGGCCTTTTCCCCTGCCGGCTGGGAGGTGTCCCCGTGCGTCTTGTCCTCAGCGAAAAGCCCTCCGTTGCGGCGGATCTGGCGCGGGTGATGGACCCTGGCGCCAAGCGTGCCGGGGGCTACATCGCCGGCCGCTACGCCACATGGAGCTGGGCCCTCGGGCATCTGGCCGAATTGCTGCCGCCGGAGGCCTACCGCCCGGAACTACAGGGCCGGTGGCGCCTGGAGTTCCTGCCGGTGCTCCCCGATCGTTTTGGGCTGAGACCTCGCGGGGAGCGCACCGATCAGTTGGAGACGATTCGCGCGCTCCTCGGGCAGGCCGAGGAGGTCGTGGTCGCGACCGACGCTGGGCGCGAGGGCGAACTGATCTGGGAGTATATCGCCGAGCTCTGCGGCTGGGGAGGTCCCACGCAGCGGCTGTGGCTCAGCGAGAGCACCCCCGCCGCGATCAAGTCGGCCTTTGCCGCCCTGCGCCCGCCGATGACCCACCTCGCCCAGGCGGCCCGCGCCCGGGCGCAGGCGGACTGGGTGGTGGGCATGAACGCGACCATGGCTCTGTCGGCGCGCCACGGCGGCCTCTGGTCCGCCGGGCGGGTGCAGACCCCCACCCTGGCCCTGCTCTGCGCCCGCGAGGCGGAGATCCGGGCCTTCAAGCCCGACGACTTCTTCGCCGTGTTGGCCGAGTTCGAGGCCGAGGGCGGCGCACGCTATAACGGCCGATGGTTCAAAGACAGGCAGGACCGCCTGCGGTCCAAGGCAGAGGCTGAGCGCATCGTCGCCGCGGTCAAGGGCCGGATCGGCCATGTGGCCTCCGCCCTGAGGAAGCGGACGGAGGAGGCGCCGCCGCGCCTGTTCAACCTCACCGACCTCCAACGCGCAGCCAACGCGCGGTTCGGCATCACAGCCGCAGCGACGCTGGAGGCCGCGCAGGCCCTGTACGAGCGGCACAAGGTCCTGACGTACCCGCGCACGGACAGCCGGAATGTCTCAGAGGAAACCTTCGCCACGTTTCCCGCGCGGCTGCGCGCCATCAGGGGGCCGCTGGTGCCGGTCGCCGGACGGCTGGCCGCCGGAGCGCCCCATCCGGGCAAGCGCGTCGTTGACGACAGCAAGGTCTCCGATCACCATGCCCTGCTCCCCACCGCCCAACCGGCGGACCCGGAGAAACTGGCGTCGGACGAGGCCAACATCTACGAACTGGTGGTCCGCCGTTTTCTCGCTGCCCTGCTGCCGCCGGCTGTCTACGACGACGCCGAGGTCGTGACGGAGATCGCGGGGGAGACCTTCCGCAGCCGTGCCCGACACCTCGCCGTCCCCGGCTGGCGCGAGGTGGAGCCGCCGATCGCCGCGATGGCCAAGGACGGGAAGTCCCGAAGCCGGAAGGGCGCGGCGGCCGAGGCGGATGCGGACAGCGAGGGGCAGGCTGCGGATCTGGAGCCGGATGCCGGCGACCTCTCGGCCCTGCATCCCGGCCTACCCAGTCGCTGCGTCTCGGCCAAGGCCGAGGCGCGGCAGACCAAGCCCCCGTCCCGGTACAGCGAGGCCACGCTGCTGCGGGCCATGGAGCACGCCGGTCGGCTGGTCGAGGACGAGGAACTGGCGGAGGCTATGCGGGAGCGCGGACTTGGCACTCCCGCGACGCGGGCCGCGATCATCGAGACCCTCATCAAGCGCGAATACGTGCACAGGGAGAAGAAGGCCCTGATCCCCACTCCCCGGGGGGAGAAGCTGGTCGCCCTGGCGCCCGTCGAACTGCGCCAGCCGGAGACCACAGGGGAGTGGGAGCGGCGGCTCGGGGACATCGAGCGCGGGAGCGCCGATGCCGGCGAGTTCCTGGCCGGCCTCTCGGACCTCACCCGGCGCATAGTGGCGGATGTGGCCGCCCAGAAGCGGGTGGCCCCAGTGCCGGCCGCCAAGGACGTCATCGGCAGTTGCCCTCGTTGCGGGGGGCACGTGGTCGAGGGGCGGACCGGCTTCGGCTGTGCCAACTGGCGTCCCGAGTCCGGCGCCTGTCGATTCATCGTTTGGAAGAAGATCGCCGGCAAGGAACTCACCGCGGCGCAGGTGCGCGAACTGCTGACCGGCGGTGAGACTAAGCGTGCCGTCAAGGGTTTCGTCTCCAGGACGGGGGAGAAGTTTGAAGCGCGCCTCCGCTTGGACCGCGCAACCGGACGGGTGTCCTTCATCTACGACCAGCCCCGTCCGGGGCCGGGGGAGCCCGCCCCCAGGCCCGCTGGCCGGGCCGCTGCGGCCGAAGGTGGGGCCGACCCAACCCCGGCGAAGACGCCGGCCAGGCCCAGGCGGGCATCCGCGGCGGCGGCCCCCGATCCGGGTGGGCCGCCGCCGAAAGCGGATGGGCCGGCCATGTCCCCCTCGCGCCCGCGGCGGGCGAGCGGGCCCGCCGGCCCTCCGACGCAGGGGCGTGCCGGCAGGGCTCAATCTTCCAAAGAGACGGCGCCGCCGGCGATGCCCCGGAGGACCTCCACGTAGAGCGGGCCTTCGACCGCCGCGACCCGGGGGGCGAGCGTCCGCACGGTGTCGCCGGGGGCGCACCGGGACCCGGTGCTGGGCGAGGATGCGGCTGTGATCGTACTCGGCGTACACGAGGTGCACCGGGGCGCCGGACACCGGCGCCCCGGTGGCCAGTACCGCGGCATGTACGCGCTCGCCGGCTACGACCGGGGCCCCCGCGCGGCACTGCCGCGTGGGGTGAAGACCCCGGAGGGGGGAGTGCCGCCCGCCGCGATCGAGGCGCGGCGAGGATTCCGGCCGCGCATTCTGCCGGAGGGGTCGGCCATGGATGATGCGATCGGCGTACCGCGTGCACCCGGACCGGCGGACCCGGAGGCCGCGGCCCGGAGGCCGAACGGCTCGCGGCCAACCGCGCCAACTGGGACGAGCGGGCAGGGATCCATCTGAGCTGGCGCTTCTATGACGTGGAGGGCTGGCTCCGGAACGGCCGCGGCCCCAGACGCCGGAAGGTCTCCGCCCTCGGCGACGTGATGGGCCTGCGCCTTCTGCAGCTGCCGTCACCATCCTGATCCGCCATGGCCTGCGTCTGGAGTGTCTGGCTGAACACGACTGGACGGTGTGGCGCCAGTTCGGCTGGCCGGTGCCGGGGCAGGAGGGGGAGTGGACCTGCCCGCCCGGCACGCCCCGGGTGCCGCTGAGTTTCAGCCTGCTGGCCCGCCGGCGGGGGTAGGGGGGCCGTCCTCCCCCCAAGCGGCAGACCCCGATGCGCTCATCCGCGTCTTTCGGCCTGCCACCATCAGGTGAGATGCCGCCAGGCCCCCTCGAGGAAGCAGGAACCGGAGGGGCCGTGAGGCGCCCGTAAACCGAAAGGGCCTCCGCCGACTTCAGTCGGCGGAGGATGTCAAAGCAGGAGATCGAACGTCCAGGCGTCCTGCCCGCCCTGTGCCGGCCGGAGCCCGGTCAGCCGGAAGCCGGCCCGCTCGTAGAGCCGGCGTGTCCGGGGGTTGTAGGTGTAGACACCCTTCACGCGGATGCGGCGCCACCCCAGCGCCCGCGCCCGCGTGACCAGCAGCCGCAGGACCCGGGACCCCAGCCCCCTGGAGCGGTGCTCAGGCACGCCGATCACGATGGGGATGCAGTCTGTGCAGAGGGCGGCATCCCCGAGGGCGACCCATGCTTCCGCCGCCCGGATCTCCACGATGTACGCCTCACCGCGCTCCAGCAGGTAGCGGTACATCGAGGAGATCATGGCCGCATCGTAACGCGCGGCCGCATCGCCCTCGGAGAGCCACATCACCTCGGGATCCCGATACCAGGGGAGCGCGCGGGCGGCATCGCCCGGCAGCGACACCGGGCGGAGTCGGAGATCCCCGTCGGCAAGCACTGTCCCTGAAGCCACGGCTCGCCCCCGTTCGGTCGCGGCACCCGTCCGGTCGGCGGAGGTCGGTCCCGCGGGACCCCGATCACATGGGCACGTCGAGCCGCTTCTCCCAGGTGTACGCCGTGAACCCGCGCTGCGGGACCTCCCTCGTCTCCGTGGCCCGATAGCCGAGCGCGAGGTAGAACGCGGTTACAGCGGCGTTCTCGGCGACCGTGCCCAGCGTGCAACGCTGCGCCCCGTCCGCCGTAGGTGCTCCTCCGCCGCCCGCATCCGGCCGGTCGCGACCCCTCGGCGCCGCCACTGCGGTAGCGCCGCCAGGCGCTTGATGTAGCCGCCGCCATCCTCCAGCAGCCGGCGGCGGATCGCGCCCACGCACTCCGCCCCCACCGCGGCGACGAATGCGCACCCCCGCTCCAGATCGCGGCGCACATCGCCGATGTCCTCCGCGGCGGCGCTCAGCACCCACGATCCTGCATACTCGCCGTTGGCAGCTTTTGTGACCTCAAGGATCGTCGGCGCATCCTCGGCGCCGGCCCGCCGGGCCCGAGCCTCCGCCGGCCGCGGCAGGCCCACCGCCCGAGTGGTGGGGGTGGGTGTTCGCCGACGAGAGCCGGTTGCGGGTCGACCCACCGGATGCGGCGCGTCTCCTCGGGCGCGCCCGGCCAGGCCGCGGGCAGGGCTAGTCGGATCGGCGCCTTCACGCGCCCCGCAGTCGCCGCAGCGCCGACACCAACGCGTGCGCCCCGTCCTTGCCGTCGCCCCCGAGGGTGCAGCGCCCGTATCGCCAGCACATTCACATATCGTAAACGTTGGCGGCTCCACCATTCACTTGCCGCTGCGCCGCGGCGGCACTACCGTATAGGGGCAAACCCTCCGGAGGTGGCCGCCGTGTCCGACACCCCCCGGTACTACGAGGAACTCTTCCCGTTCACCGCGCCGCCGGCGTGGCCCGGGCCCGTTCCCTCCGCCCTCCCGGCCGGGAACTCGGGCATCGTGGGGGCCGCTCCGGCACCCACGATGCCCTTCGTCACCGATACCACCTTCCGCGACGGGCAGCAGGCCCGGGCGCCGTACACCCCCGATCAGATCGTCCACCTCTACGACCTGCTGCACCGCCTCGGCGGTCCCCACGGCGCCGTGCGCCAGTGCGAGTTCTTCCTTTACAGCCGCCACGATCGCGAGGCGGTGGACCGCTGCCTCGCCCGGGGGTACGCGCAGCCGGAGGTCACCGGCTGGATCCGCGCACGCCCCGAGGACCTCCCCCTGGTGCGCGCCGCCGGGCTCCGCGAGACCGGCCTGCTCATGTCCTGCTCCGACCACCACATCTACCGCAAGCTCCGCTGGGACCGCGAGCGCGCCCTGCAGGAGTATGCGCGCATGGCGGGTCTGGTGGTCGATGCCGGCATCCTGCCCCGCTGTCACCTGGAGGACGTCACGCGCGCGGACATCGACGGCTTCGTCCTCCCGCTGGCGGGCGAGTTGGCCCGCGTCTGCGGCCCGCGGGGCTTCAAACTCCGGCTCTGCGACACCCTCGGCCTGGGCCTGCCCTTCGCCGGCGCGCCCGCCCCGCGGTCGGTCCCCGCCCTCATCTCCGCCCTGAGTGCGCGGGGCCTGCAGCCCGAGCAACTGGAGTGGCACGGGCACAACGACCTCCACCTGGCCGTCGCCAACGCGCTCGCCGCCTGGCTGGCGGGGTGCGGCGCCGCCAACGGCACCCTGCTCGGCTTCGGCGAGCGCACCGGCAACTCGGCGGTCGAGGCCCTCGTCATGCACTGGATCGGCCTGACCGGCGACACCACCCCGGACACGGCCGCCATCGGCGACGCTGTCCGGTATCTGCAGGAGGAGTGCGGCTACGCCGTCCCGCCCATGACGCCCCTCGCCGGCGCCCAGGCCTTCAGCACCGCGGCGGGGATCCACGCCGACGGGCTGCTCAAGGACCCCGCCGTCTACCTGCCCTTCGACCCCGAGCGGCTGCTCGGGTTGCAACCGGGCGTCACCATCACCGACCGTTCCGGCGCGGCCGGCATCGCCGCCTGGTGGCAGTCTGCATGCGGCGAGGAGGTCGCCAAGGACGATCCGCGCGTGCGCGCCCTGGCCGCGTGGGTGCAGGCCCGCTACGACGAGGGTCGGACCACGACGATGGGGGATGCCGAGTTGCGGGCTGCGGCGGCGGAGATCGCGCGCCCCTCGGTCCTGCGCTGAGGCGCTCCCATGCCTGAAATGAGATGGGGGGCGGAGGAGATGCGGCCTACCCGCCGCGTGCGCGGGGATCCTCCCAGCCCTCGCGCACGGCCCACGAGGACGCAGCGCACCGCTTTCGCCCGCGCGGTTGCCATGCGCCCATGTCTCCGGTGCTCCCGCCCGGTGTGCAAGTCCTCATGTCGCATTGCGCCCAGGCTCCGGACCAGCGTCCCCCAAGGGCTACGGCAGATTGACAGTCCGTGGCATCCCAGGCGCTTGCCGCGCCTCCAGCCGCCACTGCAAGAACAGCGCCCATGGCGCACATCATGCCGCTCCGCCGCGATCAGCGGCCGCTGGGGTGAGGTGATCCGGCGTGCGGGCATCCGGAGGATCTCCGCCCCGGCCCCTGCGCGGCATCCCCGACGACCCGTTCGGTATCCCCGCCTCCCAGTAGCCTCACAACCCCGCGCCGCGCCCCGGACGCAGCGGAGCGGTGAATCGCGGCTGCCGCGCCGCAGGCGCGCCATAGGCCACCCGTCCCACCCAGGCCACGGCGGCGACGCGCGTCAGCAGGAGCCCCAGGACCCCGACGGCGCAGAGGATCAGCCCGGTGCGCGTTGCCCGCTTCACGCTCACTTGGGATCACCGTCCGGCGTGGTGAGGTCCTTCCGCATCTGCAGGTACTCCTCCCGGCCGACCTCGCCACGGGCGTACCGCGCCGACAGAATGCCGAGCGCATCCTGCGCCGCCAGCGGCCCGCGCGCGGCGGGCATCGACCAACTGCGCAGCGCCGCGTAGACGAGGAACCCGAAGCCGACGAGCAGGACGAGCCAGAAGACGCTGCTGGCCAGCATCACGAGCCCCATGGGGCGGAGGAACATGGTCGTCGCCTCCCCGGTACAAGACGCACCGCCCGCCCGTCACCGCCGCGAGGTCCGGCCGGTGCGCTGTCTATCGAAGACAATAGACGGTCGCTGTTGAGATTCCATGAAGCCCGCTGGACCGTCCGGGATGGGCCCCCGGCCCCTTGCCCCCCGGCCTCGCGACCCCGCGCGCCCACGCCCCGGTGGCGACGTCCCCGTCGCGGGGACCGGCCCGGTGGATCCGTGGCCGCCGCTCCGCCCCCCCGGCCCGCGCCACGTGCGCCGCCCGTCCTCCATATAGGTTGCCCGGAGGACTGCGCATGCTTCCCGCCGTCCCCGCCCCGCCCTTCCCTCCGGTCTCCGTCGTCCCCGCCCCGCACCCCGCGCCGGTGGGCCCCCGCCGCGCCGCCTTCCCGCCCGCCGCCGGATGCGGCATCGAAGTCGGCTCGCTCCGCACGCCGGCCTACCACGCCGACGTGCTGCGCGAGGGCTTCATCGTCGCCCCGTAGGCCCGCAGGGTGACGCTGGTGTAGACACCGCCGCCGCACGAGGCAGGGTGAGCGCAGGGCATTGGGCCGCGACACCTGTCGCGGCTCGAATCCCCTGGACGCCCGCCCGGCGCCTCTGCCGGCGGCTATGGCGTCTGGCGCTCGATGATCGGCGCGCCGAGGCGCGGCCAGCCGTCGTCCGACCAGTGCATCTCGCGGATCTGGAGCCTCGGCCGGCCGTCGTTGTCGCCGTCGTAGTAGTGGTAGACGAGGTGGTCCGCGTCCGGTTCGCGGTGGACGGACTGGCCCCCGGGGCCGATCATCGCCCCCTCCGTCTCCAGCAGGATCGTCCCGCCGCCGTCGAGCATGGGCTTCCCGGCCGCGTCCATATACTGGCCGGTGACGGACGCCGAGCGCCCGACCGCGATCTTGTAGGTGCTGTGGGCGCCCCGGCAGCAGACGTCGAAGGAGACGAACAGGTAGTAGTGGGGCGGGCGGTGCATGATGCAGGGCGCCTCGACGGCGTGGGGCGGGTCCGGCCGCGTCGCCAGCGCGTGGATCTGCGGGTGTGTCCCGTCGGGCTTGCGGGTGGCGGGATCCAGCCGTACCATCTTGATGCCGGTCCAGAAGGACCCGAAATTCAGCGAGGGCACGCCCTGCCCGTCGAGCACGAAGTTGGCGTCGATGGCGTTCCAGGGCTGCTTCCCGGTCGTCTCGACCACCAGGCCCTCGTCCACCCAGCGGTAGTCCGGGGAGTTCCGGTCGAGCGTCGCGTTGGTGGCGAGGCCGATGACCGACGTGTTCTTGCCGAAGCGGGAGCCGGCGTAATACATCTGGTAGCGGTCGTTGTAGTAGGAGATGTCGGGAGCCCACAGGCTCCGGACCCCCTCGAGTCGCTCGGGGATCCACGCGGGGATGTCCGGCGTCGCCGTCCCGAGGAACCGCTATTCTCGGAGGTTCTCCGAGGCCCGCAGCTGGATCCCGCCGCCGCCGACCGTGGGGTTGCCCGTGGAGAACACGTAGTACGTCCGGCCCTCGCGGATCATGGACGGGTCGTGGACGAAGGCACGGGTTTCCATCGCTCGCATACCCCCCTCTCTCTCGAAGTGTCGGCCGCGGTCGTCGCCGGGGACCCGACCACGCATGGCACCTTGTTCACACCCCCGGCAGAGCCGCCAGCTGTTCCGCCAGCGCCGCGGCCGGCTCCCAGCCGCCCCCGTGGTCCTCGATCATCCACCAGGCGGAGAGGACTGCCTGCGCCAGGCCCCACGCCTGAAGGCGGGGACGTGGCAGGCCGAGTTCCTCCGCCATCTGGTCGAGGCGCCGCGCCAGAAACCGGCCGGGGTCCGGCGTGCGCAGGATCCCCGGGAGGGGATTGCGCAGGAACGCTCCCGTGTCGTACGCCGGCTCGCCGACGACACCCTTGGGGTCGATCACCAGCCAGGGCCGCCGCTCCGCCGCGAGGACGTTGCCGTGGTGCAGGTCGCCGTGGAGGAGCCTGGGGGCGTCCGCGGAGGCGTGCAACTCGGAGAACAGCCGCTCCGCCCGGTCGACCAGCCCGGGCAGGAGCGGTCCGGTGCCGTCGGCGAAGCGGGCGCGCAGCCGCAGCAGCCCCGCCGCCCAGTCCGGAGTGGTGGGGAACGGGTGGCCGGGGGGCGGCGGCACGCGCCCAAGTTCGCGGAGCACCGCGCAGACGACGGAGGTGGCGTGTGCGTCGTCAGCCGGGTCGTCGCCAAGCGGCGTCCCGGGCCGCAGCGCCTCCAGGAGCAGCGCGCCGCGCGGCACGTCCGCCGCCAGCAGCCGGACGGCGCCCCTGCCGTCGAACAGCCGCAGCGCCTCGGCCTCTGTGGCCAACTCGCGGTCGCCCGGGAAGCCGAGCTTCAGTACCGCAGCGCTCCCGTCGGCGCGGCGCGCTGGCACGGCGTAGTTGTAGGACAGCCGGGGGAACGGCGGGGCGAGGTCGAGCGACCAGCGCGCCGCGAGTTCCGTGAGGAGGGCCGGCAGGCCGGAGAGCCAGGCGCGGCCGGCGGCGCCCCGGATCTCCGCGGCCCCGAGGGTGAAGCCGGGGGGCAGGCTGGTCATGCAAGGGCCCTCCCCGGCGGAGCGGCGTGTGCACCCGGCGGGATTCGCTCCCGCCGGCGCCGCGCCTGCCCCCGCCAGCCGGCGGTGGGCGCCGTGTCCGCCGGCATCGTCATCCGGACTGCGGTCCCGGAGGACGCCGAGAGCACCGCCTCGCACCGGACGCGCACGACGCGGACACCCTGCGCGCCCTCGACGCCGTCGCCTTTGAGCGCACGGCGCGGTTGCAAACGATCGCCGGTCCCGAGGCGTTCGCCGAGATGCCCCCGGACCTGGTCGTGGACGTGGTCTCTCCCAGGGACCGCACGGTGGCGATCGGCGATTCGGCAATTCCACACCTGCGATGTGCGCTCCGTCTTGGTGCCCGACGTGCGCCGACGCCGGGTGGAGCAGCACCCGCCTGGGACGGAGGTGCGCGTTCGCGTACGCATCAGAGGCCGCCCTCATCGAGGATCTCCGGTCCTGCCCGGTTTCCGGTGCCGTCTCGCGGATTTGCTCCCCGACCCCTGGCCGCGCGGGTGACGATCCGCCCACCGGGGGCTCCTCCCTCGCGGCGGCGAGGCGCTTAGGGGCTCACCGGCGTCCAGGCAACCCCACCGTCGGTGCTCTTCCAGAGCGTGCCGCTCTGAGTGAGCAGCCACCCGTCGGCTGCGTCGGTGAACTGGATCGAAACCGGGCGGAGGTCGGGCCAGGGGCGCAGGGTCCAAGTGTGGCCGCCATCCAGGCTGTGGAGGATTCCCCCGTCCCCGGCGGCCCACCCCCCGGATGAGACAAGACCGCGGAACCCTGTGGGGCACAACGCCGGGCGCCAGGCGCCCCCACCGTCCCCGGTGGTCAGATCGGGGCACGCCTTCAGGCCGGCGAGGGGCAGTGCGGTCCACTGTTTGGCGCCGTCCGTCGTGGCCCACGCGTTGCCGCTGCCGTCGATGAGCCAGCCGTTGCCTATGCCGGCGAAGCCGATGTGGACGGGAGAGATGTTCGCCATCGCCGCGGGCAGGGACCGGTCGGTCCATGTCCGTCCACCGTCACCCGTGGCCTTCAGCGCGATCGTCGCCCCGTCGGCGAATGTCCAAGCCCAGCCGCGCGAAGCGTCCGTGAAGTCCACGCCCGTCAGGAACGTCGTATCCCTGAACGCGGCCAGGGGACCCCACGTCGCGCCCCCGTCGGCGGTCTCCACGATGGTGTTCCTGGCATACAGCGGCACGGCGAAGCCGTGCCGCGCCCCCGTGAAAGCCACCGCCGCGAACGGTCCGCCGTACGCCGCGGGCCACTGGCGCTGCCAGTTCAGCCCGCCGTCCGCCGTGGCGAAGATGCCGGCCGGTGTGGCCATCCACCCGCGCGCCGCATCGATGAAGTCCATGTGCTGGCAGAAGCCCAGCGCGCGGCAGTCCACGCTGCCCTTCACCCAACTGCCACCGGCGTCGGTGCTGCGCTGGACCGTAAGGAAGGGCGCCTGCTGTGAACCGCCAGGCCCCAGGCGCCAGGAGGTGGTACCGCCGAGGAAGAAGAGCGCGGGCAGGTCGCCCGAATCCGCTTCGCATCCCATCAGGCAGTCCGCTAGGCCCCAGACATAATGCCATGACCGTCCGGCGTCGGTGCTGCGCAACACCACCCGGGCGCCCGTGTACTGCAGGTTGTAGCAGACCAGGGAGAGCCAGCCGGTGGTCGGGGCGGTGAAGTCGACCTGGACGGGACAACCGCCCCGCATGCCGGCGGCGACGGACCTGGGAGCCTGAGAGGTCGCCGCCGCCCACGCGGCGATCGCCGTGCCCACGGGGGTGCCCTGCGCGTCGTCGAACGAGACCGTCCAGGTCTTGCCTCCGTCGCTCGTGCCGTAGAGGCACGGGCCGCCCGGCCCCTGGCCCCCGGCCCAGCCTTCGGCCGCATCGGGGAAGCTCAGCGAGGAGAACGAACAGGTGCCGGTGGCCAAGACCTCGGTCCAGCGTCCGCCGCCGTCCGTGGACTGCATCAGCCTCCCGCCGGCGATGGCCCAGCCCGTAGCCGCCGTGACAAACTGCACGGACTGCAGCGGTGCGGCGGCGCTGTCGCGGACGAGCCAGCGGGCCCCGCCGTCACCGGTGGCCAGAATGGTCTTCGGACCCGTCGCGAAGCCCACTTGTCCGTTCAGGAACTGCAGTTGGGTCAGTTGGGCATCCGTCTGGTACTGCTGCGTCCAGGTGTGCCCGCCGTCCGTCGTGGCCAGGAGGATGCAGGGCTGCGGCGCCGTGCAGCCCGCGATCGCCCAGCCGTGCAGGGCGTCGACAAAGTGGACGGCGACGGCGGACGCGGAACGTGGCGCGGAGGGGTGCAGCCGCACCGGGTTCGACGTCGTCGTGACGGTGCCGCCGGCCCGCGCCTGGGCGGAGGCCGGCGCCGCTGCCGCCCGCGCCGCAGTGGCCGCAGCCCCTGCCCTCTCCGCCTCAGCCGCCGCCGCCTCGGTCGCGGAAGCCGCCGCGCCGGCCGCTGCGGGCGGCGCAGGGCGGCGGACCGCCGGGGCGCACCCAACGAGCACCAAGCCGAGAAGGAGTACCCACGCCGGGCGTCCGCGCATGCAACTCCCCCCCCCGGCCTTTCGGACGCGCGGGCCGGTAGTGCGGTTCCCAGGGCGGGCCGGCCCGCGCATCCCGCTTGATGTCTGGTGAGCAGCCATCAAGCCCTGCCCCGCGTGGGGCGCCGGCGCCCGTCCCGGCCCTGTTACTGACGGGATTATGTGTTCAGGTTCGCCGGGCGGCATTGCCCGGCGTCGCGACCGCGCAGGGGGGCGACGGACGGCGTGCGCAGCCCTAGCCAGGCCTGGCGGCAGGGCATCTGCCGGGCGTCATGGTG
Source organism: Bacillota bacterium (assembly GCA_021803205.1). Classification (GTDB taxonomy): domain Bacteria; phylum Bacillota; class Sulfobacillia; order RBS10-35; family JAJYVN01; genus JAJZMB01. The sequence continues at coordinate 91,132 of JAJZMB010000114.1, read as the reverse complement.
CCCGCAGCGGCTCGCCAGCCAGGGCTGTACGTCGGTTCCCGTCAGGGACCGGTGACGGTGGAGATGCCACCTCCCTGAACAGGGACACGCAATCCCGTTAAGCCCCATCCGGCCCCCACTCACCCCGGTTGCCGGGCGCCTCGCATCCCACTGCGACGGCGGCCGCCAACTGGCGTCTCCCCCCCGCCCACTCACTGTGGAGAGGCCTGGGGGCCCAAGGGGCATGGCCGCGGCCACCTACTCCGCCGGGGCCGCCGTCCGCGCGCCGGCGCCCGCGGGCAGAAGGCGTAGCACCATGGCCGCCATATCCTCGGGCGGGTAGGGCATGCCCTCCTCAAGCCACCATCTGGCGATGGCGCGGAGCCCGCCGGCGACATACTGGGCGAAGAGATCCACCCGGAAGTCGGCCGGCGGCGCGGATGGGGTGCCCGCCGTCCGGATGTGTTCGTGGAAGGCGCGCTCCACGTGCTCGGCCAGATAGTCGTGCAGGCGCCGGTCCACCTCCGGATCGGCGGAGGCCAGCAGCACGCGATAGGCGACGGCGTGCCCCGCCATATGCCGGAAGGCGGCCAGAATCCGGCCGCCGACGGTTTCCGACGATCCGCCCTGCGCGACCAGTTCGTCGATCAGTTGCCGCCGGCTCGCCTCCAACAGGGCGCGCTTGTCGCCGAAGTGCAGGTAGAATGTGCTGCGGTCGATGCCGGCCCGCTCCGTGATGTCCCGGACGGTCACCTGCTCCATGCCCTTCTCCAGAGCGAGTTGCATCACCGCGTCGCGCAGGGCAAGCTGCGTCCTCCGGCTTCGGTCCGTCTGATGCGGCGGCTGCGGCATCGGCCCACCCTCCTACGTCTTGCCTTTCCGGGTGCGGTTTGACCCGAAGGTCGCACGGACCCCGTTGACCCGGACGCTGCACCCCCATAATATCGACGCGGCGTAGATATCGACGCAGTGTCGATATCTACGCCGCGGAGGGGCGACTCTCGCGATAGCAATACCGTCGGCCCGGACGGGTTCCCGCGGCCAGGTGGCCCCGAGCACCCGCGGGGGCCGGGCGGACCCGGCGGCAGGGGAGCGTGTGGACCGATGGAGCGGGGCGGCCGGTGGTTTCTGAACGTGCTGCGACATCCCCTGACGGCGGTGGCGCTCTGGATCGTGGTCGCCGTCGCCGCGTTCCCCTTCGCCGTCACCGTGACGCGCCACCTTCAGGCCGAGAATCTCCAGGTCGCCGGCAGTCCGTCGGTGTGGGCCGATGACCGCCTCGCCGTGCTGCAACCACCGCCCGCCGCGGGCCCGACGCTGCTCACGGGCCTGCCCGCGGCCCGACTTCAATCCGTCGCCGCCTCGATCCGGATACCCGCCGCCTGGCTCCACACCACCGCGGGCGGCCTGCTGCTGCTGCCGCCGGCCGGCACCCCGGCCGCGACGGTCGGTCCACTGCTCGCGCAGGTGCGGCAAGCCGGCGGCATGGCGCGGGCCGTCGACGCCGCCTCCATCGGCAAGGAGATCAGCACCGATTCCGAGCGGACGCTCCACAGCAGCTCGATCATCGCCCTGCCCGTGCTCCTCGTGCTGCTGCCCGTCGTCTTCGGGGCTGTCGCGCAGTCCGTCCTGCCCCTGGTGGTCGCCGCCCTGGGGGCGGAACTCGCCTTGGCGATGCTCTCGGTGCTGGAGCGCCACATCACGCTCTCGGTCTATCTGACCGACATCGTCAGCTTCCTGGCCCTCGGCGTCGGCGTCGACTATGCCCTCTTCGTCACCACCCGCTTCCGCGACGCCCTCGACCGGGGCGCCGCCGTGCCCGCGGCCGTCCGGGAAGCGATGCGCACGGCGGGCCGGTCCGTGCTCTTCTCTGGTTTGGCCGTGTCCCTGGCGATGGCGACTCTGCTCATCGGCGGCACCTCCTATTGGCGCGGCCTGGCGCTCGGCGGGGCGGTGGCGGTGGTCTGCGTGCTGCTGGCCACCCACACCCTGCTGCCCGCGCTCCTACGGCTGATGGGGCCGAGGGTGCGCTGGGGCCTGATCCCGATGGCCATGGAGAGGTGGTCTCTGTGGCGGTGGTTGGCCGATTGGAGCACCTGGCGGCCCTGGTTCTCCGTCGCCCTGGGCCTCGGGCTGCTGGCCGCGCCGGCCCTGCTGGCGACGCGCCTGAGCGTGATTCTGCCGGCTGATCTCGCCGTCATGCTCCCGCGGAACTCAAGCCTGCGGCGGGCCGAGGCGCTGCAACAGCAGCTGCAGGGTCCGGGCAGCGTGGCCCCCCTGCCCATCGTCCTAGAATTCGCCGGCACGGTATCGGACCCCGCCACCTGGACCGTGGTCGCGCGCATCACGGGAGACATCGCCGCGCTCCCCGATGTCGCCGTCGTCGCCTCTCCCACGTCGATCGGCCTGCCCCCCGCGCGGCTCGCCCTCGCGGCGGCGTCGGCGCCGGACGCGCAGGCCCTGGGCCCCTTGGCCGACTTCATCAACCCCAAGGTGGACCCGCATCTGGTGGCACTCGCGGTCACCGCCGCCAGCGGTCCGGACCAAGCGGCGACGGGGCAACTGCTGACCGCGATCCAGGATACATTGACCCATAATCTCCCATTTGGCACCCGCGGAGCGGTGGGCGGCCCGACGGCGCTGCTGCACGACTTCACCCGCCATACCAACCGGCGCCTGCCCTGGGTGATCGGAGCGGCGGCGCTGGTGGCGCTGGTGGTGCTGGTGGCGGCGACGGGCTCGTTGGCGCAGGCCCTGGCGGGCGTGGTGCTGGACGGCCTCGTTGCGGCGGCGACCGCAGGCATACTTGTCCTTACGATTCAGCGCGGCGGGTTCGGCCTGCAGCCCCAACCGCCGAACCTCACCGTGACGCCGCTGATCTTCGTTCTCCTCTTCGGCCTCTCGATGGACTACGAAGTCATCCTGCTGCATCGCATCCAGGAGGCTCTGCGGACCGGGGCGGAGGTGCGGGCTGCGGCACGCCGAGGTATCGCCGAGACCGGCGGCATGATCACCGGCGCGGGCCTGGTGATGGTCGTCGTCTTCATCGTGCTGCTCACCAGCCCGCTGGAGATCCTGCAGACGCTGGCCATCGGCATGACGGCCGCCATCCTGCTCGATACCTGGATCGTCCGGACGTTCCTCATCCCCGGCCTTACGGCGCTGCTGGGACGCAGGGCCTTTTGGCCCGGGGCGACGGGGACGGAGGAGGCCCTGCGGCCGGCGGGAGCCGGGCTGGGGGAGGACTGACGCCGGACCGGGTGGTGTGCCGGCCGGGCGATCCACGCCGTCGGCCCTCGCGTCCCCACTTGCCCCGGGGGGAGTCACCGACCCCTCCCCAGCCAACAAAGGCCCTCCTGTCCTGTGGCAAACGCATCGTTCGTGGGCGTGACGGTCAACAGGTGGCCGCCCCTGGACAGCATGAAGCTGCCGGGCCACGAGGTTGACGAGGTGGAGACGGGCTTGCGCGCCAACGATTTTGCCGGTTCCGCGCACCAGCGCGTGCCGGAGGGTCCGCGGCCCGCACGCTGCCGCACAGGACCACGGCGGTGGTCGCCGAAGCATGCCCGGCGTCATCCTGGCCCCGACCTGGGTCTCCGGGGCTGGGCGCATCGGTGCGACCCGGTCCGGGTGAGGGGCCGCTCCGCCGGGGTCGGTCCGCGGGCTCCGGGTCCACGCCCGGATCGGCCGGCGCGCCATCCCCTGTGCCCTCGGGAAAGGTGGCTTTGCCTGTGGACAGGATCGGCTTCGGCCTCATCGGCGCCGGTAGGCAGGCGGATCGCGCACATGCCCGCGCCATTGTGCACTCGGGTCTTGGGACCATCGAGGCCGTGTGCGACGCTGACGAGGCGCTGGCCCGGCGTCGCGCGGAGCAGTATGGCCTGCCGCCGGAGCGCTGCTTCACCCGGTATCAGGATTTACTGGAATGTTCCGCTGTCGTCGCCGTGACCATCGGTACCCCCAACCACGTGCACGCCCCCGCCGCCATCGCCGCAGCGGCCTCTGGCAAGCACGTGTTTTGCGAGAAGCCGATCGCCATGGATACCGAGGAGGCCCTGCGCATGTTGGAGGCGGTGCGTCGGGCGCGGGTGCGCCACATGACCGCCTTCACCTACCGGTTCGTGCCAGCCATGCGCTACCTGCGGCATGTCGTCGCCGCCGGACACCTCGGAACGCCGCGGATCCTGCGCAGCCGGCGGCTGATGGACTGGCCGGACGAATCGCTCGGATGGCGGCAGATCAAGTCCCAGGCCGCGTCCGGTGACCTTGGAGACATGGCCAGCCACCGCGTGGATTACGCCCAGTCCATGTTCGGCCCCGTCCGCGCGGTGCAGGGGCTGACCCGCATCTTCGTGCCTGAGCGGAGGCTTCCGGATGGCCGCATGCATGCGGCTGAGGTCGACGATTGGTGCGCCTTCATCGCTGAATTCGACCGCGGCGTGGTGGGCGTGTTCGAATCGACCAAACTTGCCCGCGGCTACGGTCAGGGCGACCATGGCACCGATGACTTCGAGATCCATGGCGCCGGAGGCTCCGCATTCTATCGACTCCGGGATCCTCATGTTTTGGAATTGGGCGCCGCGGGCGGCATCCTGGCGCCCGTCGAGGTGCCCGTCGAATTCCGGGCACCCGTCGGTACCGGCGTCCCGCCCCTCTCTGCAGAACCGAGCCTCGCGTTCCGCGAGAATCAAATGTACGAGTTCATCGACGCAGTGCGCACCGGCCGGGACTGCAGCCCGAACTTCCTGGACGGCGCGCGGGTCGTCGCCGTGGTCGACGCGGTGCTGCGCTCCGCGACCGAACGGCGCACGGTGGACGTCCAGCGGGTGGACTGACACGCCGTTGATCCGCTATGCCGGCGGGCGGGACGTGCCGTGGCCGAGGGGGGCCATACGGGCGGAGGCGCTCCCCCGGCTGGTCCAGCCTGGCGCCCATCTGGAGTGTGTCCCAGGGAACGACCAGGCATGGCCGGCCGGGCGGCAAACGTGGTCTACTGCCCTGCGGCGTTGCAGCGTGGGCCCGGTGTTGGCTGGCGGCGCGCGCCGCGGCGGATGTGATCTCCCCGAAGGTTCCCTCCCGGTCGCCTTTGGGGTGTTTCCGTCGCCCGGCACAGGGTAGCCGCCCCGGATTCGCGGTTCCCGGCAGCATCCGGCGGGGCGTCGCAGCCCGGATCGCCGGCCGCTTCTGCCCTGCACCGCCGGATGTACCGGAGCGGAGGGCAAGGGTGACGTGCGACTGATTGTGGCGACGAATTGGGACGACGACCTGTTGCGGGGGCTTGCCGGTCTACCCGTCCAGGCCGTCTATGGCAAGCTGCAGGCGGATCTGATCGGGGGCGGTCGCCCGTCCTCGATTCTGCCGCACATCGATCCGGCCGGTATGGAGCGGCACATCCGTTTGGCGCATGACTCGGGCATCCGGTTCCTGTATCTCTGGAACGTTACCACCCTGGGTGACGCCGAGTACCGTTCGGACTTCATCGCCAAAATGCAGGCGCAGCTACGCGACCTGGTGGCCGCCGGGGTCGACGGCCTGGTGGTGGGCATGCCCTGGATGATTCCGCTTGCCAAGGACCTCGCCCCGGAATTGGAGGTTTCGATCTCCTCCTTCGCGCACGTCGACTCGCCGCGGGAGGCGCGGCAGTTCGCCGCCATGGGTGCCGACACCATCATCCTGCACTATACGGCAAACAGGGATTTCCAGGCGCTACGGGAGATACGCGGCGCGGTCGCCTGTGATCTCGAGCTGATCGCCAACAACAGTTGTGTCTTTCAGTGCCCGTACGTCACCGGGCATCAGATCTCTCCGGCCTTCCACTCCACCACCGGCAGCCGTCCCGTGCTTGAGTACGAATTGTTCTGGTGCGCAGGGCGTTACGCGCACGACGGGGCCGAGATCATCCGCTCCCGCTGGATCCGGCCGGAGGATCTCCACGTCTACGAATCCCTCGGCTTGGACCGCTTCAAAATCGCGGGGCGGGGGAGGGACACCGCCTGGCTGCTGCGCGCCACGCGGGCCTATGCCGCGCGCAGCCATCCCGGGGAGCTCACTGAAATCATCGGCATGTCCCAACACGCCCCGCTGGCGCTGGCCCGCAGGCGGGCCGCCGAGGCCGGCGCGCCGCACGCCGCACTGTGGGACGAGATCGCGCGCGACTTGGAACCCATCACTTCCCTGAGGGTGCGCAACGCGGATATCCCACCGGATTTCCTGCGCTTTTTCCTTGAGCATGACTGCAACACGCTGTCCTGCCGCGCCTGCCGTTACTGCGACAAGGTGGCGCGCGCAGCGGTGGAGGGTGCGGCGTCCTGGGATGCCGACGCTCCAGCCCTCATGCCCGCTCCCGTGATGTTCGAAGACCTGATCCTTGACCGTCCCGCACCGGACGGGGACAAGGAAGGGACAGCCGGTGGATGAACGGCGCCGGGGTGCACGGTGCGTCCGGTGCCGTTGCTGCGTGGACCGGTTCGGCCATCGGGGCCGCGCGCTCCGCGGTGCCGGCTGACGGGCTTTTCCGTCCACCGGTACCGCACGTCAGGCACGGCGGGCACGAGCCGACTTGCCCGTGGGGGTGCGCGCAGACCCGGAGGCGGTGCGGGCCATCGCTGCCGCCGCAGGTCCGCGCTGGCCCGGAACTCCGGCTCGTCCGACCGGGCTGGGCGGGGCGGCCTTCAGCGCGGTGGCCGGGCGCGCTCCATTCGGGGGCCGTACGGCGAGGCGCCGCAATGATTCGGCAAGATTGGCCGCCGGCAGACCGCCGATGATGAACCATTGTACCCCGAACTTCAGGAAGATCGACGAACCGACCAGGGCGGCGAGGGCCCCGAACCAGCATTGGTCCTGGTGGCGGGCGGGGGAAGTCGGCGGATCGGTGAGCATGATACAGGCGAAGAACAGCAGCGCGTTGATGTCCGGTGCCCGGAACACCTGGGCCACCTGGGCGGCGGCCCCGGAGAACGAAGCCGCGGTGAAGACGACGAGCGACACGCCCAAATACGTCAGGGCCAGGGGGAGCTTGTTGACCTTGGCCGCGATGTACCAGGCCGCCGCCAGAACCAGGGCGAATCCCAGCAAGCCGTAGTAGGGGAGGGCGCCCCACCAGCTCTCGCCGCTCCGGAAGAGGAGATTCCCGATCAACAGTCCGAGCACCGCCGGATTGAAGATGTTGCTCCAGCGCGTGCGCAGGGCGTGCTTGCCGGCCGCCGCCAGAGCAGCCGTCAGTAGGACGGCGTATGCCGGTGTCTGCCGCGCCAGCACCATGGCCACGATCAGGCCGGTGAGGATCGCTCCGCTCGGGAAAAGGAACCGTCCCTGGCGGACCCGGGTCGCGATCAGGTCTATCCCGGCCGCTCCGAGCACCGCGGCCCCCACCACTGGCGGCGTGTTCCTGGTGGTGTGGGCCATGGCCACGGCGGCCAGAGCGAGGAGCACCCACAGCAACGTGCCCTTGGGTGTGCGCACAAAGCGTCTGAGATTGCCCCAGGGAGAGCGGCGCACGGTCGGGGCCGCCTGCCGGGCGGATGGGCGGGTCGCGGTGCTCGTCATCGGCATTGTGCCAACCTCGCAAAACCAGCCGTGGTGTAGCGCTGCAGATCAGGGGTCACGAGCAAGGCTTCAACCCCATGACCCTGTAGCCAGGGTATCGCCTGCGCCGGCCCCAGGATGCCGGCGGCGGTGCTCAGGGTATCGGCGAGCATGGCGCTGGGCCCGACCACGCTGCAACTGGCGAGGGCCTGCGCCGGTCGGCCGGATCGCGGATCGAGGAGGTGGCTGCCGCCGTCGGTCGGCGATCGCCGCTCGTAGTCTCCGGAGGTGCAGACCGCGGCATCGGACAGCCGCAGAATCGCACATAGCGCGCCGGGCTGTCGGGGGTGCCGGATGCCGATCCGCCATGGCTGTCCCTGCCTGTTGACGCCCCGGACCGCCACGTCGCCCCCCGCCTCCACCGCGCTGCCGGGGAAGCCCTCCAATTCGCGCATGGCCAGGTCGGCAGCCAGTCCCTTGGCCACCGCCCCGAGGTCCAAGAGCAGGGGGCGGGTCAGCGTGATCGTCCGGGCCTCGGGATCGGTTAGGACGTCCCGCCAGGATGCGTCAGCGTCCGCGGTCACGCCCGGGCAGTGCCGATCACCGGTGCGGTAATCGCGGTCGAAGCCGCGAGATGCCATGGGGCCCCCGACAGTCGGGTCGAACGCGCCGCCGCTGCTCTCCGCCACGGTGAGGGCGAAGTTCACCGCCTGGAACAGGAGCGGGCTCACCGGCACCGGCCGGCCTGGAGAGAGCGTCAGGCGCCTGAGCTCGCTACGTGCATCGAAGCGGCTGCACGCTGACTCCACCTCCGCGAACCACATGAAGGCACGTCCTATCGCCTCGCCACAAGCTTCCGCCGATGGTTGGCCGTCGTCGGGCTGCACCACCTCGACGGTCACGGCCGTGTCCATGAACACCCGCGTGAGCCGGGCGCCGCGCATGTGGAGACCACCCCTCCCGCAGCAGCACGCCGCTACGCCTTGGCCAGGGCGTTGACCACCGCCTGGTAGTAGGCGTAGCTACTGGCGGTGGCTCCGGAGATGTAGTCGGCCGGCGCGCTCTGCCGCTGGACCACCAGCTGGATCAGGGGCTGGATGTAGGAGCAGGAATAGGTGGTGCCACACTGCGTAACGTTCGCGGACGTGATCCGGCCCTGTCGGATGACGACGGTGGCCTGGATGGGGCCGTGCGGTCCAAAGCCGGTGGCTGTGTAGGTCCCATCCTTGTACTTTGTGGCCGCCGGCGCCCCAGCGGACGCCGGCGGCGTGGTCCCGGAGGCGCCGGGCGCCGATTCGGCTCCGCCCGCGCTCCCTGACGAGCCCGCCGACGCCTTGGAGGGTGCCGGAGGCGCGGCGGAGGCTTGGGCGCCCCCTGCGGTCTCCGTCCCGCTCGCCGTAGGTGGCGGAGACGAGCCGTAGGTGCCGGCGCCGAGCGTCCCGCCAAGGGAGGAACCGGACTGTTCCGCACCTGCCGCCGCCCGCAGCGCCGCCATGGCCACGTTGGTCTGCTGTGCGCTCACAGCCGTGCGCGCGTAGCCTGCGGTATAGACGGCCACAATGACGGCCCCACTCAGGGCCATCAGGCGGTTGGTCGCGGATTTCGCCCGCGGCGGGGGCGTCCGTCTGGCCCCACCCTTTCCCTGTTGCCGGCGCACACCCTCGGACGGTGCAGCCACGTTCCATCGCCTCGTTCCATCGTGCAGCGGACACGACCCGGGGCGGCTCGCCGCCGCGGGTACGGGTCCGGCGGGCATCTGCAGGCGCGCGTCAGCGGTCGCGTCGTTCCTGCCCGCCGGTTTTTGATCTGGTCCGGTGGGCGGCTCGACGGTACGGTCCGGCAGCAAGTTATCCGGAGGCGGTGACACAGTGATGACGGAATCCTCAAGAAGTCGTTAGGATGGCGAGGAAGAGGTGTGTGCCCGGGCGGAGGCGGGGCGGGGATGCGGTCAGGGCGCACCGGCCGAAGGCAGATCCGAGGCGGTTCCGACCCGGGCCGCCGCGCGGCAGTCCGCCCGGCGGGCGCAACACCGAGTAACTGTCGGCCGGTATGCCCTCTGGCCGCGTCAACCCGCGTCCGGGGCGTTCACCATCTGTTGCGCGATCCCGGCCAGCCGTCGCAGCAACCAGCCGCGGGTCAATTCGTCCAGCCTGATCTCCTGCAGCGCCTCCGCCATACAGCGCAGCCAGGCGTCCCGGCGCCGGGGGGTTACCGCGTGCGGCAGGTGGCGGGCGCGGAGCATCGGGGGGCCGTGGAGTTCGCTGTATATCGGAGGGCCGCCGAGCAACTGCGTCAGGAAGAGGCGCTGTCGTTCCATCACCGGCCGGAGATCCGCGGGAAAGATCGGCGCGAGGTCCGGATCCCGCTGCACGCGCGCATAGAACGCCTCGACCAGAAGACGGATGGTTTCCGCGCCGCCGATCATGGCATACGGGGTCTGCTCAGCACTCTCCACCCAACGTCCCACCCCACTGCGTCTCCGCCTCACACATACATGCCCAGCAGTCCCTGCTCGCCGGGGCAAAATGGCGCGTTCGCCTGCTGGAAGTGCTCCCTTCCGGCGGCGAAGCGCTCGATCACACCGGCTTCATCCGCGTTCCATAGCTTGCTATCGAGCTGTGTCTGGGTGCGGTGCGCGCGGTGGGCGCGCATCTTCCGTTCGGCGACCGGGCGGCAGCAGACCGTGGTCAGCTGCTCGGGCACCACGCCGTGCTTGTCTGGGTGCGCCGCCACGTCTCCACCGGCGAGGAAGTAGAGCCGAGGGGGTTGGAACGCCTGCGTGCCCTCGGTCAGCTGCTCGGGATGCCAGGCCGCATCCCCCGAACGCTCCCACGCACGCGTCGCCGCCCGACCGATTGCGCAGTGGTCCGTATGGCCCCCGCGCCGCTCGTGGAAGGTGAGCACGCCGTCCGGGCGCAGGCGCCGGATGTGCACGGCCACCCGCGCGGCCAACGCGTCGGGGTCCTCGTATTCCAAGCACTTGTCACGCAGTCCGAGCAGGATCAGGTTGGCGATGCCGAGCGTGGAGCAGGCCTGCCGCAATTCCGCTTCGCGTATCGCCGGCAGCGTCTCGCGTGTGGCGTACGGAGGTTTGCCCAGACGCCTGCCGTGCTCGCCGCGCGTGGCGCAGGCGAGGATGGCCTCGCCACCCGCCGCGCAGAACGCGGCCACCCCACCCCCACAGATGAACGTTTCATCATCCGGATGCGCCAGTACGATCAACAACCTTTTTCCTGGCATCGCTATGCCTTCATCCTTCCGCACCCGCCGTTGCACGGCGCCCGCACACGCATCCCCGCCCCGGTCGCCGGGCATCTTCCCGAACCTCGTGCGCCCCGGATGCCCGCGGCGGCGCGGCACCCCCTTGCCGGAGGGCCCGCCGAGCGGTCTCTGTTTCCAGGCCGCGTCCGCCCCGGTGCCACGCGCAGCGCGTAGCACCATGCGGGAGAGGGACGATCGGGCGCAGGATTAAACCCATCCTGCCCCGACCTCAGGCCGCGCGCGGCTCGTCATTCCCCCGCCCCTGGTCAGTGTGTTCGGTCGTTCCCGCGTCTCCCCGGTCCGCCCGCCGGCCGTCAAGCGGACGGACCGCATCACGCAGGATCCCGGCAAAGTCACGTCAGGGCGGGTGCCCAACACCAACGTTTGTGGGTCACGACCGTCCGGGCCCCCCGCCGCTTGGCCCACTGGACGACTTTGCCGGCTCCCCGCCGCATCACGGTCGCCTCACGCCGGGAACGGACGCAGGCTGACCTCCAGAGTTCGGGCCAGCCGCTGCTGCTCGTCGCCGAAGGCACAGAAGATCAGCCGGTCCTCACGGTCGATCTCCCAATGGGTGAGGTCCTCCATGCGCACCCAGGCGTCGTCGGCACAGCGCAGGGCCACGCGGCACCGATCCCCGCCGCGCAGGTAGGCCTCCCGGATGTGCACGCGCATGTTTCTGAGAAATCCACCGGGGATCAACTCGGCGTGGATGTACGCGGCCTGTCCGGAAAATCGGTCCAGGGCGGCTTGGACATCCGTAGGCGCTTCCTTGATCAGTTGCACACGGGCACCTCCGCATACGCCAGCCACAGCGGCGCCATCCAGGGCGGCTGGCCGCCATCCACACAGCCTCGCGGAAACTCTTCCTCCACCGCATTCCGGCTCCTGCCGCGCAGGGCACGGCGCAGCGCGATCTTTGTGTGTCCCCGCCCCCTCTGCACCCCGCCGCGCGCCTCCGGTGGGGGCGAACCGGAGTGCCGCCCGGCGGGCGTCGACGCAGCCTCGGCGGGGGCCGATAAGGAACCGCTGAAACGCCCGTCCGGCGTGACGGCGGGCCACCGCGACTTCGGTGCGGGAGCGGCGCTCCACCAGCGAGTCCATCGGCCGCGGGGAAATTATCTCTTGCGCGGGTGGCGTGCGGACGTGGGCGAAGACTGCGGTGGGATCCCGTGCAGGCGCCTACGGCCAGGCTCATCGCCCTGCCGTCACCGATTGGTCATGGAAGCTGCGCGAAACCTTAACAATCTTGCGGCAGAATGCATCCGACTTCAGGGCGCATGCACGGTCGGCGTGCGCCCCGGCGAAGTGGGGGCGGTCGGCTTTGGGTCGTGGTGCGACATTGGCCCAGACCGTGGCGGACGGTGTGCGCGCGGCGCTCGATCCCGACTGGCGGGTGCACCCTGCCGGTGCCGTGTTGGAGGTCTTCCTGGGGGACAGACGTTGGGTTGTAGACCTGCCCGATCTGGCGGCGCGCCATCCCGCGGGGCCCGACGCTCGCGCCTGTGCGGGCGTGGCAGCCTGCCTGCGTCGTGTCGCCGCCTCATCGCCGAACTTTGCCGCCGTGCGGGATCACCTCCTGCCCTGCCTCTGGCGGGGCGACGGCTTCCCCTCACTGGTGGCCCTGCTGCGCCGGCCCTGGCGCGAACCGTTGTGGGTGGGCTATGGTGCCGCCGAACCCGAATGCACGTTGGCGGTGACCCTGGAGCAGCTGCCGGCGTGGGGCGTTTCCGCTCAGGACGTGGACCGGACCGCACTGGCCAACCTGCAGGCGGTCGCACAGCCGCCGGAGCGGGTGGTGGCCGGGGTGCTGTATGCGTTGACCGGCGGCCCGAGCCCCGAGCGCAACGCCTCCGGGGTGTTACTGCCCGCGACGATGGAGCGTTGCGCGCATCTCTTCGAGACCCGGCGCATCCTGGCCGGGCTCCCGCACCGCGGGTGCGCGGTCATCCTGCGCGCGTGTCGGGAGGAGGAGCCTGCGGAGGTCGCCGCGCGGCGGCTGGATCGCGCCCGGGCGCTGATCGCCCGGCAGTTTCGAGAATCCCCCTACCCGCTGGATGACCGGCTCTTCTCCTGGGTGGACGGCCGTTGGGCACCACCGGCGGTGTCGGGGACCCTCTGGACTCCGGCCTGAGGGATGGCCCGCCGCGGCATCGGGAGGCGGGCGATGTCCGCCGCGCGCTCCTGAAAAGGCTTCCCGGAGACCGTGGGGAAGGTGCGAGCGTCCTGCGGGCGTATTGCGCTTCCTAGGACGGCTCTGCAAAATTCGGTTTCCGCACCGGCCGAGAATCGTGGACCCTTGGGGGACAAGGGATATCGGAGCAGGTGGCCTCGCAAAAGCGGACTTTTGCCGAGGCCAGCTGGTGCGGCCGGCAGCCCCCACACCCGGTGACGGCCGGGTGGGCGGACCCCGGTGCAGCGCGAAATGCCAGCACGCGGTTGCCTGCAATCCTCGGAGTTGGAGCCGTGGCGAAACGGTCAGGAGGAGGATCGGTCCGTCCGGGGCGTACCGCCCCCTGGTGGGCCACACGACACGCAACCACCCATCTTGCCCGAGCCTCTGGCCTCGGACCCGCCCGCCCCTCCGAACCCGCGACCGGCCGCCCCCGCTCCCACCCCGCCCCACCTGCCTGCGGGCTGGCGGCGCCTCGATGCTGTGGCCCGCGGCCTGATGGCGGCGAGGGCGCTCCGGAGCGTGGCCCAGGGCGCCCTCGCCGCCGACTTTGTGCTCTTCCTGCGGGCGTTGCACTGGCAGCCGGGAACCATCGGGCTCCTCCTGACGGCCAGTTCCCTGGCTGGCGGCGTGCTCGGCCTGGCCGTTGGGCCGATCAGCGATCGCGTGGGACGCCGCCCCTTCCTGTTGATCTACCAAGCCTCTCTGTCGGCCTGCACCCTCGCTGTGCTGGCGGATCCCCGCGGCTGGCTGCTGGCGGTTGCCGCGGTTGTCTTCGGCTACGGTCTGGGTGCCAACGGTGCCGCTGGCCCGTTCGCTCCGGCCGAGCAGGCCTGGCTCGCCCGCCACGTGCCCGCCAGCGAGCGCGGTGCCGTGTTCAGCCTCAACGCTGCCATCGGCTTTTGGGGCATGGGCGTCGGCTCGTTGATTGGCGGCCTCGTCCCCCGCTGGGCGGGGGCCCTGCCCGGAACGCGCGCGTACATGCCCCTCTTCGCCCTTACGCTCGCCCTGTCGGTCGTGAACTACAGGCAGATCGCGGCGCTACGCGAGGACCCGCCCGCCGGGGCGCAGGGGCGCCCTCCGCACCTGACGGGTGCTCCCCCGCCTGCCGCCGCTGGGGACGCATCCGTCTCCCTGCCGCCAGCCGCAGAGGCCCGGGTGCGCCGCCAGGAGAACCGTACCCTGGCGCTGCTGGTAGCCTCCAACGCCGTCAATGCCGTGGGTATCGGCCTCTTCGCCCCGCTCCTCCCGTATTGGTTCTCCGCGCGCTACGGCGTGGGTCCCGGCGCCATCGGCTCGATCTACGGCCTCACCTTCATCCTCACCGGGATGGCCTCGATCGTCACCGGTCAACTGGTGGCCCGCATCGGGCTGGTACGTGCCATCGTTTGGGTGCGCCTGGCCGGGGTGTTGATGCTGCTCGCCATGCCGTTGATGCCCACTTTTGGCTGGGCGGCGGTGCTCTATGCGGCCCGCTCGGTGCTCAACCGGGGGTCGGTCGGTGCGCGCCAAGCCTTCGGAGTCGGTATCGTCCGCGACCAGCGGCGGGGGCTGGCCAGCAGCCTGAACAACGTCTCCTGGAGCCTGCCCGGCGCGATCGGTCCGGGCGTGGGGGGCTACCTGATGGCGCTTGGGTCGCTCAGTCTTCCGCTGTATCTGGCCGCAGCCTTCCAGCTGGCTTATGCCGTGCTCTTCGGCGCCCTGTTTCGGCGGTACGAGCCAGCGGGCACACGCCGCTCCCCCGCTGCCACGTAAGGGCTGCGGAGCCTAGAATGGGCCGCGCCCGGTGTCGCGGCCTGAGGGGCGTGCTGGATCCCGCGTTGCGCCGGGGTGTGGCGGGCCTCTGCCGCGCCCGCCGGACCCCGCTCATCCCTCCAAGTTCAGCCAGGCCAGGTCCTCCGCAGAGAGCCGGATATCCAGCGCACCCAGTGCGTCCTCCAGGTGCGGCACGCTGCCGGGGCCGATGATGGCGTGGATCTCCAGCGGTTGGCAGAGTACCCAGGCCAGGGCGATCTGCGTGGGCGTGCGACCCATGCGTGCACCCAGGTCCCACACCCGTCGCCGGCGTTCCCAGTTGCCATCCTCGTCGTAGCGCCGGAAGCGCCGGCGCGCCTCCGGGTCGTCAGGGTTGGCGCGATCCGAGAAGAAGCCGCGGGCCTGCGCCGTCCACGCCAGCAGTGGTAACCGCCGCTTTTGGTACCAATCCAGGGCCTCCCGGTCGCCGGAGATGATCGCGTGGCCCATGTGCGGCGGGTCGTGGGCGACAGCCAGTGCCAGGTGGGGGCTGCTGGCGGAGAAGCCGCGCAGGCCGTGGGCACGGGCGTAGGCGTTGGCGGCGTCGATGCGCCGGGGGCTCCAGTTCGAGCCGCCGAAGGCGCCGATGCGGCCGGCGGCGACATGCGCGTTCAGGCAGTCGATGATTGGCTCGACCGGCGTCTCCGGGTCGTCGCGGTGGAGCAGGTAGAGATCCACGTGGTCGGTCTGTAGGCGCTCCAAGCTCTCATCCAGTTCGGCGGCGATCACCTCGGGGGTGACCCGCGGCCGCCACTGCGCGTCAGGGTGGGCCCCCTTGGTGATGAGCACGACCCGGTCCCGGTTGCCGCACATGGTCAGCCACCGGCCGACGGCGCGCTCGCTGGCCCCGTCGCGCCCGTAGACGTGGGCCGTGTCCAGGGCGGTACCGCCAGCGGCGGTGAACGCATCCAGCAGCGTCTGGGCCTTGGGCATGTCCTCCGGACGGAGACTCCCGCAGCCCAAAACCAGACGCGAGACCGGCTTCTCCAGTCCTTCGACGCGGCCGTAGTTCATGGGCATGGTGGATGCGCGCCCCCTCGTACACCTGTCCGGGCGTACGATTGGCTTCGGGCAGGGGGATTCCTGCCGGGTACGGGGTCCTGCGGGCCTTGGGCGGTAGAGGGGGCTCGGATGCAACCTCCGGTATGAGCTTCAGCGCAACGCTCGCCTTCGGCGGCGCCACCAGCACATCGCGGCGCAGGCGACCAGCCACACCGCGAGAATTCCCACGCCGGCCGCCGCCCGCAGAGAGTTGAGGGCCGGCAGCGCGGCGCTCAGGGCGACCGCTCCGACGGATCCGAGTAAGAGTACGAGCACAGCCTTGCGCAGGAATGTCGGGAGATCCCGGCTGGGGAGGCCGGACCAAAGTATGCGCAGGAAGCCGTAAGCGCCCACCGGTACCGCCACGAAGGCGAGGAGCACGCCGGCGGGCTGCGCCAGCCCGGGCGTGGTGTCCGCCAGATTCGCCCCGGCAAGGAAGGCCGCCGGCGTGGCTACAAGCCACACCAGGAGTTCGGCGGCGTCCATCGCCAGACCGGCCAGGGAGGATGGCGCGGGCATGGGACCGGAGTTCAGGCGCAGGCCGCGCGCCATCCGGTAGGCAGTGCCTGCGGCGGCCGTCAGGAGCACCGGGAGGGCGATCGCACCGGTGAAGGTCCGGAGGACCGATCCGACCGGGACCGCGGCCCGGGCCGCCGTGCGCGAGCGGGGGAGAACGCCGAAAAGCCCGATATCGTGCGGGACGGCCGCGAGGGCGAGCCCGTGCGCGTACGCCGTCAGGGATACCAGCACCAGTCCCGCCGCGGTGCCCATCGTCGTCGCCACGCGCCAGCGGGGCGCCGGGGGTGCCCCCTGCCAGATCCAGCGCAGGGCGCCCAATCCCGCGAGGGGCGCCGCCGGCAGGAGCACCCAACTGCCACTGATGCCCGAGATGGCGTGGATAGCCACGGCGGCGGCGTAGGTGCCCAGTGCCCAGGCCAAGATGGCGATGCCGTGGCGTGGTACGGACCAAACCGCGCTGAGGCCGGCGCGCATCCCCGGAAGCCGGGCCGCGCCATGTGCGCCCACCCGCTTCCGAAGGCCGTGGGGCGCGCCGTGCCCGCCGCCGCCTGAATCGATGGACGCTGCCATCAGCATGACGCAACGCCTGCCTCTGATGGTGGGGGGTTCCACCGGATGCAGTCACGCAGGTCCCGCTATCGGAGGGGGACAGTCCGCCGACGCGCCCCTGTGCTCGCCAGGGCCTGCGGGGGCGCCGACTTCGGACGTGCATCCCGCTGAACCGGGCGCATCCCACATGACCCGTTATGAAGCGGACCGATCATCGCAGCCCAAGGTTAATACATCCCACATCACCAGGATATCACGGCCGTGTTTCCCGCGCGGTCCGGGCGCTTCCACACGGCCGCGATGGCGTGCGGCGCGGCAGGTCCGTCGTGGCGTCGTGGCAAAGCGGAGGGGGCCGCGGCCAGGATGGATGCGGTTGTGGACTGCCGTTACGGCAGGGGCGCGGCGGGCGGAGACATGGAGGACGAGGGGACGGATGGCGATGCCTGCCTCGGATGCGTTGCCGCGCAGCACCCCCGCGGCCCAGGGCGTTTCGGCCGCGGGGATTGCGGCGCTGATCGACGCGCTGGCGACCCGGGACCTCCAGGTGCACAGCTGCATGATCCTGCGCCACGGCTGCGTCATCGCCGAGGGCTGGTGGCAGCCGTATGCGGCAGACGTGCCCCACATGCTCTTCTCGCTCAGCAAGAGCTTCACGTCCACGGCACTTGGGCTGGCCGTGCACGACCGGCGCCTCTCCGTGGACGATCCCGTGACGTCGTTTTTTCCCGACGACCTCCCGGACGCGGTTGGGCCGAACCTCGCCGCCATGCGTGTGCGGCACCTGCTGACCATGAGCACGGGCCACCACGCCGACACGGCGGGGCGCCTGCGGGACGCGGGACAGGGGAACTGGGTGCGGAGGTTTCTCGGACTGGACGTCGAGCACGTGCCCGGGTCCACCTTCGTATACAACAGTGGCGCCAGCTACATGCTTTCGGCGATCGTCCAGAGGGTGACCGGTCTCACGCTTCTGGATTACCTCACCCCCCGGGTGCTGCGGCCGCTCGGCATCGAGGGCGCCACGTGGGAGTCCTCCCCACAGGGCATCAACGCCGGCGGGTGGGGGCTCTCCCTGAAGACGGAGGACATCGCTCGCTTCGGGCAGTTGTATCTGCAGAAGGGGCGGTGGCGTGGGCAACAGCTTGTACCGGAGGCCTGGGTCGACGCGGCGACCGCGCGCCAGATCAGCAACGGGAATGGGCGCGCTGGCGACTGGGCACAGGGCTACGGGTACCAGTTTTGGCGCTGCCGCCACGGCGCCTATCGCGGCGACGGCGCACACGGCCAGTACTGCGTCGTGGTGCCCGATCAGGATCTGGTGATCGCCATGACCGGGGGCACGGGCGACATGCAGGGCGTGCTGGACTGTGTTTGGGACCACGTCCTGCCGGCGATGGGCGGCGGAGATACTACGCGGGACGCCGAGCTGGGGGAGCGCCTGACCCGGTTGTCTCTTGCGCCTGTACAGCGGCGTCCGGCGCCGGGCTGCGCAGCACAGGCCGGCCGGTCGTACCGGCTGGAGCCGAACGGGGCCAATCTCGACTCCCTCACCCTGGAGTTCACTTCCGATGCGTGCCGCGCCATGCTTGTCGAGGCGGGTGTGGCCCGCAGCATCGAATGTGGCTTCGACGCATGGCGGATGAGCGACGTGGAACGCGCGGCCGGACACGGGCCCAGTCCCTGCGCTGGCCGCGCCTCCTGGGAGGAGGACGGGAGCCTCCGGTTGGACTGGTATTTTGTGCGGACGCCCTTCGGCTGCACCGTGCGCATCCGCGCTGCCGGCAACGGCGTGGACCTGCACTACCGGGCCAACGTGGGCGAACACTCAAGGGGTGTGGCGATCCGAGGATTGTGAGCGGCGGGGCTGCCGACGTTGGTGACAATCCCCCTCTCCACCAGGGGGCTGCGCACACACCGGGCATTCCCGTCCGGTCGATCCGGCGAGCGTCTCGACCAAGCAGGGAAATGAAGCCCTCCAAGAAAGGAGGCCGGTCACGTCCTACCGGACGGGCCCGTTCACCAAACCGTCCGGCAACACCACACTGCGCACCTGCTCCATGTTCGGCAACGCACGCAGCGCTGCCAGGGTCTCATCGTCCACCGCATCGTCGACACAGAGCACCATTACCGCCGCGCCCCGCACCGAGCGCCGCCCGACGAGCATCGCGGCGATGTTCACACCAGCCTCGCCGAGAACGCTCCCCACGCGCCCGATCAATCCTGGCCGGTCGTGGTGCCGAGTCACCAGCATGTAGCGGGTCGGCGCCATCTCCAGCGGCATGCCGTCGAGGTCGGTCACGCGCAGCGATCCGTCGGCCACCACGTGTCCCCCGACTGTACGCGTGCCGCGCGCCTCCGTGCCCGCCCGCACCCGTACCAGCAGCGACCGAGCCGGTGCCTCGCTGCTCTGGGCGAAGGTCACGCGCACCCCCTGAGCCGCCGCGATCCCGCGCGCGTTGACGAGGTTCACCACATCATCCACCACACCCACCATCATCCCGCGCAGCACCGCCGCCGTCGCCCATTCTCCGCCGCGCCCCGGCAACTCGGGCGCGACGATCTCCACGTCCCCCAGCCGCCCGCCCAGAGCCTGGATGTAGAGCCGTCCCAGGAGTTCCCCGAGCGGCACGAAGGGTTGCACGACCTCCCAGTCGCGCTCGGAGAGCGAGGGTAGGTTAACGGCGGTCTGCACGGGCTCGCCGGCCAGCACCGCACGTACGTAGCGCGCCACCTCGATCGCCGATGTGGACTGCGCCTCGTGCGTGCTGGCCCCGAGATGCGGCGTTGCCACTACGTTGGGGAGCTTGACCAGCGGGTTGTCCGCCGCCGGTTCCTCCTCAAAGACGTCGATGGCCGCGCCGCCCAGGTGCCCGGACTCCAGGGCGCGGTAGAGCGCCTTCTCCTCGATGATGCCGCCGCGGGCACAGTTGAGGACGAACGCCCCCGGCTTCATTGCCGCCAGTTCCTTCTCGCCGATCATGCCGCGCGTCTGGTGCGTGAGCGGCGTGTGCACCGTCAGCACGTCGCAGGCCGCCACGACCTGTGCGACCGAGAGGAAACGGATTCCCATGGCTTCGGCGCGCTCTGCCGGCAGGAAGGGGTCGTATCCACAGACATCCATGCCGAAGGCCTGAGCGCGGCGCGACACCTCTTGCCCGATGCGTCCGAGGCCGACCACGCCCAGGGTCTTGCCGCGCAATTCGGTGCCGACGAACGCCTGCCGGTCCCACCGGCCCGCGCGCAGCGAGGCCACCGCGTCGGGGATGCGCCGCACCAGCGCCAGCAGTAGCGCGAAGGTCTGCTCCGTGGCGGCGATGGTGTTGCCGTCCGGCACGTTCACCACCACGATGCCGCGGGCCGTCGCCGCCTCGACGTCGATATTGTTCACGCCCACACCGGCGCGCCCGACAACCTGCAGCCGCCGGCCCGCCGCCAGAACCGCAGCCGTGACCGAGGTTGCGCTGCGCACCACCAGGGCCTCGAAGTCGGGGATCAGGCGCAGCAGTTCTTCGGGGGAGCAGTCCGGCCGGCGGACCACCTCGTGCTCGGCCGCCAGGACCTCCAGGCCCGCCTCGTCGATCGGTTCGGTGACCAACACCCTCGCCAACATAGCCACCCTCCATGCACGGGCACCAAGCAACGTGCGGCACGCGGCAACGCGACACAGGGAACGGGGGGGCACGGTGGCCGCAGGGACCCGGCCGGGACTCGGCAAAGGCACTCGTGGCACCGTTCCAGGGCGCCGACGCACCGACGGGCGGCCGGGCCTCGCCGGGACCCTGAGGGACCGGGAAGCGGCAGTTGCGCGTGCGGTGCGCAGACCGTCTCACGCGCGGAGCTTCACCGGGTGGCCGCGGCGGCGGCAGCCGCCGGACCCGCCTTGCCCGCGCCCGGCGTGCCCAATTCACCCAAGACCTCGTCGAACACCCGGAAGAAGCGTAGCAGGTCGGCGGTCGTGTGACCCGTCATGTGACCGATGCGCAGCATCTTGCCCCGCAGCGGGCCCATGCCGCCCGCGATGGTCACCCCGCGCCGGTCGAGCGCCTCGGACAGGGCCGCGAAGGCCACGCCCTCCGGTAGTCGCGCCGCGGTGACCGTGGGGGACCCGTCGGCAGCCGAGGTGAGCAGCGGGAAGCCAGCCGCCGGGAACGCAGCCCGCGCCACCGCCCGCATCGCCAGATGCCGCTTCAGCACCGCGGGCAGGCCCTCGGCGAGTATGCGGCGCAACGCCGCGTCGAGCTCGTACCACAGAGATACGGCCGGCGTGTACGGGGTCTCGCCGTGGTGTGCCATTTCCTTATAAGGCCGCCAGTCCCAATAGGAGCGGGGGAGCCGTGCCTTCTCCGCGGCCGCCATGGCCCGCGGGCCCACGGCCAGGGCGCCGAGGCCGGGCGGGGTCATCAGCGCCTTTTGTGAGCCGGTGATGACCACGTCGCATCCCCACTGGTCCGTGCGCAGGTCTGCGCCGCCGAGGCCACTCACCGCATCGACCAGCAGCAGCGCGCCGGAGGCACACTCGCGCACCACGCGCGCCACCGCGGCCAGATCGACCAGCACCCCCGTGGATGTCTCGTTGAAGGTGACGAGCACCCCGCGGAAGTCACAGTCGCCCTTCAAGTACGCGGCCAGCGCCGCCGGATCGACGCTCCGGCCGTAGTCGACCGGGCGACGTACCACATCCAGGCCGAAGGCCTCCGCGATCTCTGCAAAGCGCTCGCCGAAAGCGCCCATCGGCAGAGAGAGGATGCGGTCGCCGGGGCTGAAGCAGTTGACGAGGGCGCACTCCAAGGCCCCGGTGCCGGATGCCGGCCAGACGAAAACATCGTGCTTGGTCTGGAAGACCTGGCGTAGCTGGTCGTGTACACGATGATAGAGGTCGCGGAAGGGCTGGCTGCGGTGGTTGATCAGGGGGGCGGCGCCGTAGGCGCGGACCTCGGGCGGCACGGGCGTGGGACCGGGGACCATCAGCAGTTGCTCGGGGATATCGGGATCGGTGACCTGCGGGAGCGGTTGTGGTTCGGCCATCTTCACCCATCGCCTCCGGTGGGACGCGGTTGGAGCTCAACGCAGCGCCACAAATACAAAAGCCCCCGCCCCGCCGGACGCCCATGCGTGTCCGGACCAGGGGCGAGGAGCTCCGGAATCCCCTCGCGGTGCCACCCCGTATCGTTGTCGGCGGCCGCAGGCGCGGCACCGACCTCAGGCGGCAGAGCAGCACACGGCCGTCCGGCACTCACCGGCCGACCGGACGGCACGCGGGCACGCCTTCACACCTGCGCCCCAGCATGCATTCGCCCGTCTGCCCCACCGAACCACGCTAACGGGTGGCACCCGCCCCCGCACTGCGGGGGATGCCTCGACGGTTGGATGGCGCACACCACAGACGCCGGGCTTCCACCCCTGCCGGGGTTTCACCCCGTCAGGCCCCGGCTCGCTGCCGCCCGCGCAGGCGGCGCCGGTCCGCTCCTTGGCACAGCGCAAAGCTAGCACGGGGGGCAGGGGGTGTCAATGCGCGGCGGGCCGGGAGGGAG
Organism: Bacillota bacterium; assembly: GCA_021803205.1. Lineage (GTDB taxonomy): Bacteria > Bacillota > Sulfobacillia > RBS10-35 > JAJYVN01 > JAJZMB01. Next base: position 68,761 of record JAJZMB010000114.1, on the reverse strand, counting down.
CCATGTTGTGGCGTGGCTCTCTCCTGGCCCGACAGCCAGCTGGGCTGGTCGCCTCCCGGCCACGGCGCCTGTGTACCGCCTGCACCTTGGCGGCGTACCGGTACCGCAGGCATGCGCCCAGACGACGCCGGCGGCGAATACGGGGGAGTCCTCCATGCCGGCGTGGCCTGCGCCACGAGGCATGAAAAGCTGGTGGGGTGGTGAACGGGGGCGGGTACTGGCGGCCGGTGAAGCTGAGGTCGTTGAACGTCTGCTGCTCAGAGCCCATGGGCGGAGTCCGACCCCGGCGGCCTGTCGAGTACCACGAATTGTTGCCACCCCTTGGGGTGAGCACTCGGGGGGAGATCGTGTCGGGAGGTGTTGGGCGTCGTCTTGTGCTCCCGGCCCGGCCCGCGGGGACGCTGCGGCGCCAGCGCGGAGGACGCGGTAACGTGGCGTCGCTGCCTTTTCCGGCGCCAAGCACTCGGGCGCCAGGGCGTGTAGACTGTTAGCCGAAGTTCCGCACTTGAAGGAGTTTGGCGATATCGCGCCAAGAAGCGGTGACCGTTTCAGGCCCACGTGCAGGAGGCACGCAGGATGCTAATCCGCATCAAGCGACTCGTGTCGCCAGTACCCCGCGTCTACGTGGACGCTGATGGCCTGGCCGGACGCGCCCGGGAGGCGGAGGAGCGGGGCATGTTGTGCGGGAGCGCGCTGGAACGTGCACGGGCTGAGTATCAGCTCAACCTCTTGGAGATCGCGGTTCTGGAAGGCATCGCGGTGTGGCGGGTCCATCACGGAGCGCAGCGACCGCCGCAGGTCGACATGGAGGAAATACCCTTCCTGCCCCAGGTCCCGACCGCGGATTCCGTGCTCTCCGGGCATGTGACCTTTCGCTTCCTCCCGAAATCCGAGCGGATCCTGCTTTTCGTCGGGGACGTGCGGCTCGCGCCACCTGAAGAGATGGCGCTGTGGAGCGAGGGCCGCTGCCTGCGCCTGACCCCGCTTGCATATGTGATCCGGTCTTCCGAGCCGCGGGTCGTCGCTGAGGTGCATGGGCGGCATCTCCAGGAGATCGAGCGCCTCAGGCGGGAGCAGGAGGAGGTCGCACGGCTCTGCCGCGATTTCGATGCGGAGTTGCGTGCGATGAGCGGCGGCCGATTCGATCCAGAGCTGCACGAGTCGATCGCGGAATGGGACGACGACCGCCAACTGCTGCGTACCGGATGGGTTCCCCGCGAGCATCGCGACCAATTGCGCTGGCTCGTCCTCTGAGGGTGGCGCCACCCGCGGTCTGCCGCGCGCCGGACCGCTGATCCCCGCCGCGGCCCTCTCCCTGTCGGCCTTGTGGGGCGTTTGCGCTGCCCGGCTTCACTCCCGGACCTCCGTCCCATCCACCGCCGCTCCGCTTGCCGGCTCGGGTCCCGGTGCGGCGGCGGACGCCGAGGTCCGGGGTCGCACGCGGCGCATCCGCCGCCGTCGCACGCGCCTGGTCTCCAGCCAGGCGGGCATGGGCGCGTCTGGAGTCGGCTCTTTGTAGAAGATTGCCGCGACGGCCGCCAGGCAGCCGATGAGCGTGACCACGCCGGAGCCGTTGAGCATCAGCGGGAGCGAGACGAGCCCCAGGAAGACCGCCTGAACGATCATCAAGGGTTGGCGCAGTGGACCACCGCGCAGGTTGAACACGAGCATCAGCGAGACCGCGGCCATGGGCAGGGGCAGTACCCACCAGTGGCCGCCGATCATGCCGAGGAAGAGGGCGACCAGGAACCCGATCCCGGCTGAGATACCGCCGAGTCCCACGCGCGGGTCGGCCACGGCTCACACCCCTGCCGTAGCGTAGCGATGCGGGCGGCCGGCGGCAAGCCGCCCCGGCTGGAGGCAGCGCCCTCCGGCTTCCGTTGGCGGTGCCGGCGCGTCGTCTATAGGAAGTGCAGCCGGGTGCAGGCCAGGCGCCAGTGCTGCGCGGGCCACCGTCCCAGCGCCACAACGCTCTGCGGGACGGGCGCGCGGCCCGCGCGCAACTGCGCGCGCAGCCAGGCGACCGCCTCGGGCGTGCCGAGGGCGGCGGGAAGCGCGAGCACGCGCCCGCCTCGATATGCAAGGATGCGATTGCGGTAAATGTGGGCCAGGGCCGCCGGCCGCTCGACCCAGAGGCGACGGAGATAGCGCCAGGCCGGTCTGCGTTGATCCGGGGTGAGCAGGTGCGCCAGTTGGACGAAGCCGGACACCTCCTGTACTGAGGAGACGCTTCCCGGCAAGAGGCGAGAGAGGGCCCAGCGACTGAGCCGTACCTGGGGATTGGCCGAGCATTCGGGCAAGTGCGGGGCGCACCCCCGTGCCTCGTTGCATCGCCTGTGGGCGGGGGCCATCGCCCACAGGCGATGCGCGGCAGGCAGCGGGTCGCGCTCCGACCACAGGGGCGCGAGCGCGCGCGGGATCAAGTGTTCCACGGTGGGCTGGCGGCAGATGACGCGCCCGCACAATGCACAGGTGCTGCCGTCCCGCATCAGGAGGTACCGGCGGAGGTCGGTACGATTCAATCGCCAACCGCGGGCTCCCGAGAGGACCACGCTGCCGTCGGGCAGGCGCCGGCAGTGGCGGCCCGAACAGAGGCGGTCGATCTGTTCCGGCAGCAGGTAATCGATGAACCATGGACTTTCAGGCTCGGACCGGAGGGGAATCCATCCCGGCGTTCGTCCCGGGCGCCCGCCCTGCAGCCGCAGATCAAGGGGCACCGGGAATGCGACGTGGCCCTGCAGAAGCCAGGACATGGCCTGACGGCGTACGCGTGGACTGCATCCCCCCAGGATGATCGCCAGCGCGCGTCGGGACGGAGTTCCGCCCGGGCCGTGTTTCTCCACCAGGCGCAGGAGCCGTGCGCGCACGGAAACCGGCAACGCGACAAGGGCGGTGGGGCTGCGCATACCTGGAGACACGGCGATCGCCAGCCGCTCCACCTCCATGCGCAGGCGTGGTGCGTTCTCGATCTGCGGCATCCCTGGCGGGGCGCGCCTCCGTCGGGCTCATCATCGGCCACCGGTTGCCTGGGAGCAAGGGCTCGAACGCCCCGCACCGGCACCCCCTCCCCGCCGCGCGCGCCTGCCGCGGGTGGTAGTTGCCGCTGTCCCTGCCGGCGCTCGCGCCTATCGTCCCGCCTCGGGCCTTGGGGCATCGCGCCCGTCCTGCTCCCGCCGCCCGCGGGGCGCAGGCCTCCGGCGGCGCTGCGAGAATCCTATGTTCCGCCGGACGATTCCACCGCCGTTTCCCGGAAGGGAGGCGTCCCCCGTGTCCGACCTGAGGCTTGTGATCATCACCGGCCTCTCGGGCGCCGGAAAAACGGAGGCCAGCCGGGTCCTGGAGGATGCCGGCTACTACGTGGTGGACAACCTGCCGCCGTCTCTCATCCCCACGTTTGCCGAACTCTGCCGCAAGAGCGCCGGCATAGATCGGGCGGCGTTGGTCGTGGACATCCGGGGGCGAGAGTTCTTTGCCGATGCGGCCGCCGCGCTCGCGGAGATCGAGGCACAGGGCGTCCCGTTCGAAATCCTGTTCCTGGAGGCGGACGACGATACGCTCATCGGGCGGTACAAGGAGTCTCGGCGCAGCCATCCCATGGCCCCCGACGGTCGCGTGGCGGACGGCATCGCTGAGGAACGCCTCCGCCTCGGCCCCCTGCGTGGCCGGGCCCACCGGATCATCGACACCGGTGGGCTGCCCCGCGCGGACCTGCGCGCGCGCCTGCGCGGTCTGTACGCCGAGGGCGCGCAGGCGCGCCTGCGCATCTCCGTGGTATCGTTCGGCTTCAAGTACGGCCTGCCGGCGGACGCGGACCTGGTGCTCGATGTGCGCTTCCTGCCCAATCCGTACTACGTGCCCGAATTGCGCGCCAAGAGCGGACGGGAGCCGGACGTGGCAAAGTACGTGCTGCGCTGGCCGGCCACGCGACGCTTTCTCGATCTCGCTGGCGCGTTGCTCGACTTCCTCATCCCCAACTACCAGACGGAGGGCCGCGCTGAAGTGGTCCTGGCCATCGGTTGCACCGGCGGCCGGCACCGTTCCGTGGTCGTCGCCCGCGCCCTGGCAGAACACCTGCGTGGTCCGGGCCGCCGGGTGGCTCTTGTGCACCGCGACTGCGACCAGGACGGTTCGGGAGATCCCGAACCCGACCGGCCGGTCCCAGCGGAGCCGCACGGATCGCCGGAGACCCGCGGTGTCCCCGGGGTGCACGGCCCGGACCCTGGTCTGGCCCCTGAACTGCCCCGCGCGCCCGGTTGACTCCAACGTTCCGCACCCGCTCGGCTGAAGTCTCCCCGCCGTCCCGATCCGCCGTTCCGGCTTCGCACCGGCAACCTCCGCGCCGGGCCCTTGGGACCGGCACACCGCGTTGCGCGGGGGCAGGATCCCGGTGTCCCTTGGTGGCCGAGCCGACCCTATCGAGAGGTGATCCCCCTCCATTGCGTCTTCTCCGCTGGCTGTACCCCGGCCTTCGCATCAAGCGCTGGCTGGTTCTGTTCGCCCTGGCCACGGCCTTTCTGGCTTTTGGCGTGGCCTTCAGCTTCACGCCGGGAACGGCCCCGGCCATCGCCGCGGCGATTACGCACGCCCTCCGCGCCAAGAGCGGCGCCGACCTGCCCCGCTGGGTGCTGGCGGCCGGGTTCATCACGCTCGGGTGCGTCTTTGGCGCCGTCTCCCTGCGCGGTGCTGTCCTTTCGGTGGTGGAGGTGCTGGCTCCGTCGGCGGCCGAGGGGTTGGGCGAGGCGCTCTTCTGGCGGCGCCAGAGCAGCCGGGGGCCGCGCCTGGTGGCCATCGGCGGCGGGACGGGCTTGCCGGTGCTGCTGCGCGGCCTGAAAGCCTATACCGGCAACATCACCGCCATCGTCACGGTCGGCGACGATGGCGGCAGTTCCGGTCGCCTCCGTGGCGAACTCGGTATCCTACCCCCCGGTGACATTCGCAACTGTATCCTGGCTCTCGCCGACACCGAGCCGCTGATGGAGGAGGTCTTCGCCCACCGCTTCCGGCGCGGCAGCCTTGCGGGTCACACTGTGGGCAACGTCATTCTTGGGGGTCTCTCCGAGGTCACCGGGGACTTCGTGCGGGCGATCGAGGCCATCAGTCGCGTGCTGGCCGTGCGCGGGCGCGTGCTGCCCTCGACGGTAGAGGAGGTCACGCTTGTCGCGGAAATGGAGGACGGCGGCGTTGTGCGCGGCGAGACGGCGATCGCGGCCGCGGGGCGCAAGATCCGCCGGCTGCGCCTCGATCCGCCGGCGCCGGGCGCCCTGGCCAGCGCCGTGGAGGCCATCGCCGAGGCCGACGTCATCGTGATCGGGCCGGGGAGCCTCTACACCAGTATCCTGCCCAACCTGCTGCTGCCAGAGATCGGGGCTGCGCTGAGCTGCAGCCGCGCGCTGCGCGTCTTCGTGGTCAACGTCATGACCCAGCCCGGTGAGACCGACGGCTATGCCGCCTCCGATCATTTGGCCGCGCTTCAGGCCCATGTCGGACGGCCCGGCGTGGATATCGTCCTGGTTCATAACGGCCGTCTACCAGAGGAGCGTCTGGCGCCCTATCGCGAACAGGGAGCGCAGCCGGTTCCGGCCGACGTGGAGCGCTGCGTGGGCTTGGGGGTGCATGTCGTCGCCAGGGACGTCGCGAGCCCAGAAGGCTTGGTGCGGCACGACCCGGACCGGCTGGCAGCCGTGATCCTGGAGGAGACGCTGGAACGTCTGGGCCGGCCCGGTGCGCGCTATCTGGTGGACTATTACTACCTGCAGGAGCGACTGCGGCAGGGGCGGCGCTCGCGGCTGTAGAGAAGGTTCTGCAGGTGGGCGGAGCCCATGCGCCCGCGCGGCGTGTGCGCAGCCCCGATGCAGGCGGCCCCTGCCGGTGGCGTGGTGTGACTACAGCGAAACGCGTGTGGAGGGAGAAGGGCGGACCCATGCGCGCCCGGTTGCCGGCGTCGACCTTTGCGCTCGCGGTCAAGGACGAACTCTGCGCGCTCCCGATCTCCGGAGCGGCGGCGCGGGCCGAACTGCACGGCCTGATCCGAGCAGCCGGCTCGCTGCTGCTGAGGCCCGGCGGCGGGCGTGGGGTGTGGGCGGTCGAAGTGCGCTGTTCGCGGGCCGTGGTCGCCCGCCGCGCCTACCGTTTGTTCCGCGACGTGGTCGGGGTTCGGCCGCTCCTGTTGGTCCGGCGGAGCGTCGGGGCTGCGAACGGCAGGTTCATCTGCCGGGCGGGCGATGCTCGCGGCGTCCTGACCACGGTGGGATTGATCGACACCTTCGGTCGGCCGCGCCCGCGCATCCCAGCCGCCATCCGCGCGGCGCGGCTCGCCCCCGCGCTTGTGCGGGGCTTTTTTCTAGGATCGGGGTCAGTGGACGATCCGGCGCGCGACCACCACCTGGAATTGGAGGTGGACGGGGATGCCCCGCTTGTGGCCGAGGGGCTCCTGGCGGCGCTCTCGGTCTGCGGTGTCCGCGGGCGCTCCGCCCCGCGGCGGGGACGGATCGTCGTCTACCTCAAGGACGGCGGTGCCATCGCCGCCTTGATCGCAGTGCTTGGCGCCGGTTCGGCGCTCATGGCCTATGAAGAGCAGCGCATCCGGCGCCAGGTGCGCAGCGACGTCAACCGGCTGGTCAACGCCGAGACCGCCAACCTCGGCAAGAGTGCTGCTGCCGGCGCGGAGCAGGCGCGGGCCATCGCGGTACTGCAGGCGTCGGGGCGCCTGGCCGCGCTCCCGGAGAACCTGCGGACCGTCGCTTTGGCCAGGCTGCACCATCCGGAGGTCAGCCTGCGCGAGCTCGGCCAACTCCTCCACCCACCGCTCGGGAAATCCTGTGTGCAGCATCGGTTGCGGGCGCTGGCGCGCTTGGTGGAGCAGGCCGCCGGTGACACAGGACCTCGGGCCGGGGAAGGCCAATAGGGCGCTGCAGTGTGCCCGCTCTCGTTGCATTGTTCCGCGCGCTGAGAGAGACTGGGCAAGATGCCGGTCTCGCGATGCCCCTTGGGCATCGACCCGGGCCGGGTGCCATGAAGGGCCGAGTGTCCCGGGTCGGGCGGCCGAGTATCCGGAAGGGCTTGTCCTACGGGTGCAGCCTGCCCACTCGGCCAACCGAAAGGAAGGCGAGCCGTTGCCAAGTAGAGTGGCGACCGCCGCGGTTTCCGCCGGCCGGCAGGTATCGGACATGTTCGGCTCGGTGCGCTCGGCTCTGGGCGCAGTGGACGAGTGGATCGCGCGGCAACTCGGGCATGAGAGCACGCTGGTAGGAGAGCTCGGGACCCATTTGCTTGGCGGTGGCAAGCGGCTGCGTCCCGCGCTGGTTCTTCTGTCTGGCATGGTGGCGGGGGCGGAGGCGGAGCGGCTGGTACCGGTGGCGGCTGCCTGTGAGATCATCCACATGGCCACCCTGGTGCACGACGACCTCATCGACGAATCCGACCGGCGCCGGGGTCTGCCCACCGTTCACGTCAAGTGGGGCGTGCCCATGTCCGTGCTGATCGGGGACCATCTGTTCGCCAAGGGGTTTTCCACCCTGGCGGCCTTTGGCGACCCGACGATCGTCCGGCTCATGTCCGAGGTGGTTTCGCGCACCTGCGCCGGCGAGATAGAGGAAATCCAGGCGCAATGGGATCTGGATGCCAGCGCGGAAGCCTATTTCCGCCGGGTGCACGCTAAGACGGGCTTTTTCATCGCGGAGTGCTGTCGCATGGGTGCGGTCATCGCCCGCGCGGCGCCGGAGGCGGAGGAGGCACTGGCCACCTATGGCCGAGAGGTGGGGGATTGTTTCCAGGTTGTGGATGATCTGCTCGACCTTACGGCGAGTGAGATGGTGCTCGGCAAACCCACCGGATCGGATCTCCGCGCGGGAGTCTTCACTCTTCCCGTCCTGCGCGCCATGAGCGGCGCACACGGGTCGGAGATCCGCCGGATCCTGTCCGGCCGGCCGCTCAGCGACGCCGCCGTGGCGGCGGTCGTTGGGTTGCTGCGCGACAGCGGCGCGCTGGAAGAAGCGGCGGCGCACGCGGTTTCCATGGCGCGGCGCGCGCAGGGGGCGCTCCGCGTCCTGCCGGATTCCCCGCAGCGTCAGGCGCTGTTCGGATTGGCGGACGAACTGACGCATCGGGTGTCGTAGGAGGGTGCGACGACGGAAGACTTTCGCCGCACCCCACAAGCCGCGGTGTTTGGTCCGATGCAAGGAGTCTGGTGCCGAGGTCGCTCCGGGTCCTTGGCGCCCATCACACGGGCCGCGCAGAGGCGGGTTGGAGTTTAAGCCGCTGTTTCGCTGCACCGGACCAACCGGATGACGGCTCTTGTGGGGGCCTGAAGGAGTGCCGGAGACCGGAACAGCGCCCCGAAGGGCGATTGCCGCGCCGGACAGTAGCCCGGAGGCCGTGGGACCGAAAGGGCATGGAGACAATGGCCCGGTGAAAGCGGACTTTCGCAACGGCCGGTTCCCGTGTCGAGCGGGTCCGACAATCCTGGATCTGGAGGGCCACCCAAAAGCCGTGGCCGTGCAAAGGTGGACGTTTGCGGTGGCCAACGGCAAGAGAGGGACGACGTCTGTGCCGGGACGGGTGCGCCGACTGAGCCACAGGCGGGGAGGGAATACCACGCGGTTGCTGCCGGATGTAGCGGTCAAGCGCCTGCCGGTGTATTTGCGCGCCCTCGGCGAGATGCAGGCATCCGGGCAGGAAATCGTCTCCTCGGCCGAACTCGCGTTGCACACCGGCCTCACCTCGGAGCAGATCCGCAAGGACCTGGCTATGCTCGGAGGCTTCGGCACGCGCGGCGTCGGCTATCGTTTGGACACCCTGGCCGCATCCATCCGCGCCGTGCTCGGTCTCGACCAGCAGATCCCCGTGGCCCTGGTCGGCGCGGGGCACCTGGGAACGGCCCTGGCGCGGTACAATCAGAGTCGGCACCAGCAGCCTCGGATCGTGGTCGCCTTCGACGTCGATCCGTCGAAGGTGGGCCAGCGCGTAGGCGGGGCAGTGGTGCACACGATGGACGAACTGCCGACGGTGATCGCCGCGCTGGGGGTGCGCATGGCGATCATCACCGTACCGGTGGTTGCGGCCCAATCAGTGGTCGATCAACTGGCAGCGGCGGGCTGCGATGTGGTCCTGAATTTTGCCCCCGTCCGCCTGACCGTGCCGGAGCGAGTGCGGCTGCACAACGTGGACTTGGCCATGGAACTTGAGGCGATGGCCTATTACGTGCGAGCAGAGATTCCTGTCACCCCCGGTCCTTAGGAGGGGGCTGCGGTGCTGCGCCGGCGCAGTTCCCCCAGGCTCCGGCTGCTTGTCCTTCCGCGCCTCCGGTGATGGGGGCAGCGCCGGAAGCGGGTATTGCGGCGTCGCCCTGCGGGCCGCCGGCGCTCCGGTTGTGCCACGGTCCGTGCGCGGCAGCGGCCGGGCAGCGGGAAGGGTCTGGCCGGACTACCCGGGGCCCCGGAAAAAACGCCGGTCCGGACTCGCCAGGGACCATCCGTCACGGATCGAAGACTTTGAGACGGGCGTGCAAACTTCGGTCTTCTCCGGACCCGGGCCGAAGGGCCTGAATACCCAAGGGGCATGGAAGCCGCGGCATCGCACGAGAGAACTCTTGCCGCCGTCACCCGGGTACACGGGGTCCGACAGATCCGGCGCGGACCTGTGGCAGCGGCCTCCCGGCTAAGCGAGGCGAAAGTCTCCGGCGCAATGTTCCCTTCCCGCACAGTGGCGGCTTGGTGCCCGGTCGGCGTGCCCTCCGTGGTGCCGAACGAGGCCGGCCGGGGTCGCGCGGAGGTCCGGACGTCCCCGGGAAGGCAACACGGAGGAGTCGTGGTGCGGTATCTCCTCTCGTTCCTCTCGCCCGGCGACCTGCTCCGGGTCGGGACCGTCGGGCTCGATATCCTGATCGTAGCCTATGTGATTTACCGCATCCTGACCTTCATCCGCGGCACGCGCGCCGTGGCGCTGCTGAACGGTCTCGTGCTGCTTTTCGCGGCCGCGTTCGCCGCCACGCGGCTGCACCTGAGTGCGACGTCCTGGCTGCTGCAGCGGGCCGAGGTCGCCCTGTTGGTGGCGTTGCCCATCGTCTTCCAGCCCGAGTTGCGGCGGGCCCTGGAACAGGTGGGTCGCGGGGGGTTCTTTGTGCGTGCCCTGCCCGATTCCGGTCCGGAGGGCGTCTCCGCGGTCGTCGCTGAACTCCGCAAGGCGGCCGTGGTGCTCTCGCGCAACCGCATCGGCGCCCTGATCGTTCTGGAGCGCGAGACCGGGCTCAACGACATCGCCGAGACCGGCATCCAGATCGACGGGTTGCTATCTTCAGAGTTGCTGATCAACATCTTTATCGACAAGACCCCCCTGCATGACGGCGCGGTGATTGTGCGCGGCAACCGCGTGCTCGCCGCAGCGTGTTTCCTACCGCTGGCGGAGGCGCAGCCTCTGGCGCCCGACGTCGGCGGGCGGCACCGCGCGGCCATCGGTATCACGGAGCACTGTGACGCTCTGGCCCTGGTTGTCTCCGAGGAAACGGGGACCGTGTCGTTGGCCAACGCCGGCAAACTCAGCCGGGGTATCGACATGGACACCCTGGTGGAGATGCTCGAGAACCTCCTGCAGCCGCAGCCACAACCGCGGGCATCCCGCGCCGCGGCGGCGGGGAAGGGGCGTGCCCGTGGATAAGCTGCTGCAGAACGACCTCTTCACCCGGTTGCTCGCCCTGGCCCTCGCCATTCTGGTGTATGTACAGGTTGCGGGGCAGAATGGCGGCGCGGTACAGCGCACCGTGGGCGGCGTCCCTGTCGAGGTGGTCGGCGTGCCGCAGGGACTGAGCGTCTTCCAGATCACGCCGCGGCAAGTGCAGGTGACCGTGAGCGGCTCGCGGCCCTCGATCAACGCCCTGGCCCCGAGCAGTCTGCTCGGCACGGTCAGCTTGGCCAATGCCAAGACGGGCACCGGACAATATTACATCAGCGTCAACAACCTGCCCTCGGGCGTCCAGATCGTCAAGACCACACCCCAGGACGCGACCGTAGTGGTGGAACCGCTGGAGACGTTCAACACCTCCGTGCAGGTGGATGTCCATGGCGTCGCGGCCTCCGGTTTTGTCGTCGGGACGCCGCAGGTCCAGCCCAGCAAGATCGTCGTGCTCATCGGACCGGAGAGCGCCATTGCCCAGGTTGTGCGGACGGTCGCCTCGGTCAGCGTACAGAGCGCGCGGGCCGACGTGACCGACCAGGTACCCCCCGTGCCGCTGGACAAAAACGGCCAACCGGTCTCTGGCATCCAGGTGGCTCCCAGCGAGGTCAGGATCACCGTTCCGGTCGCCCCAGTGCCTGCGCAGCCGCAGGCGGCCGTGGCGCCGAAGATCTCCGGGACCCCGGCGAACGGGTACAGTGTGACCGGAGTCACCGCCTCCCCGTCCGCCGTCACCATCCTCGGACCGGGAAACGTGCCGCTCGGCATCCTGAGCGTCCCCACCAGGCCCCTGTCGGTCGCCGGCGCAACGGCGACGGTCCACGCTGACGAACCTGTCGTGGTGCCCAAGGGTGCTACAGGCAGCACTCCGTCTTCGGTGCAGGTCACGGCGACCATCGCGCGCTCGGGGTGACGGCGCGTAATGTGGATCCGGTGGTGCCACACCCGGGAGCGCGGCGCTCGATGGGAGGTTCGGATGAGTAGATTGTTCGGAACTGACGGGGTGCGCGGGATCGCAAACGCAGACCTGACCGTGGAACTGGCCGTCGCGCTCGGGCGGGCGGGGGCGACCGTGCTCGCCAAGGCGACCGGGCGCCGGCCGCGCATGCTGGTCGGGCGTGATACGCGCCGTTCGGGGGATCTGCTTGAGGCGGCGCTGGGCGCTGGCGCCATGTCCGTGGGCGCCGACGTGTTGCGTCTGGGCGTCGCCACCACCCCTGCCGTTGCCTACCTTGTGCGCGTCCTGGACGTCGATGCTGGGGCCGTCATCTCCGCTTCGCATAATCCCGCGGCTTACAACGGGATCAAGTTCTTCAGCCACGACGGCTACAAGCTCCCCGACGCGGCCGAGGAGGAGATTGAGGCCCTGGTGGCCGCCGCAGATCCGACCGCGGCCCGCTGTCCGATCGGAGCGGACCTCGGCCATGCGGAGGACCGCTCGCATGAGTTGGTGCGCTATGTGGATTTCATCGCGCACCTCGCCGGCGATCTCTCCGGCCTGCGCGTCGTCTGCGACTGCGCCAACGGGGCCGCGCACGAGTTGGCGCCGCGTGTCCTCCGTCAGGCAGGGGCCTCCGTCGAGGCCATCGCGTCTGCTCCGGACGGCCTCAATATCAACGACGGGTGCGGGTCTCTGCATCCCGAGCGGCTCGCCCGGACCGTCCGTGACACGCACGCCCACGCCGGTTTCGCCTTCGATGGCGACGCCGACCGCCTGATCGCGGTGGACGAGGCCGGGTGCGTGGTCGACGGCGACCAGGTCATGGCGATGCTCGGGGCCGACCTCCTGTCCCGTGGAGATCTCCCTGGCGGTGCGGTCGTTGGCACCGTGATGAGCAACCTCGGTCTCGAACTCTGTTTGCGGGCACGCGGGGGCAGCCTGCTGCGCACCAGGGTCGGCGACCGCTACGTGTTGGAGCGCATGCGCGAGGGCGGTTTCGCGCTGGGCGGAGAACAGTCCGGGCACATCATCTTTCTGCGCCATCACACCACGGGAGACGGGTTGCTCACCGCCGCGCTGCTGGCCACGCTGCTGTGTCGCAGCGGTCGCCCCATGTCCGAACTGGCGAGCATCATGCGGAGGTTCCCGCAGGTGCTGCACAACGTGAGGGTGCGACAACTTGACGCGTGGGAAGGAAACGCCAGGATTTCGGCCGCCGTTGCGGCGGCCAGGGAAGCTTTGGGCGAGCGCGGCCGCGTGCTGGTGCGCGCCTCGGGGACAGAGCCGCTGGTGCGCGTGATGGTGGAGGGCGAGGACGAGGCCGTCGTGCGTGCGGCGGCTTCTTCCATTACCGAGGTGGTGGCGGCCGAGATCGGCGTGGTGTAGGCTGAGCGGGTCGGATGCCGGCTGCTGCAGGAGGTGGGGCGGACCGGGGGCGGGCGGCACCTCAGAACACAGCGCCTGGACTCGCTGCGCACGAAGGGTTTGCACCGTAGTAGGGGCTCGACCTTCGCCGGTGAGTCGACGAGGAGAGGGGCTATCGAAGGATTCGGCGGACACCCTCCGGCCGTCCACGGCCGAAGCCGTCCTGCAAATCCCGCGGGTGACCGCGGGGACAAGGGGATGGCGGTGGAGGCGTAGGCGTTGGTGTGCCTGCGCACAGTCTTGCCGCACGTGCGCGCTCCCCCGATTTTCAACGGAACGGACCCGCGGGGTTGGGCATACCAGCCGGCCAGCCGATGGCGCGCTGCGTCTTGGCAGCGTCGCAGCCGGTCGATCGGTGGTCGGGATGGCCCTGTCTTTTCACGTTGAAGGGAGTGGGCGCGCATGTGCGGTATCGTGGGCTATGTGGGACAGCGTCGGGCTTTGCCCGTGCTGCTGGAGGGGCTGAAGCGCCTGGAGTACCGCGGCTACGACTCGGCGGGCGTCGCCGTCCGCGCCGAGAACGGGACGGTCGTCGTCGAGAAGCGCGCTGGCCGCGTGCGTGTTCTGGAGCAGGCGGTGCAATTGCAGAGCGGCCGCCTGTCCGGGGCGCGTATCGGCATCGGCCACACCCGTTGGGCGACGCACGGGTGTCCGAGTGACGTCAATGCGCATCCACACGCCGACGAGGCGTGCCGTATCGCGGTCGTGCACAACGGAATCATCGAAAACCACGGGAGACTGCGGGCGGAATTGATCCGCCGCGGTCACACCTTCGCTTCCCAGACCGATTCCGAGGTGGTGGCGCACCTGATCGAAGAGGGGCTGGGGCCGGAAGTCCCTGCCGTAGGCGCCGCGGTGGCGGAGGACATGACCCTCCACACCGGCCGACGCCTGTCACGAGCGGTGCAGGCGGTCCTGCCGCGACTGCACGGCTCGTTCGCGCTCGTTATCATGTGGGATGCGGCGCCGGAACTGCTGATCGGGGTGCGCTACCAGACGCCCCTGGTCATCGGGGCGTCTGGTGGCGAGCGTTTCCTCGCCAGTGACATCTCGGCGCTGCTGCCCTTCACCCGCGACGTGATCGTCCTGCGGGACGGCGAGATGGCCGAGGTGCGGCCGGATTCGCAATGCCTGTTCACCTTCGACGGCGCGCTCCTGCCGGATCGGCCGCCGCGGCATGTTTCCTGGGATGCGGCGGCGGCCGAGCGCGGCGGTTTCGCCCATTTCATGTTGAAGGAGATCCACGAGCAGCCAGAGGCCCTGGCGCAGACGCTGCGCGGGCGGCTGGGGCCGGACGGGCCAGTTCTGGCCGAACTGGCGACCGGATCCGCCGCCGCCGCGCTGGCGGAAGCACGGCGCGCGGTCCTGGTCGCCTGCGGCACCGCCCATCACGCGGCAGTCATCGGGCGGGCGCTCCTGGAGGCGTGGGCACACCTGCCCGCGGAGGCCGATCTGGGTTCGGAGTTCCGGTACCGAGATCCACTGATCACACCGGGTGATCTCGTCGTGGCCGTCAGCCAATCCGGCGAGACGGCCGACACGCTGGCGGCCCTGAGGGAGGCCATGCGGCGCGGCGCGATCGGCTTGGCCGTCGCCAATGCGGTCGGCAGCACCATCGCGCGCCAAGCGGACGTGGCGCTCTACACGATGGCGGGGCCGGAGATCTCCGTGTGCTCGACGAAGGCCTACACCACACAGATCGAGGTTCTCTCCGTACTCGCGCTACAGGCGGCCGCAGTGCGCTGCACCATGCCGGCTGCGGAGATCGCGCGCTGGGCTGCTGAGATCGCCCGGCTGCCGGGGCTGGCCAGGGAGGCCCTCGCCTTGGAACCGGAGGTACGTGCCTTGGCCGCGTGGCTGGCGGCGCAGCAGCACTGCTTCTTCATCGGCCGCGGCCTCGACTGGGCTTCCGCCATGGAGGGGCAGCTCAAGCTCAAGGAGATCACCTACCTGCACGCCGAAGCCTATGCGGCGGGAGAGCTCAAGCACGGGCCCCTCGCTCTGGTGACGGAGGGTACGCCGGTGATCGCGCTGTTCACGCAGGCGGCGCTCGCGGAGAAGACGGCCTCCAACGTGGCCGAGGTGCGGGCGCGCGGGGGGCGCGTAGTGGGCGTCTGCACGCACGCACTGCGGGAGACGGCCGACCCGGTCTGCCAGGACCTGCTGGTGCTGCCCGATGTTCCGGCCCCGCTCGCCCCGGTGGTGGCCGCCATCCCGCTGCAACTGCTGGCCTACCACACGGCGGTCGCCCTCGGCACCGACGTCGACAAGCCCCGCAACTTGGCTAAGAGCGTCACGGTAGAGTAGCGGGGGAGGGCCCCGGTGTGCGCGGCGGTACGCCGGGGCCCCCCGCGTTCGGCCGTCTGTCCTGGATCCCGTCGGCCCAGCGCACACGGGTCCCCTGCCGCGCCTGCCGCTGCGCGAGGTCCGTCGCGCTCGTGTCTCCGAGGCTGCCCCGTAGACGAATGATCGCGCCGCGCCGGAGGGGGCAGCGCCGGTTCTCCGGTTCAGCCGCGACGCGTGAGCCTGTTCGAGGAATGCCTCGGCGTCGGAGCGGCAGCCCGCACAGCGTCCTCCGTCGTCCGAGCCACGCCGCTCGCCGCGGGCGCTGGGGTCCGGGCGGGTTTTTCCGTCGCGGGTTCTCACGCGGACCGACCATCGCCGTGCGGTCCGTGCCGGGGGGCACCGTGCGGTATGGCAGTCACGCCGTTCCCCGCAGGCAGGATCCGCAGCGGGTCGATCTCGATCGGATGGAATGGGCCGGGCGCGGCGGCCGCCCACGTCCCGAGCCGCACCAACACCTGCGCTGCCGCCTCCAGGTCGTAGGGGTCGCCGCCCGCGGCGCCGGCGTGCAGGACCACCAAGCAGCGCAACTCGCCCAGCATCGCTTGGGCCTCTGCCATGTCGAACGGGGCCAGGCGGGCGGCCCGGTCCTCGGGGCGGGCCAGGCCCCAGACACCGCCCGCGCCGCAGGTGACGGCCGGGCCGAATGCGGCGTCCCACTCCACGGTGCAGCGCAGGTCGAAGCCTCGGGGGAGGGACAGCCACGCGTCCCCTGCCTTCTCTTGGCCGTTGCGGCCCGGTTCTCCATGGGGGATGCCGCATGCGTCGAGCACGGCCTCCAACGACACCGGCGATACATCCACGGCGGCGGTATTCGGCGTGATGCGGCCGCCGGGAGCGTACGGCGGCACGGCGGCCGCATCGCGCGCGCGCAGCCAGCCCGCCACGGCCCGCACGGCCAGGTGTGCGGAGCAGAAGACGGGCACACGCCCGTCGCGGAGGATCCGAGCCGCAGCCTCTTCCTGGAAGACGGGGGAGGCGGCGAGAACCGCCACCGGCTTGTCCGAGGCAGCGGCGACTTCGACCAGGTGCTGTGCCATCCGCTCGTCGAAGGCGTCCAGGCGGTGGGGCAGGGGGAAGAGCACGGCGGCCAGGCCCGGATCGGCGACCATGATCTCCACGGCCCGGCGGGCGAGGCCGGGATCTTCGAGCGCAGCCGTTGTCAGGTCGGTGGGGTTGCCGACCGTCGCGATCTCCGGCACCAAGTCGCGCAGGGTGGAGCGCGTCCCGGGCCAGAGGTCCGGCAAGGGGACGGCATAGGTGTGGGCGAGGTCTGCGAGGAGGCTGCCCGCACCGCCCGAGAAGGAGCAGATGCCGAGGCCCCCGGGACCCGGGCGGGGATGGCGGGCCAGCAGGCGGGCCACGGCAGTCAGCTCGTCCACATCGTCGACGCGGATGCAGCCCGCCCGGCGCAGCGCCGCGTCCGCGACGCTTTGGGACCCGTTGGTGGCCGCTGTGTGCGCGCGCGCCGCCGCCGCGCCCGGGACGGTGCGGCCGATCTTCAGCAGGAGCACAGGCTTGGCGGCCGCTCGGCAGCGCGCGACCGCACGTAGGAAGCGTCGGCCGTCCCGCCAGCCTTCGACGATCAGGGCGACGGCTGCAGTGCCGGGATCGTCCGCCAAAAACGAGACGAAGTCGGCGGCATCGAGGTCCGCCTCATTGCCGGTTGAGAACCAATAGCTGAAGCCGAGGCCTGTCTGCATCGCGTCCAGGACCGTCCGCCCCAGGGCGCCGCCCTGGGTGACCAGGCCGATGGGACCCGCCACCAGCCCGGTCGGATCGAACTGCGCGGAGAACGTGTACACCAGCCCGTCACGGATCTGCCAGAGGCCGGGGCAGTTGGGTCCGTAAAGGCGGAGGGGGCCGGCCAGCGCCCGCAAGTCCCGCTGCCGTGCCGCGCCCGCCCCGCCGATCTCGGCGAAGCCGCCGGAGAGGATGATGGCGCCGCGGACTCCGTGCCCGGCGGCTTCGCCGACGACTCCGGGTACGTGGCGTGCTGGAACGGCTACGATGATCAGGTCGCAGGGGGCGGGCAGCGCGGCCACCGAGGGATAGCAGGGTAGACCGGCCACCTCCGCGTAGCGGGGGTTCACCGGGTAGATGCCGCCGGCGTATCCGCAGGCGATCAGGGAGGGGATCAGCCGGGTCGAGAACTTCCCGGCCTCCGCAGACGCGCCCACGACGGCGATGCCTCGCGGGCGCAGGAAGGCCAGCAACTGGTCGGGGGTCACGAATTCGTCCGCCGGTGCCGGAAGCGAGCCCTCATCCATGTGCAGCCGCCTTCCTGCCGGCTCGCCGGCCGTGGGGTCGCGCGGGTCCGTCGGACCCGGGCCGCCGGTCCCGCCCGATTCCGCTTCGCGCCCGTCCAGGGCCGCAGGCCGGGACGCGCCGCGCCCGGTCATGCGCTGAGGTCTGCTACCAGCATCCCGGCGGCGTCGGCCACCAGCGTGTCGTTGGATCCGTCGGCGACTCGGTAGAAGCGCAGGTCGCGCCAGAATCGCTCGATGGGCAGCTCGCGCGTATAGCCGTACCCGCCATGCATCTGCAGGACGCGGTCGACGGTGCGGCAGGCGGCCTCGGCCGCGTAAGCCATGGCCGGTCCCGCGAGGTCCTGCGCGCTGTCTCTGTCCCCGCGATCGGCCAGGGACGCGGCGCGGTAGAGCAGCAGGCGGGCACCGTGCAACTCGCGCGCCGAGTCCGCCACCATCCACTGGATGGCTTGCCGGTCGGCTAGGGGCCGCCCGAAGGTCTGACGCCGCCGGATGTGGTCCAAGCCGATCTCCAGGCAGCGTTCCGCCGCCCCGAGGGCGCCGGCGCCGAACACCGTCACCCGCTGCGCGGCGCGCCAGAGGAGCGCGGCCGGTCCGGCGTCCGGCAGGATCCGCGCGGTTTCGAGGCGGCAATCCTCCCAGGCGAGGTCGGCCAGTTCCACTGAGCCCATGCCCGGGCGTCTCCGGCAAACCCGGTAGCCGGGTAGGCCGCGGTCGCAGAGGAAGCCCTGCAGGCGACCCTGCATCTCGGCTACGACGAGCAGCACATCCTCTGTGCACAGGGCCGGCACGGCCGTCCACGTGCCGCTCAGCACGGCTCCCTCGGGTGTTGGCATCGCCCGGAGCCCGGGCGCCCCGCCCGCTCGTGCCCCGCCCGGGAGCAGGATCTGGTGGGCGATGCGCCGCCCGTCCAGACAGGGCTGCAGGTACTCCTCCCGCTGGGCGCCCCGCATGGCGTGCAGGGCCGCGGGCGGGTCTCCCGCCGCAAGCAGCCCCTGCGGCCACAACCCCAACAGGCTGCGCTGCACGCGCTCCTGTACCAGCGCGCGCTCCATCCAGCCGAGGCCCATGCCTCCTGCGGCCGGCGGCACCCCGAGGCCCCAGAGCCCCAGGGCGCGGCGCCGCTCGGTCACCCGGTGCCGGACATCCTCCGGCAGCGTCCCCTCCGCCGGGGGCAGGAGGCCTTCGTGCGGCAGGAGCGCCTCTTGCACAAACCTGTCGGCGGCCTGCCGCAGCTGCTCGGCCGACGCGGGCAGCGTGAAATCCACAGTCCGACCCCCCAGCGTCAAGTGTGTGCGGGTCCGGGTTGCCGTCCGCCGGCGGCCGCCTCGGCCCCGGCGAAGCAGTTCAGGGGTGAAAAGCCGCGCAGCAGCGCCCGCGCCACTATGAATTGCTGGATCTCGTAGGTCCCGGCGGCGATGGTGAAGCGCCGCAGGTCCCGGTAGTATCGCTCAAAGGGCAGGTCCCGACCGTAGCCCGCCGGGCCGAACCACTGGAGGACTTGGTCGACGACTTCCAGACCGGTCGTTGTCGCGGTCGCTTTGACCATGGATGCCTCGTGGCGGACGTCCAGACCCTGGTCGGCCTTCCAGGCGGCGTGGTAGAGCATTTCGCGCGCTACATACACCCGCAGGGCCAGTTGCCCGATCTGCGCGTCCGGGGCCGCGTTGGCCGCGCGTGCCATCGCCAGGCAACGCGCCGCCGCGCCGATCGCGATCGGCGGTTGCAAGGCGATGCGGTCGCAAGCGAACCACTTCTGGGCCAGCCCGAAGGCGTCGCCCGGTACCCCCACGATATTGGCCGCGGGGACCCGGCAATCCTCGAAGAGGAGTTCGGAGGGCCGGTCCCCGCCCATGGTGTCGAGCTGCCGCAGGATGCGCAGTCCGGGCGTATCCGTCTCCACAAGGAAGAGGGTGATGCCCTCCCGTGCCGCTCCCCCGGCCGGGGGAGTCAGGGCGAACACCAGGGCGTAGTCCGCTTCGTCGGCGTGCGAGGTGAAGATTTTGCGGCCACTGAGCAGGAAGTGATCTTTGCCGTCGGGCTCGGCGCGCATCTTCAGGGCCGCCGCGTCCGAGCCTGCGTTCGGCTCGGTGAGGGCGAAGCAGCCGTATCGCTTCCCCTGCAGGGTGGGCAGCAGGAAGCGTCGCTTCTGGTCCTCGTTGCAGTCGTAGAGGAGGATCGGTGGCTCGGTGCCGAGGAGGCGGGCCAGGCTCCAGAGGGTGGTGTGGCCGAGGGCCTCACGGAGTGCGCACAGTGCCACCAGGCCGAGGCCGGCCCCGCCGTATTCCCGCGGCACAGCCAAGCCCCAGAGGCCTTCGGACTTGAGCTGAGCGACGATGCCTGCCGTGACCTCCTCCGGGAGCGTGTTGGCAAAGGGGGGCAGGGTGTGCTCGCGCGGTACCAGTTCCCGCTCTACGAACCGCCGCATGCTTTCCTTCCATTTCCGGACATCCGGCGGCAGCGTACAATCCACGGTTCGGCCTCCCTCCCCTGCGGCGCGGCTCTGTCATTGGTGGGTGACGTGGACCTGGTCCTGCGGACGGCGGTGCCCCTGCTGCGGCGCGTCCCGACCCGTGATTCTAATGCAGCCCGGACACCTGTGGCGGGCCGGATTACGACCGGAGCCCGCGGTTGGCGGTGGCATTGCCCCGGGATGCCCGTTCCCCGTGGACGGATCCCTTCCGGAGACGCGGGAAGTGCGGCTGCCTAGCAGGATTCTCCGTCCGCCGCGGGGTTCCGGTTGCTTGGTGCCTCACGGCCTCAGGGGTGGAAACGACGCCCGCAGGGGATGGGGCGGTGTTCCGCGTGGTGCTTGCTTCGGAGCCGCTTGCTGCATGCCTGGAGAACAGCAGGGCGAGGAATACAGGGGCAGGCCGCCGCTGAGGTGGCGGCCCCACTTGGTCCGCCCGCCTCTGCCGCCTCGTGCCGGCGGTGCGGCCTTCCCCCCGATTCCCGCTCCGGCGGTGCCTCAGCCGATCCGGGCCGCGGCCCGCGCCCGCGTGATGACCTCGATCTGCCGCCGCAGATCCCCTGGCGGGACGGCAAGCGGCGTCCCCCGCTGCAGTGTGTCCGCTAGGCCGTCGTAGAACAGCGCGTACGGGGTGCGCTCCGCGCGGGGGCGGATGATCTCCTCATGCCAGGGGATGGTCTCGCCCGTACCGTAGCGCCGGCCAGCGGCGGCCCCAGGATCAGCCCGCAGCGCGGGCAGTTCGGCGGGATCAAACCACCGCAGATGCAGTTCTCGCGTCGACCCGGACACGCCGCCGGCGGTGCCGAGCACCGACCATTCCGGCGGCGGGAAGGCGTCGCAGCGGGTGACCTCGATGTCCGCCGTAATGCCGCTGGCGCCGCGCAGGCAGAGCTTGACGTGGTCCTCGGCATCCCCTGCGCCCACGGTGTGCTGGAGATCGGCAAAAACCTCCACCGGACCCTCCCCGATCAGCGCCAGCACCTGGTCGAGGAGGTGCGGCCCGTTGTTGGCGAGTTCTCCGCCGCCAAAGCGGCGGAACATCTGCCAGTCGGCGCGGCGGCTGAAGGCACCCGAGCGGCGGCGGATCAGGATCACGCGGCCGAGGCGCCCAGAGGCGATCACGTCCCGCACGGTCACGAAGTCCGGCGCGAAGCGCAACGGCTGGAAGCCGGCCAGGACGCGTCCGGCCCGCCCAGCCGCCGCGATCATGGCGTCGATCTCCTCCAGGCTCTGGGCCACCGGCTTCTCGACCACGACGTGGCGGCCCGCCCCTAAGGCCGTCACGGCCAGGGGCGCGTGGGTGTGGGAGGGGGTGGCGACAGTGACGACTTCGCAGCTGGGGTCGGCGATGAGTTCCTCCGGAGTTGCGTATGTCTGGCAGCCGAAACGCTGCCGGGCCTCCTCGCGCCGTTCTGCCAGGGGATCGGCGACGGCGCAGATGCGGTATGCCGGATGCGTGCCGACCGTCGCCGCGTGGAGGTTCCAACCGCTGCGGCCAAGCCCGATGATGCCGATGCCGATGGGATGTGCTTCGCTCATGCGCCTTCGGACCATCCCTTCGGGCGTCGCCTCTGGGTGGGGAGGCGGGATCCGGGGGGTGGAGGGTCGCGACGCCCCGGGTGAGGTATTCCCCCCCGGCCATCTGCCGCCTGCCCGATGCCGCTCCGTCTGGGATGTGTCCGATCGGAAGGAGTGGGAACAAGCCCGAGGGCGGACGGCGATCCCTCGGAGGTGCGGTTTGTGGCGCTGCGACGGTGGGCGGCGGCGCCGCGTCCGAGGCCGCCAGGCCCCTTGTCCGCGTCACAGCCTCATGCTACCATTTTGCCACAACTGCAGATGGTCCGCAGGTGTCCTGGGGTCGGCCCGGAGGGTCGACCGCCAGGGAGAATAGGGAAGTCCGGGGTGCCGCAGCGCCTCCCAGGTATGGGTTTGGGTGGTGCACGGCCGAGCCGGCGCGGTCCCGCCACTGTGCTCCCCAAGACGTCGCCTGACGCGGCAAGCAACTCACTGCCTCTGTGCTGGGGGTGGGAAGAGGGCGCGGCGTCGATGCGGGGAGAGCCAGGAGACCTGCCTGCGGACGAGAGGCAGCCACTCCCTTCGGAGAAAAGGGGGCTACCCGCACATGACGGCCATGACCACAGGTCATGGGATGTCCACGTGCGTCGCGGGCCGAACGGGCACCGCCGCACGGTTTTGGGCGCCCACCGGTATTCGGCCCTCCCGCGACAGACGAATCCTTGCCGCCATCCTCGGCTCCGCCGCGCTGCTTGTGGGCGGATGCGGCGTCGGTGGCCCGGCTGCCACGCCTGGTGCGACATCCCCCTCCAGCGCCTCGGCCCTGGTCGCCCCGCCCCGGGCGGCCGCTGGTCCGGCTGGCGGCACCACGGTCTACCCGCTCACCATCATCGACGATGCCGGCCGCCGAGTCACCATCCCGTCCAAGCCCCGGCGCATCATCTCCCTCACCCTCGGTACTGACGAGATTCTCCCGGCGCTGGTGTCCAAGCCGCGTCTTGTCGGCGTGACCGCCTACGCCTCCAAACCGAGCATGTCTTTCGTGACCGGAGAGGTCGGCGGCATCTCGGCCTTCCAGGTGGCCAACGCCGCGCAGGCCGTCGCGCTGAAGCCCGACGTGGTCTTCGCCGCGAGTTACACACAGCCGGGCGTCATTTTGCAACTCACGCACGCCGGGATCCCCGTGGTCGAGTTCAACACCTTCTCCTCCCTGGCGGACATCGAGGGCCATGTCACCACGATCGCCGCCATCACCGACGACGAGGCGCGCGGCCAGGTCCTGGTCGCCGCGATGCAGCATGAGGCTGCGGCGGTCAAGCTGGCGGTGGCCGGTCTGACCAAACCACGTGTCGTCTTCTACTCCGCCGGCTATATCTATGGCAGCGGGACGACCATGGATCAGCTCATCCGCGACGCCGGCGGCATCAACGCGGCGGCCGCGGCCGGCATCAAGAACTGGCAGCAGGTCGGCCCCGAGGAGATCGTGCACCTCAATCCTGACATCATCCTGACGGATGATGCGGGCAGCGGGGATATTGTGCGGGGCCCCGCGGTGCAGCAGATGCTGGCCGACCCGGCCCTCCAAGGCGTGGCGGCGGTGAAGGACAGGGCCGTGTGGGGCCTGTCCGGGCGCGCCGACAGCGACGTATCCCAGTACATGGCCTGGGACCTGCAGGACGTGGCGTCGATCCTGCATCCCCACCACGTCCACCCGTACGCGCCGTAATGCCGCGGTTGCCTGATCGATGTCGGCGGGGTCCTGCGGGTTGGTGACGCCGCGCTGCCGGGAGCGGGCGAGGCACTTGCCGGGCTGCGCCGCCTGGCGGTCCCTTTCCGGCTCCTGACCAACACCAGCAGTCGGAGCCGACGGGCTCTGGCGTCCCGTCTGGCCGAGGCCGGACTCCCGGTCGTTCAGGGGGATCTGCTTACGGCGACGGTGGTCACCGCCAGGTACCTGCGCCGGGTCGGGGGCAGTTGCCTGTTCTTCGTGCGTCCGGAGGTGCGGCAGGATCTGGCCGGCATTCCGGAGGACGCGGGGCGCCCCGCGCATGTGGTGATCGGGGACACGCCGGAGATCTTCGGCCGGGAGGCGCTCGATCAGGCGTTCCGCGCCCTGCGCGCGGGCGCGGATCTGGTTGCCATGGCCAAGAATCGGTGGTTCGCGACGTCCACAGGGCCGGCCGTGGACGTGGGGGCGGCCGTCGCGGCGCTGGAGTACGCAGCTGGCGTGCGGGCCTTGGTTATCGGCAAGCCGGCGGCAGAGTTCTTCCTGCAGGGCGCCCACTCCCTCGGCCTGCCCCCTGAGGCGGTGGCTATGATCGGCGACGATCCAGAGGCGGATGTGGTCGGGGCGATGGACGCGGGTCTCGGCGGCGTGTTCGTGGGGGAGGCCGGCGCCTGGACGGTGCCGGGGCGGGGGCCGGACGCGCGGATTGCACGGGCGGCGGAGATACCGGGGCTATTCGGGGCCGGGCGGGGGTGAGGGGGGATGGATGGCTGGGGAGGAAGGTCCCAACTGCGACAGAGGGCCGCCTCCAGCGCGAAGGTCGCCGAAGCGCAGGACAGGTGCGCGCTGGTCATCGACAACGGTGGGTGTCAGCACGCGGTCGAGGCAGTCGATGTCTTGCAGGCAGCGGGAGGAGGTCTGTTCGGCGGCGAGGAACCGGCGGTTGAGCGCGCGGCCGGGTCCGACAGCGAGGTCTATGTCAGCGCGGCGAGTGCACGGGAGATCGCGATCCAGGTGGCGTTGGACCGGCTCCGCGCTCCCGCCGATCTTGCGGGTTTCTTTGCCGAGGAGATGCGGCGCAGCGCCTTTGTGCCGCTCGGCATATACATCGGCCACGGTCTCGCCGTGCGCACACTCCCAGACCACCACCGCGACCCGTTCGATCGGTGGTGGGTGTTTTCGGAACGGTGCGCCAGAGTTTTGCCGCAGGAGGCCCGCCGCCCACGCCTCTGCTGGCGACCAGCGCCGGTGGGCGCGCTGCACGGGGCAGGCAGGGCACGGCCGCCCCGAGGTCGCGCACCACGGCGATATCGGCCCCGGTGTGATCCACCGGGCCCAGCCCACGATTTAGTCGGGGCCGCTGCTGTTGGCTTCGATTGCGGTTGTGTGCAGATGGCGCGAATGGCCTGCCGGCGTCCGCCGTCCTGCGGGCCGGGCGGGTGGCCTGCGGCCCGCGTGCTTAACCGGACGTTAACGTGACCTTCATATCGCGTCGCCGCCGCCCCCGGCGGGGACACCTAAACTGCGGAGGTGGCCTCGGAAGCGATAACCTCCAGGGGGTTGGTCTAAAGATATGGTTTCTTGTCGGCAATGGATTGCAGCGGTTGCCCTAGGGGTGTTTGTCCTGCCTGCGCTGGCCGCCTGCGGCGCGCCGAGCTCCGGCGCCTCGACCGGCTCCGCCGGTTCCAGCACGGCCCCGGCAAGCCCGACCGTCCACATCGCGGAGACTGGATCCTCGCTCCTCTATCCGCTGTTCAATATCTGGCAGCCCGACTATCAGAAGGCGAATCCGGGCGTCCAGATCTCGACGGCCTCCACCGGGAGCGGCACGGGCATCAGTCAGGCGATCGCCGGGCTTGTGCAGATCGGTGCTTCCGATGCGTATATGTCGCCGTCGGAAGTACAGCAGGCCCCCAACATCCTCAACATCCCGCTGGTGATCTCGGCGCAGCAGATCAACTACAACCTGCCCGGCATGAACAGCACCCACCTGCGTCTCAACGGCCCGGTGCTCGCCGCCATCTACACCGGGGCCATCCGGTACTGGGACGACCCGAAGATCGCGGCGCTCAACCCCGGCGTCAAACTGCCCCACCGGGCGATCGTGCCCGTGCGCCGGTCGGACGGCAGCGGTGACACGTTCCTGTTCACGC
This sequence comes from Bacillota bacterium, assembly GCA_021803205.1. Taxonomy (GTDB): domain Bacteria; phylum Bacillota; class Sulfobacillia; order RBS10-35; family JAJYVN01; genus JAJZMB01. The sequence continues at coordinate 43,254 of JAJZMB010000114.1, read as the reverse complement.
AGTACCTGACCGATACCGCAGGGGCCGCCTGGAAGAGCGTCGGTTACGGCACCTCGGTCACCTGGCCGACTCTCGGCACTGAGGTGGCGGGCAATGGCAACCAGGGCGTCGAGGCCGCCATCAAGCAGGCCCCCGGCGCCATCGGCTACGTCGGCATCTCGTGGCTCAACCAGGCCAACAAGGACGGCCTCGGCTACGCGGCGCTGGAGAACAAGGACGGCAAGTTCGTCCTGCCGGGAGATGCCACGATCACGGCGGCCGTCAAGGCGATGGTGGCCAATACGCCCGCCAACGAGCGGATCTCCCTGATCGACGCCCCCGGGGCCACCTCATACCCGATCATCAACTTCGAATACGCCATGGTGAGCAAGACGCAGCCCAACGCGGCCATGGCGGCCGCACTGAAGAAGTTCCTGACGTGGGCTCTGGACAGTAACGGCGGCAACGCGTCCAGTTATCTGCGGCAGGTCCACTTCATCCAATTGCCGTCCTCCGTGGTCAAGCTGAGCCAGGCGCAGATCGCGGAAAGTTCGGGAAGCCGGGTCGGGGGGGCGGGACCGGACGAGTCCGCCCGCCGCCCCCGCCGCCGTGTCGCAGCCGCCCGTCCCTCCGGGGGCGGGTTGCGCGCGTGGCGGGCTGGGATGGGGTCGACGGGGGGCCGCCGGCCCTCGGGAGGGATCGGACACGTGCCGCGACACAGGCGTCTGAGCCTCTGGAGCGTCGCCGCCGCGGTCGGCGCTGCCCTCATCCCGCTCCTACTGCTGGTCACGCTGGGTGTCCTATTCGTCTCGGCTTGGCCGGCCGTGGTCTGGAACGGTTTCGCCTTCATCACCAAGAGCGTCTGGAGCCTTGGCAACCTTTACGGCGGCACTGCGGTCGTCCGACACGGCTTCAGGGCACCGGAGGGCGCTGTGTACGGCGCCCTGCCCTACATCGTCGGCACGGTGTTGACATCGCTCGGCGCGCTGGCGCTGGCCGTACCCGTAGGCGTCGGGGTCGCGGTCTCGTTGGCCGAGCACGCGCGTGGGTGGTCTGGGCGCGCACTGGGCTTCTTCATCGAACTCATCGCTGGCGTACCGAGCGTCGTCTTCGGGCTCTGGGGCTTCATTGTGCTGGTGCCCTGGATCGGCCGCCACGCCGGGCCGGCCATCGCGCGGGTCCTCGGGTTCATTCCCTTCTTTCGCGGCCCCGTGCTCTCCGGCCAGGGACTGCTTGCGGCATCCGTGGTGCTGGCGGCGATGGTCCTGCCCCTGGTGGCGGCGGTGGGGCGCGATGCCCTGCTGCGCGTACCTCGCGAGGTGCGGGACCAGGGCCGGGCCTTGGGACTGACCGACTGGGAGACGCTGCGCGGCCTTGTGCTCCCGCTCGCTGGTCCCGGGCTGATCGGGGGCGTTGTCCTGGCGCTGGGGCGGGCGCTGGGGGAGACGATGGCGGTGCTCATGGTCAGCGGCAGCGGCAATGCCATTCCCCATGCCCTGTACAGCCCGACCACAACGATGGCCTCGGCGATCGTCGTCGATCTGGACAGCGCCTTCACGGACTCCACGGGCATGGCTGTCCACGCCCTGGCCGAACTCGCGGTCGTGCTCATGCTCATCAGCGTGATGGTCAACCTGGCGGCTCCCTTCGTGGGGCAGGGTGTGTCCCGCGTCGCGGCGATGATGAGCGCCGGGCGGGATGCCGGATGAGGACGCCCCCGGCGCGCCGCGTGCGCAATGCCCTGGCGGTGACGCTCGCCTGGGTGGCTGTGTGCGCCGCCCTCTTCCCGCTTTTGGACATGGCGGTGCTGGTGGCGCGGCACGCCCTTCCGGCTCTGCGCTTTAAGGTGCTGACGACGGTCACCAGCGGGATCGCCGGCGGGCTGGCCAACGCCATCGCCGGTTCCGCCCTGCTGGTGGTCTTTGCCGCCGTCATCGCCATTCCCGTCGGCGTCCTCGGGGGGACCTTCGTCGCCGAGCAGCGAAGTGGGGCCTTTGTACGGACTGTGCGCATGGCTGCGGACGTGCTGGCTGGTCTACCTTCCATCGCGGTCGGCTACTTCGGCTACATCGCCCTTGTGCAGGCGCTGGGCTGGGGGTTCTCGGCCCTCGCCGGGGCGTTGGCGCTCGCCCTGCTGATGCTGCCCTACGTGGTCCGGACGACGGACTATGCCGTCGCGGCGGTCTCCGACGACCTGCGGGACGCGTCCCTGGCCTTGGGCGTTGATCCGACGACCACCGTGCGCCGTATCGTCCTGCGGGCCGCGCTCCCCGGCATCGTGACCGGCGTGATGCTCGGCGTCGGCGTCGCCGTAGGGGAAACGGCCCCGCTGCTGTACACGGCCAGTTGGTCGAGCTTCATGCCCACGGGCCGCCTGACGCATTCGCCGGTCGGCTACCTGACGTACGTGGTCTGGACCTACATCAACCAGCCCTTCGCCGCAGCGCACGCCCTGGCCTACGCTGCGGCCTTCCTGCTCATGGTGGCCGTCTTGATGCTCAACGTGGCGGCGCGATGGGCCCTGGGCCAGAGATCGTAGGGGCGGGGGAGAGGCGATGGCGGTGTCCGAGGTTGCGGACGGCTGGCGTGGGAGGCCCCTCGCGGCGGGTGGAGCGACCGGGTTGGACGGCGCGCCCGAATCCATGCCGCGGGCGGCGCTTACCGCGGATGCGCGTGCAACGGGCGCGCGGTCGGCAATGGCGGCGGAAGCCGCCACCATTGCCGACGGGGGCGGCGCGGTTCTGTCCGCGGTGGACTTCCATCTCTGGTATCCGGGGCTCCACGCCCTGCGGGGCATCACCTTGGATCTGCCGCCGTCGCGCATCACGGCGATCATCGGACCAAGCGGCTGCGGAAAATCAACCTTTCTGCGCAGCCTGAACCGCATGAACGATCGGATTCCGGGCATCGTCACCCAGGGGCGGATCCTCTTCCGAGGTACGGACATCTTTGCACCGCAGGTGGACCCCGTGGCGCTGCGGCGGCGGATTGGCATGGTCTTCCAGCGCCCGGTGGTTTTCCCCATGAGCATCTTCGACAACGTCGCCTATGCCCCCCGCATCCACCGGTTGGAGCGGACCTCAGCCGGGATGTGGGTGCGCGTGGAGCGGTGCCTGCGGGACGCCGGGTTGTGGGACGAGGTGAAGGATCGGCTGCGGCGACCCGCGTCCGCCTTGAGCGGGGGGCAGCAGCAACGGCTGGCCATCGCCCGGGCACTCGCCGTGGACCCCGAGGTCATTCTGCTCGATGAGCCGACCTCGGCCGTCGACCCGGTGGCCACGGGCCGGATTGAGGATACCCTGCTGCGCCTCGCGGGTCGCTTCAGCATCGTGATCGTGACGCACAACCTCGGCCAGGCGGCGCGCATCTCCCAGCACACGGTGTTCTTCCTCGGCGGGGAGGTCGTGGAGGCGGGCGCGACCGAGGAGGTCTTCAGCCAACCGCGGGATACCCGCACGGAGCAGTACCTGACCGGACGTTTCGGATGACGGGGAGTGCGGGCGGGCTGCCCGGGCTGCTCGCGGCAGGGCGGCCGCACCGGCCGGTGACAGTTGTGGGGGAGGGGTGCCCGTGCCGACGCGGGAGGCGTTTCAGACCCAACTGGACGGCCTGGAGCAGGGCATCGTCGGTCTGGCGGTCAGGGTCAAGGGCGTCATCGCGCGTGCCGTTGCGGCGTTGGCGGGGATGGACGCCGCCGCGGGCCGGGAGATCGTGGCCGGCGACCGCGTCATCGACGACCTGGAGGCACAGTTGGAACGGCAGTGCCTGCGGCTCATCGCTCTGCAGCAGCCGGTCGCCGGCGACCTGCGGACCATCGGTGCCGCGCTACGCATCCTGATCGATCTCGAACGCATCGCCGACCATGCCTCCGACATCGCCCGCACGGCGGTCCGCCTGGAGGGCGAGGCGTTGCTGGAGCCGCTGGTCGACATACCGCGCATGGCGGAACTGGCCCAGGACATGCTGGCGCGTGCCGTCGACGCCTACGTGCGCCGGGATGCCACGGCCGCCTGGGCCCTCGTTGAGGTCGACGATGAGGTGGATCATCTATTCTCCCAGGTCTTCCGCGATCTGGTGTCCCTGATGGGCCGCCGGCCTGACGCGGTACGGCAGGGGACACACCTGCTCTTCGTCGCTTCGCATCTGGAACGCATCGCCGACCACGCGACCAATCTGGCGGAGGCCGTGATCTATGCCGTCACCGGCCAACGTCCGGAGTTGAACGACTGATGCCCGCACTGGCGCTGGTGGTCGAAGACGACGAGTCCATCCGTGAACTGATCGGTTTCCATCTCGCCCGGGCCGGGCTGGGGGTTGTGCTGGTGCCGACCGCGTCCGCGGCTCGGGTCGAATGGTCTCGGCGCCGGCCAGACGTGGTCGTCCTGGACCTGATGCTGCCGGATGCCAGCGGCTGGGACCTCTGTCGCGAGCTTCGGGCCGGCGGCGGCGGTCCGGCCGTGATCATGCTCACGGCGCTCGACGATGAAGCCGACCGTATCACCGGATTGGAACTCGGCGCCGACGACTACGTGACCAAGCCCTTCTCCCCCCGGGAACTGGTGGCGCGCGTCCGGGCGGTGCTCCGCCGCAGTGTGCCACCACGCCAGCCCGAGACGGAAACGCTGCAGATGGGGGACCTTTTGATCGACCGCCCGCGCGTCCAGGCCACTGTCGGCGGGCACTCGCTGCCGCTCACCGCGACGGAGTTCAGGATCCTGGTCACCCTCGCCGAGGCGGGCGGGGAGGTCTGCAGCCGGGACCGCCTCCTGGACACCGTCTGGGGAGAGGATTTCTTCGGGGATCGACGTACCGTGGACGTGCACATCCGGCACATCCGCGAGAAATTGGAGGCCGTCGGTGCTTCCGAATTGCTGGAGACGGTCCGCGGTTTCGGCTACCGTCTGCGGGCTGGGAGGAACTCCCCGTGAACGGGTGGTGGGGGGTGGGCCTCGCCGCGGTGTCCCTCGGCGCATTTGTGGCGGGTGACGCCGTTGGGTTGCGGCGCGGGTTGCGGGTTCCCGGCACCCTGCGCGAAGCGGCGGAAAAGCTGATCCGCCAGGCGACGGAGGTGGGTTTTTCCACGTCTGCCCCGCGTGCGGGGGCCATGCGCCCGGAGGACGCCGCCCTGGACGTGGAACGTCTGCGCTTCTGGTGGGATGAGGAATGGCGGCGTTCTGAGGAGGAGCGCCGCCGGTTGTCGGCGGTCCTTTCCGGGCTGACCGAAGGCATCCTGCTGGTGGACCGTTATGCCCGCGTACTGCTCTCCAACGACGTGGCGGCCGCGCTCTGGCCGCGTCTCCGCCCCCTGGTGCGAGGGCCGATGCAACTTGAACTTTTTGGTGATCCGACCCTGGACGCAGCCCTGTCCGAGGCGCTTTGGCGGGCAGAGGCGCGCCAGGTGGACATCGACCGGCCCGGTCCGCCACGGCGCTTCTTCCGGGTCCGCGTCCTCCCCGTGGGCGGGGCGGGACGGGCAGAGTCCAAGGCCGCCCCGGCGGGAGAGGCGACAGGGGCCCTGATCGTGGTCCAGGACGTCACCGAGCACCACGGGGTCGAACAGGTCCGCCGCGACTTCGTGGCCAACGTCTCGCACGAACTGCAGACCCCGCTCACCTCCGTGCGCGGGTACGCGGAGACACTGCGGGAGAGCGGCCTGTCCCCGGATGAGCGTCGGTGCTTCACCGGGCGCATCCTGCAGGAGGCGGACCGGATGGCGGCGCTGGTGCGCGACCTGTTGGCGCTGGCGCAATTGGAGTCGCCCCGCTGGGCGGCGACCGAGCCCGTCCACCTGGAGCGCATCGCGCGGGAGGTGGCGGCATCGCTGTCCCCCTTCGCGGCCGAGCGGAGCGTGGCCCTATCGGTGGAGGGCGGCGTTGCGGTGGTCTCAGGCCGGGCCGATGAACTCCGCCGCGCAGTGGACAACTTGGTGCGCAACGCGTTGGCTTACACGGCCGCCGGTGGCCGCGTGGTCATCCGGGTGCAGCGCCGGGGCGACCAGGCCACGGTCGCGGTGGAGGACACCGGGGTCGGCATCCCGCCGGAGGCTCTACCGCGGATCTTCGAGCGCTTCTACCGGGTGGACCGGGGGCGTAGCCGCGAGACCGGCGGCACCGGTCTCGGCTTGGCCATTGTCAAACATACGGCCGAAAACCATGGCGGGCACGTGGAGGTAGAGAGCGAGCCCGGCAAGGGGAGTCGCTTCACCCTTGTCCTGCCGGCTGCCCACCCCGCGGCGGCGGGCACTGCGTGACCGCCCGCCCACGCCCGTTCGGGCCCCACAGGGAGGCGCGCGCGCGTGGCGAAACGACCGGCAGGGGCGGGCCCGGCACGCCGCCCCATGAGACGGGGGGATGGCGGTGCGTCTGGCCTGGACCACGCTCGGCTCGCCTGACTGGGCCATCGACAGGGTATTCACGGAGTGTGCGCGGGCAGGGTACGAGGGGGTCGAGTTCCGCTGCCTCCGCGGCGGCCCGATCGATCCGCGTCTGCCGGCTGCGGACAGGCAGCGGATGCGGCGGCTTGCGGCGGAAGCGGGGCTTCCGATCGTGGCGGTTGGCGCGAGCTCCGCCTTCTCCTCTCCCGATCCCGCCGCCCGCGCGGCGCAGGAGGATGACCTGCGCGGGATGCTGGAACTGGCGCACGAAGTGGGTGCGCCCATGGTGCGCGCCTATGGCGGGGCTTTCCCCCAGGATCTTGCTGCAGACGCCGTCTGCGACTACGTCGCGGCCGCGCTCTGGCGCGTTGTGCCGCGCGCCGAGGAACTGGGCGTCGCCATCGTCCTTGAGACGCACGACGGCCTCTCCTCGGCACGCGTCGCGGCCGAGGTGCTGCGCCGCCTGGACACCCCGCACGTGCAGGCCCTCTGGGACGTCCTGCATCCCACCCGCATGGGCGAGACGCCGTGGCAGGTCTGGGCCGACATCGGTCCGCGCGTGCGGCATGTCCACTTCAAGGACGGCCGGCGGGACGAGACGGGCCGCTGGCGCGCCGCGCCGATCGGCCTGGGGGAGGTGCCCCTGCGTGAGTGTCTGGGCGTGTTGAGGGAAAAGGGCTACAGTGGATGGCTCACCCTGGAGTGGGAGAAGTACTGGGAGCGCGACATCGCGGAGCCCGAGGCCGTTCTGGCGCGCCACCTGGAGACGGTGCGGCACTGGCTGCGGGGGGACCAGGGGTAGATGGCGCCGTGAGAGTCCGCTCTCCCGGAGCCACTGTCTTGTTAACCCCTTTGCTGCAAGGTCTCTCTGCTCCGGCGCGGAGGCGGATCCGCCCGCATACTCCGCCTCCTTCCCGGTCCTGCCTGCACTGGCGCGCGGCATCTGATAGACTCACCGCGTCGTCGATCGCCATCGCCGGTTGCGGTGCCTGAGGCGGGTGCCGCCAGCGCTTGCCGCACATGGATTCCCGTGCCGTTGCCCACTCCGTACCGCCGGTTCGGCGGGGTCCCGTTTCCCCGTCCCGTCATCCGGGTGGCGCCGCCGGTTCCCGATTCCGGCCCGCCGTCCGGGTTGTGTCGGCCCGTGTCCCGCCGAGAACCCGGGCCCCGGTACCCACGGGCCCCGCAGCATGGTTCCCCACCCGTTGCTCCGCCAAAGGAGGCATGGATCCGTGCCGCGCTCGCGACGCGTCCCGGGCGATCCTCGGGCCATCCTTCCCCTCCGGGCGCCGGAGGGCCTGCGCGGACCGGGCGCCCCCGGTCCCGATGTCCTCCGGGCCCGGGCGGACATCCCGCCCGAGCACCGCTGGCACCTGCAGGACATCTTTTCGGACGACGCCGCATGGGAGGACGCCTTGGCCGCGCTGCAGGGCCGGATCGCCCTGGCGGCAGGCTTCCGCGGGCGCTTGGGGGAGGGCCCGCGCGTGCTGCTGCAGGCCCTCTCGACCCAGGACGAGACAGGCCGGGAGCTTGAGAAGCTTTTCGCCTACGCCCACATGAGGAGCGACGAGGACACCCGCGTCAGCACCTACCAGGCGATGATGGGCCGCGTGGCGATGCTGGCCACGCAGATCGAGGGTGCCTGGGCGTACTTCGAGCCCGAACTCCTCTCCCTGCCCGAGGCGCGGCTCCGCCGCTGGTGCGCGGCGCCCCCGCCGGAGGCGGCGGGCCTGGCGATTTACCGGCACAAGCTGGACAACCTCCTGCGCCAGAAGCCGCACGTGCTTTCCGCACCCGAGGAGGAACTGCTCGCCCGCGCCGGGGAGATCGCGCGTGCCCCGGACACCGTCTTCGGCATGCTCAACGACGCCGACCTGACCTTTCCGAACGTGCACGACGACCAGGGCCGTCTTGTGGAACTCACCAAGGGACGCTTCATCCGCTTCATGGAGAGCGGAAACCGCGCGGTGCGCCGCGAGTCCTTCGAGACTCTATATGCCACGTACGCCAAACAGCGCAACACTCTGGGCGCCCTGCTCTCGGCGTCGGTCAAGCGCGACTGGTTCTACGCCCAGTCACGCCGCTACGCCAGTTCCCTGCAGATGGCGCTGGACGCCGACAACGTCCCGCTCGCGGTGTACGAGAACCTGATCGCCGCAGTGCGTGGGAGTCTCCCGGCGCTGCATCGCTACTTGCGCTTGCGCCGTCGCGCGCTCGGCCTGGAGCGCCTGCACATGTATGACCTCCACGTGCCCCTGGTGGAGGAGCCGGAGGCGCACATCCCTTACGCGGAGGCCCTGCGCACGGTGCAGCGGGGCCTTGCGCCCCTCGGGGAGGACTACGTGCGCCGTTACTGCGAGGGCGTGGCCTCGGGCTGGGTCGACGTCTTCGAGAACCAGGGCAAGACCGGCGGAGCCTACTCCTGGGGAGTCTACGGCGTGCACCCCTTTGTGCTGCTCAACTACCAGGGCAGCATCGACCATGTGTTCACCATCGCCCATGAATTTGGGCACGCATTGCACAGCCACCTGGCGCAGGAGACGCAGCCCTACCCCTACGCCGGCCACTCCATCTTTGTGGCGGAGGTGGCGAGCACGGCGAACGAGTCCCTGCTGATGCGCCACCTCCTGGAACAGGCGACGGAGCGGCGGCAGCGGGCCTACCTGGTGAACCACTACCTGGAGGAGTTCCGCACGACCGTTTTCCGCCAGGTCATGTTCGCAGAGTTCGAAAAGGTCATTCACGAGAGGGCTGAGGCGGGGGAGGCGCTCACGGCCGACTCCCTCTCGGCGGCCTATCGCGAACTCAACCTGGCCTACTACGGTCCGGAGGTGGAGGTCGACCCGCAGATCGATCTGGAGTGGGCGCGCATCCCCCACTTCTATAACGCCTTCTACGTGTACAAGTATGCGACCGGCTTCTCGGCTGCCCAGGCGCTGGCGGAGGCGATCTGCCGCGACGGCGCGGCGGCGCGGCAACGGTACCTGGGGTTCCTGCGCGCCGGCGCGTCCAAGTATCCGGTGGACCTGCTGCGGGAGGCGGGGGTGGACATGGCCTCGCCCGGGCCGGTAGACGCCGCGATGGCGGTCTTCGGACGGCTGGTCGAGGAGTTGGAGACCCTTTTGGGCTGAGGCGGTCCAGTTTTCAGGCAGGCCGGCGTGGGCGGGATGGGCCGCGCCGGCGTCGCGGCTCCGATCCCCAGACCCGGCCGCCTTCTGCGGGGAGTGGTCGCTGTGAGCACGCTGCAGGTTCCGGAGACGCAGTTCACCCATACTCTGGTCTATCGGCGCACCTGGCGCTGGCTGAGCGCCCCGCGCGGGGATGCCGCCAGGGAGGTCCGCGACGCGCTGTGCGCCCACCCCGAGGTCACCGTCCGTGGGGTCTACAGCACGGCGGGCCTGCGGCCGGACGCCGATCTGGCCTTCTGGTTGCTGGCCGAAGACGTCGCGGCCATCCAGGCGGTGGCGGCGGAGCTGCGGCGGACGCTGTTCGGCCGCTGCTGTGATCTGTCACACGCCTTTCTTGGCGTAGCCCACAAGCCGGAATACGTTGGGGACCACTACGCCAGTTTCCAACTGGGCAAGCCGCCGCTGCGCTACCTCTGCCTCTACCCGTTCGTGCGCACCCCGGAGTGGTACTTGCTGCCGCATGCGGAGCGGGGGCGGATCCTGCGTGAGCACGGCCTGATGGGGCGGGAGTTCCCCGAGATCCAGACCAACAACGTGCAGGCCTTCGGTCTCGGCGATTGGGAGTGGCTGCTGGCCTTCGAGTGCGATCGGCCGGAGCGCTTCGCCGCCCTGATTCGGCGTCTGCGGGAGGCCGAGGCCCGCCGCTGGACGAAATCGGAGACGCCGTTCATCGTCGGGCGGAGGGTGGAGGCGGTGGAGGAGGCCCTGGCGGAACTGGGATGAGGGTGACGTGCCTGGAATTCTGCGCGGCACCCTCACCGGCGGCGCGGCGCCAGCACCCCGACGGTCGGTAGGCAGCAGAGCATCAGCCCGGAGATGATCCAGAGGGGCGCAGCCGTGCCCCAGCGGGCGGCGGCCAGGGCCAGTGGGGGCAGGAGCAGGGCGCCCAGTCCGTTCCCGAAGCCGATGGCGACGCCGGAGCCGAGCGCCGGGTTCTCCGCGAAGATGTCCTGTCCCACCAGCGTGGTCACCGGCAGCGTTGAGAACAGGGCGATGCCGGCGGCGCCGAGCGCGGGCCACAGCCAGGGTCCGTGCACGACCAGGAACAGGGCGAGCATCGCGGCGCCAAGGAGCGCGGACCCGGCCAGGACGGGTCGCCGGCCCCAGCGGTCGGCGACCAGGCCGCCGGTCAGATTGCCGGCGATACCGACGCCGACCAGCGTGGTGACCAATCCGGCCCCGGCGACCAGCGAGCCGCCCCGCTGCTGCCAGAGCAGCGGGGCGAAGGTGCTGATGCCGTACATTGTGGCCGCTCGCAGTGCGCCGAAGGCGACCAGCGCAAGCATGGGCCCGCGGTGCCGGCCCCAGGCCACGCGCACCGTGCCGGCCGGCCGTGCCGGCAGTTGGGGCAGGACCCGCCAGATCCAGGGCCAGGTCAGGGCCACCGGGAGCGCGAGCCACCACAGCCGCGTCAGTCCGAACCCCACGGCGATCGCGCCTGCCGCCAGCGGAGCGATGGCCCGCCCGAGTTCCCCGCCCACAAGAAAGGCGGACATGCTGGTCCCCTCGCGGCGCGCCGCAAGGCTGCGGGCCGCGCTGAGCGCCTGCGGGTGGTAGATCGTGCTGCCGGCGCCGATGAGGAACAGGGCGACGGCGAACGCCGCATAGTCCGAGGCGAAGGCCAGTCCCAGCGTGCCCAGGGCGCCGAGCACGGGTCCCAGGACCATCAGGCGCCGCCCGCCGATCCGGTCGGCCCAGATGCCCGCCAGGGGTTGCAGGGCCTGTCCCACCAGGAGGATGCTCATGAGGGCTCCGGCCCAGGGCAGGGAGATGTGCCGGGCCACCACCAGGTACGGCAGCACCCCGGGCAGGTATGCGGACAGGCCGTCGTTGACGAAGTGCATCCAGATCAGGGCGGCGAAGGACACCCCCCTTCCCCGGGCATCCCCGGGAAATGGTGCCGCGCCTGCCGCCGGGCGGTGCGTGCCCAGGGAGACCGTGGCGCCTGCTGCCTGCAAGGTTCGATCCGCCCGCCCTTCCGGTCTCGCCGCCGCTCGGCGGGAAGACCCGTCGCCGTTGGTAGCTGACCGTCATCGGCAGCGCGTGACCAGATCGTGACCGGAACCGGTCTGGAAACGGCAAGAGCCTCCGGAGGGATCTCTGGGGGCTCTTGCCTGTGCAGCTTGCAGCTCAACGCTTGGCGGGAGCATGTGGGAATCGAACCCACCAGCCGGCCGAAGCCGGCTCACCGGTTTTGAAGACCGGGGGCGACACCAGTCATCCTGCTACTCCCAAATGTGCCACCCGCCGCGGCGGAAAGCCCACCCACGCCGCACCCGGGATAGGGCTGCCACGGCCAGGATGGCCGGAAGACCCCACACCGGACAGTGATGCAGATTACGGCACGGCGCACCAAACACCTCGCGGGAACTGCGTGCCGGGTCAGGATTGCTCTCCAGTTCGCGGCAAAAGCCCACCCCGCACTCCCGGAGCCCCACGACCGCTCCGGGAGCACGGTATCCGGGCGTGGTGACGCCCGACGCCCGGCCGCGCGTACGCCCGCAATGGCTCTGCCAAAATCGGGCTTAGCGGGGGAAGCGAACGGTGAGGCCATGGGGGACGTGGGGCATCGGCGCAACGGGCCTGCAGAGGGGGACTGGTCCCGCGGCCAGCGTGGGCCCGGCAGCGCGCCGTCCGTGCGGACCGGTACGGCGCACCGGGTTCGCGTCCGGCTGGCGCGCTGCCGCCGCCGACTGGACGCGGACGCCGGGAACCCGCTACGCTCGCACTGAAGCAGATGTCGACGCTGGCGCGGTGGCTGAGTACGGGGAGGCAGGCTGGGTGCCGGATCTTGGGCCGGTTCCGGATGCCGCGACGAAGAGGGAGAGGGACGTGGGATCGATACCTGGCGGGGTGGGCGGCGCAGGCGGGAGGTGCCCGCGCCCGACGGCAGGCGTCCGTCCGGGACGCCTCCCCGCGATGCACGCACTGCTGGCGGATCCGCGCCTGTTGCCCTGGGTGGAGCGCGTGGGCCGTGCCCGGGTGCGGAACACGTGCGCAACGGTGCTGGACGAGATCCGCGCGGAATCTCCCAGCGCGGGACTGCTCCCTGACGGCGTGGATGTGCCGGCGTCCGTGATCGCGCACCTCACTGTGGAGTGTCGGCCCCGACTGCATCGCGTCATCAATGCCACCGGCGTCGTCCTGCACACAGGTCTGGGGCGGGCGCCGCTGGCGCCGGCGGCGGCCGAAGCCGTGCGCGCCACCGCGACGCGCTACAGCAATCTGGAATTCGATCTGGATACCGGGGAGCGTGGCGATCGCTCCTCACTGGTCGCCGAACATCTGCGGGCCATCACGGGTGCCGAGGCGGCACTGGTGGTCAATAACAACGCCGCCGCGGTGCTGCTGCTGCTGTCCGCCCTGGCCGCTGGCAGGCAGGTCGTGGTCTCGCGTGGCGAACTGGTTGAGATCGGGGGCAGCTTTCGCGTTCCGGAGGTGCTGACCCAAAGTGGGGCGCATCTGCGGGAGGTCGGCACCACCAACCGCACCTACGCCGGGGATTACGCGGCCGCCGTAGGGGCGGACACGGCGCTGCTGCTCAAGGTGCATCAGAGCAACTTTCGCATTGTGGGCTTCGCCACGGCGCCGAGCCTGAGGGAGCTTGTGGAAGTGGGGCGCCGGCATAACGTCCCCGTTGCCTACGACATGGGATCGGGGGCACTGGCGCCGGACCTTCCCGGGGTCGGCAGCCCAGAACAGATCGACGTGCGGAGCGCCCTGGCCACCGGGCTGGACGTGGTCACCTTCAGTGGGGACAAACTGCTCGGCGGTCCTCAGGCCGGCTTGATCTGCGGAAGTGCCGACCACGTGCGCGCCTGTGCCCGCCACCCGCTGCACCGCGCCGTGCGCGTGGACAAGATGACGCTGGCGGCACTGGAGGCCACCCTGAACCTGTACCGGGCCGGGCGGGCGGCAGAGGCCGTGCCCGCGCTGGCCATGTTGGCGCGGTTGCCGCCGGACCTGTTGGCCGCGGCGCAGCGGATGGCGCACTCCCTCTCAGACCGGTTGGGCACGGCCTGCAAGGCCGGCATCGAAGCGGGAGAGTCGGCCGTGGGTGCCGGCGCCCTGCCGGATTGCCCGCTGCCGACTTCGGTTGTGGCGCTTCGCCCGGCGGTGTGCGGCGCGCAGGCTCTGGCCGCTGCGCTCCGGCGAGGCGACCCCCCGGTGGTCGCCCGCATCCGGATGGATGCGGTGCTGCTGGATCCGCGGACTCTGTTTCCGGAGGATGAGCAGGCCCTGCCGGAATTGGTGGCTGCGGCTTTGGAGCGCACCCGGTAGGGGGGAGCCGCCGTGCAGCCGCTGCTACCGGGGATGGCGACGGCTCCGCCGCGGCCGAAGGGGCGTGTACCGCGCATCCAGACACATGCCAACAGGGCTTGCTACGCCGGAAAGGGGGTCATCACTCTGCCCAAGGAGTCGCGCAGGCCGTCGCCCGCGCCGATCGCGACATCGGGCGGAACCGCCGCGGCGCCGGTCCCGCCTGGTGTCATCGGCACCGTGGGCCATGTCGACCATGGCAAGACCACGCTGGTGCGCGCGCTGACCGGCGTGGACACCGACCGCCTGCCGGAGGAGAAGCGGCGGGGCATCAGTATCGATCTGGGCTTTGCCGACCTCGCCCTGCCCTCGGGGCGCCACGCGGCAATCGTCGATGTCCCCGGACATGAGCGTTTCATCCGCAACATGGTCGCAGGCGCGACCGGGATCGACTTGGCGCTACTGGTCGTCGCCGGTAACGAAGGTGTGATGCCGCAGACGCGTGAGCACCTGGACATCGCCCTGCTGCTCGGCGTGACGGCAGGGGTCGTCGCCTTGACCAAGGTCGACCTGGTGGACGCGGAATGGTTGGCGCTGGTAACCGAGGACGTCCGCGCCCACCTGCGGGGCACCCCCCTTGCCGGCGTTCCACTGCTGTCGGTTTCGGCCCTCGGTGGGCAGGGGCTGCCCGAATTGCGCAGCGCCCTCGACGCGACCTTGGCCGGCGCGGAGGGGCACCAGGACCGCGGCTTTGTCCGGCTGCCCGTCGACCGAGTCTTCTCTGTGGCCGGTTTCGGCACAGTGGTCACCGGGACGCTGACCTCCGGCGCCGTGTCCGTCGACGACCGCCTGGAACTGCTGCCGGCGGGCCTGTCCGTCCGGGTGCGCGCCCTGCAGGTGCACGGCCGGTCCGTGGAACGGGTGCGCGCCGGTCAGCGTGTCGCGGTCAACCTCGGTGGCGTCGGACGCGCGGATGTGCGCCGCGGCGAGGTGTTGGCGACCCCCGGTAGCCTCGGGGCCGCGGACCTGCTGGCCGTCCGGCTGCTGGCGCTGCCCGCCAACGCCACTCCCCTGAAGAACGGTCAGCGTTTGCACCTACATCTGGGCACCGCGGAGGTACTGTGCCGCGCCACCCTGCTGGAGGGCGACACCCTGGAACCGGGGGCCTCCGCCTTCACCATGCTCCGCCTTGAGCGTCCGGTCGCGGCCGGCCGCGGCGACCGCTTCATCGTGCGTTCGTACAGCCCGGTGGCCACCGTCGGCGGCGGCACGGTGCTCGAGGTCGGCCATCGCTTCCGCCGATACCGCACTGCGGATCTGCAGGCGTTGGTGCTGGCGGAGAAGGGCGACCCGCGCGAACTGCTGCTGGCGGCTTTCAGTGGGAGCACTCCGCGATCGCTGGCGAACGCGGCACAGCGTGCGGGACTGCCGGTGGCGGAGGCGCAGCCGCGCGCGCAGGCGCTGGTGGATGGCACCGAGTTGATCGCCCTCGGGGGTGCGGGTGAGGCCGCGATATACATCGCGGCCCATGGCTGGAACGATCTCCGTGCGTCCGTCGCGCAAGCGCTGGCGGACTACCACGCGCGTCATCCCCTGCGGCCGGGAATGCCCCGCGAGGAGTTGCGCCGCGCGGCGCTGGCCGGGATCGACGCCCGGGGGGCCGCCGCGATCGTCGCGCGGCTGGCCGAGGAGGGCCGCGTGCGATCCGAGGGGGAGCGGGTGGCGCTGCCGGAGCACACGCCGGCCCTGCCGACGGACCTCGCCGCGGTGGCGGACCGGTTGGTGACGGCGTTGGAGGCCGCTGGGCTGCAACCCCCGCCAGTGGTGGAGGCGCTGGCGGCCTCGGGGTTTTCCGGCGACGATGCCGAGCGCGGCGAACTGCTCGCCCACCTGGTGGAGACGGGTCGGCTGGCGCGGGTGGACGCGGGCCTGTGCTTTGGCGCCCGGTCGCTCGCGGCGGCGGTGGCGCAGGTACGGACGTACCTCCGGGAGCACGGCACGCTGACGGTGGCGGAACTGCGCGACCTGCTCGGTGTGACGCGCAAGTTTGCGGTGCCCCTGGCAGAGTACCTGGACGGGATCCACGTCACCCGGCGTGAGGGCGATGTGCGGCGGTTGGCGTGACGGGGGAACGGCAGCCCCGGCAAAGCGGCCGTTCCCTCGTCATACGGCGCAGGGCGCGTGACCGAAAGCCGGCGCCCTGCTCAAACGGAGGCCAGTTCGACCCCCGTGCCCTCCACGACCTCGCCGATCTCCCATACGGACTGCCCACCGGCGCGGGCCGCAGCGACGAAATCCGGCACGCGTTCCGCGGGCACGGCGACCAGCAGGCCGCCCGCCGTCTCCGGAGAGAACATCAGGCGCCGCAGGAGCGGATCCAAATCGGTCGCCGCCCGGACACGGCCGCCGAAGTGCGCCTCGTTCCTGGCCGTGCCCCCCGGAAACCACTCCGCACGCCCGCAGTCCGCCGCCCCCGGCAAGAGCGGGACGCGCGCGGGGAAGATGCGGAAGGCCACGCCGGCGGGTGCCGCCATCTCCAAGGCGTGCCCCACAAGGCCGAAGCCCGTCACATCCGTGCCCGTGTGCGCGGCGGTGACTGCCGCTGCGTCCGCCGCCGCCGCGTTGAGCTGGGACATCGAAGCGACCGCTGCCCGGATCACCGCCGGGGAGGCCGCACCGCCCTTGCCGGCGGTGGTCACAACGCCGCTGCCGATGGGCTTGCTCAACAGCAGGCGGTCTCCGGGCATCGCCCCGCCCTTGCGCGTCAGCTTCGCCGGGTCGACGAAGCCGATCACGGCCAGACCGTAAGTAGGCTCCTCCCCGCGCGTGGTGTGCCCCCCGGCCACCACCGCCCCGGCTTCCCGCGCCTTTTCGGCTCCGCCCCAAAGGATTTCCCTCGCCACCTCGAACGGCATGTCGTCAGGAAAGCAGGCCAGGTTGAGCGCCAAGGCGGGCTTGCCGCCCATGGCGAAGACGTCGTTGAGCGCGTTGGCAGCGGCGATGCCGCCGTACGCGCGCGGATCGTCGACGACCGGGGGGAAGTAGTCGGCCGTAAAGATCAGGGCGCGGTGCTCGTCCAAACGATACACGGCGGCGTCGTCCGGCGCATCCAGCCCGACGATCAGCTCGCGCGTCAGTTCGGCCGGAAAGAGCGCACTGAAACCGCGGAGCATGTGCGCCAGGTCCCCTGGCGCCTTCTTGGCCGCTCACCCGGCGCAGGCAGCGAGGCTGGTGAGGCGGGTGAAGTCACGGACAGCCACGGGCGCCACCCCCTTCCGGGTCATCGCATGTGCCATCGGCAAGACCCGATATCTCTTGCGACCGATGCGGACCGCAGCTGGCTTCCGAACGGAAAACGGAGGAGACGCCCGCGCAACCCTTCACAGGTGCAGGGCTGCCGCCGCCAACCCGCTCAGCAGCCCGAGGACCACAACGCTGCCGGAGACAAAAAACAGCACGCGGGCCGGCAGCGCGCGGCCCACCATCACCAGTGACGGCAGGCTCACCGGCGGCAACGTCGTCAGCAGCACCCCCGCCCCCGCCGAACCCAGACCGAAATGCATCAGGGTCTGGACGATGGGTATCTCGCCCGCCGTCGGAACGACAAACAGGGTGCCCGTCAGGGCCAGCGCCAGAACAAGCCAGAGGCTGTGACCGACCGCCGGGCTCATCGCCGGGAACAACCATGCGCGGACCGCGCCCAGGACGACCACGACGACCAGATACTCCGGCACCAGGCCGATCGCCAGGCGCCACAGGGCCGTGATCCAGCGGCCGAACAGCGACCCGTCGTCGCCGGAGGCGAACGCCGCGGCGTGTGCCTGGACTGCCGCCTCCGGGAGGTCGCCGGGCCGCACCAGGTGTTGCGCCGCGTAGGCCACGCCGAAGACCAGGACCACGCCGACGACAATCCGCAGTGCCACCCAACGCCAACCGAGCACGAAGCCCATAAAGACCATGGTGGCCGGATTCAGGATGGGATTCCCGATCCAGTACGCGAGCACGGATCCGACGGAAGCCCCGCTACGGGTGAGCCCCACCGCCAGTGGGGCGGAGCAGCACGTTCACATCATTGACGGAACGGCGGCGAGGCCTCCCACAGCCGTCCCCTGGTAGCGCGTCCCGCCCAGGAGACGCAACAGCCACAACCGTGGCAGCAGGGCCTGGACGCCGGCTCCGAGGACCAGCCCCACGATCAGGGCTTCCCAGATATCCTTGCCGTAGGCGATCGTGAAGTCCCAGGCCGCCTTCCAGCCAGCCGCTGGCGCACCGGCGGCTGGGCCGCTGAGGATCGAGGCGCCAATGCTGTGGTGCGCGGCAGCCACGAACGCCTTGTGGAAATAGGGATCCCACTTCACGTAGAACAAACCGGCCAAGGCGAGCAGGATAAACACGCCGACCCCGATCGCGGCCCCCGGCCGCGGCCGCTGCTGCGCAGAAACAGACATATTCATAGCGGGAGCATCCTCTCCTTGCTCCTTGGGCGCCCAACTGAAGCCCACCCTACCAAACCGGCATCCTCGACGCATATAGTGCATGCAAAAGACGCATGCCGGCGCGGCGGGGGTGTGGGGTGCCGGTGAACAGCGACGGGCGGGCGTTGTCCGGGATGGGCACCTGCGGGCATGGACGGGCACCCGCCGCGGCCGCGCCGTGCCCGTTCACTGGCGCCATTCGATGGGCGATGGCCCATGCGCAGCAGGCCGATACCGCGCGCCGCCGGGGGAGCCGAATCCGCCGGGCACGGTGGCGTCCCTGCCTACGCGCGCACCTGCACCGGGGCCCCCCCCGGCGGGCGGGGGCGCGCCCTGGGTCCCGGCCGTGGTCCGGCATGGACGACCGATGCAGCGTCAGGGAGCTGACCATCGGCGGGGCGCGATCCTGATACACTGGGGGCAGGCGGTCGCCGTCGACACCGCCGTTTCGACCCGGGACGTCGGCGGAAGAGTCGGTTCCCACACCAGCCGCGAACCGTGGAGCCCTCGGGGCCAAGGGACTTCGAAGCCGTGGCCGCGGCAAAGCGGACTTATGCAGTGGTCAGCTGGGGAGGAATGCGTCCGGATGTCCGAGCCCAAGTGCAGCCCCGTCCGTTGAGGAGTTGCGCCAGCATCACCCGGCGCGTGCCGCCGGGTCCATCTGATCGTCCGCGCCGGCCTGCCGGCGAGTGCGGGCAACCTGGTCACCGCCCGGCGGCTGGCTGCGGGTCTAGCTGCGGAAGGCGTCGAGAGCCGGATCCTTTCTGCGGATGCGCTGCCGGCAGAGCTCCCGCCCGGACCGGACGAGGTCGTCCACGCCCTGCACGCGCGGTGGGCCGGGGTGCCGGCGTTGCAATGGGCACCGCATTCTCCGGTCATCTGGACGTTTACCGGCACGGACCTGGAGCCGGGTGAATTGGCTGTGCTGCGCGCCGCCACGCGCTCAGTGCGCGCGCTGATCACCTTCCACGAGCGGGCCGCGCACCAGGTGCGGCGGGAGTTGCCCGGGACCGCGCAGCGGGTGAGGGTCATCCCGCCGGGGGTCGCCATAGACCGGGCACGGCCGCCGGCACCGGCCGTGCCCGGTCGGGGATTGCTGTTCCTGCTGCCGGCGGGCATCCGCGCAATCAAGGATCCGGACCTCGCCGTGTCCGCTGCGGCGGCCGTCCGGGAGGCCGGAGGCGATGTCCACCTGTACATCGCCGGCCCCTCCCGCGACCCCGCCTTCCACCAGGCGTTCCTGGGGCGCCTGGCCGGCATCCCGTTCGTTCACTACTTGGGAGAAGTGCCGCGCCAGGAGCTTCAGGGCTGGTATGGCCGTGCCGACGTGGTGCTGAACACATCCCGGCTGGAGGGCCTCTCCAACGCCGTGCTGGAAGGGATGGCGGCCGGGCGGGCCGTTCTGGCGACGGACATTCCGGGAAACCGGGCGGCGATCCGCCACGGTGTGGACGGCTGGCTGGCGATGCCCGGCAACCTGCCGGACGCGGCGGTTCACCTGGCACGGGCACCGGACCTGCGGGCACGACTCGGCGCGGCGGCGCGGGCGTCGGTGCAGGAGCGCTTCTCGCCTCAGGCGGAGGCTGCGGCTCACATCCGGCTGTATGCTGAGGTATGCAGGCCGGTCCCGAGCGGTCGGGGGGACGGTTAGGGGCAGCAGGTGCGCAGGAGGGCGGCGGTGGTAACGGGCACAGAGATGGCCATCCGGATGGATACGGAGGATTTCCTTACCCCGGAAAGCGACGCGGCCCTTGAGATGGTGTTGGACGCTTTGGAGCGCCATGATGCCACCGCCACCTTTCCGTTGGTGGCCGAAAAGCTGCGCTCCTGGGACAAGCTGGGGCACCGGCAGCTGATCGGGCGGTTGGCGCGCCACGCCGTAGGCTATCACTCGAACACCCACAGCGTGCACCCCACCATCGCCGAGGAACTGGCTCCTCTGGGCTGGCCGGCGGCGCAGGCCGCCTTCGCCGCACGGGAGGCCGCGGGGTTCGCGGAGGTGGAGGGGGCGTTCGGTCCCCTGGCCTGTTGGACGCAGCCTGGCGGCAACTGGACGGCCGCAGCGCTTGCGGTGGTGCGCACTTGGCGGATTCCCATGGAGTTCAGCGAGGCGTGGAACTCGTATCTGGACTTCTCCGGCCGCCCCTGCCACTACCTCGGGCTGTTGCACTGGTCACCGCCGGTCTGCGCGCCCAAGCCGTTCCTGTCGGCACTCCCCGGATGCCTGGACGAAGCGCTGGCCCTGGTGGACTCCGCACTGGGGCGCTTGCCTGCGGACGGTCCGCCGCTGTGTGTCGTGGCCCATCCGACGGAGCTGTGCACCAGTGCCTTCTGGGATGTGGTGAACTTTGGGCGTGGGCGCATGCCGCAGGAGGGGGATTGGCGGCCGGCGCCTTTGCGAGCCGCGACCGATGTCGGGGCGGCGGCCGAGGCCTTGGGCCGGTTTGTGGCCGAATTGCGAGGGATGGGCCTGGAGTTCATCACGGCGCGTGATCTGGCCGCCCGCTTCCCGGATCGCGCGCGGAATGCGTGCTTGACCGGTGCGCAGATCCGGCCGATGGCCGCCTGCGTCCTGGAACACGCGAGTTGGGCGGTTTGCGGCAGCCTTGCCCTTTCGGCGGCGGAGGCGCTGGGTGTGGTCTGCAGGGCCCTCTGCGTCCCCGATGCGGCCGCCATCGCCGTGCGGGCCTGCGACGGGCCGTCAGCTCCGCCGCCAGCGGATTCCGTCGCCGGCCCGCTGACCCAAAGCGCCTTGGTGGAGGCCGCCCGTTGGTGCGACCGGTTTATCGACCAACGCGGCCAGGTGCCGTCCGCGATACCGATCGGTCGTTCCGTGGCGGCCCCGGCGGATTTCCTGAGCGCGGCCGCGCGCGTCCTGCGCGATCCTGAGCAGACCTCCGTCGTCATCGCGCCGCGGGCGGTCGCCGCCGAAGTCTGCGTCAAGCCGCCGGCGCGTCTGCACTGGGACTGGCCGGTCTTTGCGGAAGGATTCGCACCCATGGAGTTGTGGCTGCAGGCACGGCTGCAAGCGTGGACGCTCAAACCCGCCCTTTCGGAGTCGGCGGGGACGGCGGGGGCGGCGTCCTGGAGCGGGGAGGTCCGTCGAGGCTCGGCGCATCCGGTCCCGGGGCGCTTGCACCCTCCGGCGCCAACGACGGGGCGGCCGACAGCGCCCCCAGCCTGAGAGGGACGCAGGCGATCCTACACCGTCCCCGCGCGTGCGTCCGGCTCTATCGGCGACCGTGATCTCTCGGCCGCCTGGCGGCAGTTTCCGGGTTATCCGCACCCAGTCTTCCGCGGCGTTTAGCCCGTTGGCTCTTGCCAGGGCGGCCCGTTGTCCGACCGGCCAGCCTCTCGCAGCGCAAACCCTTGGCGGCCAATGGCTTCACTGAGTGGGTCCCGATAAGTGGGAAACTGCCGCCAGCGGGGGAGTCCATCAAGTCCTGACCGTCGCCAAGGGACAGGGGGCATCGTTTCGGGGTAGTGGTCATCGGGCGCGGCCGTCACGGCCCAGGTGGCGGGCGTCGCATCCGCCATTGGCGCCAGGACTTAAGCGGCATGCTGTCGCTGCCGCTCGACGCAGCGAGGCAAGACTGATGGGCGCACCACTAGCGGGGAAGTCCCAGCAGGCGCAGCCATGCCCAGCACACCTCAAGGGAGGCCAGCGCGGAAAACAACAGGTTGGGCCAGCGTACGCGGGCGGGGCGCGCGCGCCACCACGCGTCGCGGCGGCGATAGGAACGCCATACCCGCGCGCTAGAGAGCCAGAAAAAAGCGGATAAGATAGTCTGTTCCATCCAGGCCCACAGGTGCGGGGGATCGGCGAAGGACGCCGCCGCATGGACGATCGCCAGCAACAGGACGGCAGCCGTCCCCAGGAGCAGCCACCACGCGTGCTGGCCATAGGCCGGATGGATCCCCGCGCGGTTGGCCAGCGCGTGCACACGCTCGGGATGGGTGCGCAGCCACAGGCTGAGCATGAACGTCCACAAGCCTACGGCGGAACCGACGACATCCGCGACGAGCGCGCCCGACACCGCTCCACCGTCCCCGCTGTGACCCAAGCTGCCCGGCTTCGGCCGGTCGACGTCCTGTACGGCGGCGGCCGGCCGCAGGATGCAGTGATGGCGTCAGGCAGAGGTTCCGGCCTGCCTGCGTGTCGGTGCGGCAGGGAGTGCGGGACTCCGCCGCGCCCACCGGCGGGGGCGCCGGGACCGGGGTCTGAGATGCTGCCGCACACCCCTTGGAGGGCAGGGGTTCCGCCGCCGGCGCCGACGAGATGTTCTTGCTGCGGCGCGCCGATCCTGCGGTGAAAGCCGGTGAGGCGCGCCGCAGCTCACGCCGGCCCTGGGGTCTGGCGGCGCCGATCTGTGTCGCCATCCTCCTGCCACCGCAGCCCAGCCTCAGCGCCAGGGCGTGGGCTGTGCCGACGACCGGTGGGAGCAGTGCCGCGGCGACAAGAGGCACTGCTCCCACCGCGTCGCCCGCCCACCGATGTCGCACCTATACGGTATCCTTTCGCCGCCGGGACGGCGAAGCTGGGCGCCGGGCCGCCGGGACCGCCAGGGTCGGGCGCGCCGTCGCCATCGGCACGGGGGAATGGCCAGTGGGACTTCCGGCCCCGTTTGCGGCCTACCTGCGGGAGTTTGCCGCTGGCCGGTTCTTCGAGGCCCATGAGGCGCTCGAACCGCTGTGGTGGGAACGGCAGTCCGATCCCTTCCTGCACGGACTGATCCTGTTCGCCGCGGCGTTCGTCAAACTGGAGCGGGGCAATCCCACCGGTGCCCGCAGGCACTTCGTCGCCGCCGTCCGCTACCTGGAGCCCTATGCGCCCGACCACCTCGGTCTGCGGGTCGCCGACGTGGTGGCACATGCGCGTGCGGCGGCGGATACCCTGGGGCGGCAATGCTCCGATCCTTGCGCTGCGGGCGTCCCGCCCTTCCGCTTCACACTGGCTCCGGATGCCGGCCGGCGATGGGCGGCGGCGCCGCAAGCGGCGATGACGCCGGATCTTGCCGGGGCGATTCGCGAAGCCATCGCTACGCGGCGGGCGGCGGGGTGGCCCGTCGGGCCGGCGAGTTGGGCCGAGGTGGTCAGGGAGGTCACGCTGACCACGCTGGGCCGAGTGCCGCGGAACACGATCCGGCAGGCGGTGCGGCAGGCCCTGGAGGAAACGGTCGGCGATGGGGCGCCCGGGCACGGTTCGGGCCGGATCGACCCGTGAGCTTCCCGGCCGTCGGGGAGTTGTGCTCGCCGAGGGCGGCGCCACCCCGCGCCGATCCCCGCCATCCGGGAGGGGCGCTGCACACCTAGCCATGCTCCGCCCTGCCGGCGCATAGGGGTCGGTGACCGCCACAGCAGTGCGCTGTGCAGGCCTTCCCGGAAGCGACGCCACGTCGCCCGCCAGGGCTTTGGCAGCGTCTGCCCGGGCGGCCGAACGGGGGGAGTCCCCGCGTCAGCCGTGCAAGGGCATCGGATGCCCCGTCCCGGAATTCCGCGCGCCCCCGCCCGCGGTGGCTTGGGCCGCTACGCCCGTGTTCTACGGGCGCTGCTGCGGGTGGGTCTCCTCTTCCTGCCTCTGTGGCCCTGGCTCCTGTTCTTGATATTGGCCACTGTCGCCGGCATCTCCGCGGAACTGCTGGAGCCATGGCTGCACCAAGTTTTCGTGAACCGCGTCCTGCTCGGCCGTCAGACGCATCTCCTGCCAGAGATTCTCACTTTTTACGCGGCGGCCGCAACTGCACATTGGCTCGCCGGCAACCTGGTCAACTATGCCTTCCTACAGGCCGCGGAACGGTTCTCCGTGCGGTTGCGTGTCGCGGCGTACGCCAACCTGCGGGGCCTGTCCCTGCGGGCCCTGCGGCGGCTCAGCACTGGGGAGGCCACGGCGGCGCTCCAGCAGTTCGGGCCCGATGTCGGCGAGGGCTTCCTCTCGCTGTTTCAGTCCCTCCTGGCCAGCCTGTATCGCCTGCCGGCGAGCTTGGCACTGATGGCGCACCTCAGCGGACCACTTTCGCGTGTCATGCTTCCGGTCCTCGCCCTGTACCCGCTGTACCCGCTACTCACTGCACGTCCGCTGCGGCGCGCGCTGACCTCGCTCTCCCTGTTTGACGTCCAGGCTCAGGGCGTCGTCAACGATCGGGTGTACGGCCTGCGCGGCCTGCTGCATCGGACGGACGCGCGCAGGGATGTGGGGTCGCTACGCGTCCTGCTCTGGCGGCGCGTGCGGCTGCGGATCCGCGTCTTCTTGGTGGATCGCGCCGGTGCACTCCTGGATGTAGTGGCGCATCAGGGACTCACCGTTCTGCTGCTGGGCCTCGGCGGAGCGGCCGTCTTGCGAGGGGAGATGACCGTCGGCGGCCTGCTTGCCTTTTTGGAGTATGTGCGGGGCGTGGAAGGTCCGGTCCGCCGGCTCATGCAACTGCCCATCGGCGCGCAGCGGGTCGCGGTGGTCGCCGAACGAGTCTTCGTGCTCTTGGACGCACCCCCGGACGTCGTCGCACCCCGGCACGGGCGGCCCGCGCCGTTGCGTGGCGCGATCGAGTTCCGCGGCGCCAGCGTGATCGGCGACGACGGGCAGAGGATCCTGGGGGATGTCTCGGTTTCGATCCCGGCGGGGGTGCGTTGTGCGATCCTGGGCGGCAGCGGTGCGGGCAAGAGTACCCTTGCCGCGCTGATCCCGCGGCACCTCGATCCCAGCGAGGGCAGCGTGCTGCTCGACGGCCACGACGTGCGGGAGTATGACCTGGCGGCGCTGCGGGCGGCGGTGGCCCTTGTCCCGCAAGATCCCGTGTTCTTCCGGGAGAGCGTCTTCGCCAACGTGTGGGTCGGGCGGCCGGATGCACCCGCCGACGACGTCCGTGCGGCCCTGCACCGCGCGCATGCTGACGAACTCTGCGATGCGACGCACCCCGAGGGCCGAACCCTCCGCGAGGGGGGCGGCAACCTCTCCGGCGGTCAGAGGCAGCGCCTGGCCCTGGCCCGCGCCTATCTCCAGGACCCGGTCGTGCTGGTCCTCGACGAGGCGACTTCGGCCCTCGATCCGCAGTTGCAACGGGCGGTGCTGGAGGACCTCTTCGCAGCCGCCGGTCGTCGGACGGTGGTCTTTGTCACGCACCAGTGGGATTTGGCCGCACGCGCGGACATGGTCGTTGTCCTGGAGGGCGGCCGGCTGCAGCGGGTGGGCCCCCCCACCCGGGTTCTCTGGGGCGTGGGCGGGGCCCGCTGAGGGCTCGTCCGGCACCGACGGGCGGAACGGGGCTGCAGGCAGCGCAGCGCTGCCTGCAGCCGGGGTCCCCCACCGTACGGCGGACTCTGGGGGCGGTGTCGCCAGCGGGCAGGACCGACCGATCGCGGCGACGCCCGCTTGCCCGGTCCGCGCGGCAGCCGGGAACGAGCGGCCCACGCCAGTCGGTGCGGGCACCCTCAGGCGACGCTCCCTCTCCGTGCGGCCTGCGCGGAGGATGGCGCCGGCTGCGCCGCTGGCGACCGGGGTTGCGCGGTCCGGTGGCTGCTCACCAGGGGCTGTTGCGGGGGGGGCCATCGCTGTCCGGGTGTCCTCCGGAGGCGAGCAGACCGAAGCCCTCGCCGAGCACCTCGGTTGCGGGCAACACGACCAGAAAGGCGCGCGGATCCTCCGCGTGGATGATCCCGCGCAGGCGCGCCACCTCCTGTTGAGACACGGCCACCAGCAGCAGGGGGCGCGGGCGGCCGGTGTACGCTCCCGAGGCCCAGAGACGCGTGCCCCCGCGGCCCAACTCCTCGACCACGCGGTGCAATACGTGCTCCGGCCTGCCGGTGACGACCAACGCCAGGCGCCCCCTGCGCGGACCCTCTACCACAAAAGCGACCACGCGGCCGGCGACATTGGTCGCGATCCACGCGTACATCGCCGCGGGCAGACCGACCCAGACGGCCACGCCTGCGAGGACGGCGACGTCCGTGAGCAGGAATGTCCGACTGTAGCTCCACCCGGCACGGCCATGGAGGTAGCGCGCCAGGATGTCGGTGCCGCCTGTGCTGCCGCCGACGCGGAGGATGACGCCGATGCCGCTTCCGACCAGCAGTCCGCCGTAAAGCGCCGCCAGAAGCCTGTCGCCGAGTTGCAGGTGCACTGGGGCGAAGACGGCCATCCAGGCGGAGACGAGGGCGACTCCGACCACGGTCCGCCAGAGGAAGCGCGGTCCCTGGGTGAACCATGCCCAGGTCAGGAGCGGGACGTTGAGGCCCGCATAGAGGGAGCCGACTCCGAACCCGGTAAGGTAGTGAAGGATGATCGCCACACCGGTCAGGCCGCCGTCCGCCAGGTGGGCCGGCAACAGGAGCGAGGAGACGCCAAAGGCCATGGCCGCCGCTCCCGCGGTCATGAGCAGGTAGTCTCCCAGCCAGCCCCGGTGTGCCAGGCCGAGGCGCAGGCGGTCCGGGGAGTCGGCTGTCATGGGCTGGAGCATGCCCGGCCGTACGGCCGGGCATGCGGGAGGGTGTTGCCCCCGCACCCCCTATCGCCGGGACACCAGGATGCGCTGACCTGGCGCCATGACGGCGATCGGCAGATACGGCGCCTTGTCGTAGACATAGTCCACGAAGTGGGACGGCCGCTCGTCGTTGACCTGGTGGAAGAGGTCGTAGTGCATGGGGACCGTCAGGCCGGGGTCCAGGCGCAGTGCCAGTTCCGCCGCCTCGCGGAAGGTGAAGTTGCCGACGATGTTCGCGGCCCGACGAAAGTAGTCTCGGCCATTGATCGGCAGCATCGCCAGGTCGAGCCGTCCCGCGTATGGCAGGAGTGCCGCCAGCAATTCAGCGCAGGCGACGGTGTCGCCGGCGTGGTAGTAGAGGCCCCCGCCGACTTCGGCCACGTAACCGGTGAAGCGGTGCCCGCGTTCCGGGGTGAAGTCGATCTCCTCGTGGGCTCCCGGCAACGAAGTGAAGCGCCAATCCCCTATCACGACATGTTCACCGGTGTGCGGCGCGCGGATGCGATCCGCGGCGACGCCGGCGCGCTGCAGCATGGGTGCACATACCGGCGGGGCGACGAACACCGCACTCGGCGCGGCCAGGGCGATGCCGCGGCAGGTGAAGGGGTTCAGATGGTCGGAGTGCTCGTGCGAGATCAGCACCACGTCCGTCGTTGCCGCAGCCTCGGTGGGTGTGCACAGGGGGGGATAACGGCGCGCGGCGTTGGGGCTGAGGAACGGGTCGATCCACACCACGCTCCGGCCGGATTTCCAGATGACAGACTCCTGCCCCAGGTACCACACCGCCAGCATTCCAGGCGGCGGCACGAACCCGGACACCTCGGCGACGAACTCGGCCCCGGTGCGGCGCGCGGAGCGACCCTGGCGCGGCAGAGCGGTGAATGCGGCGGCGTCGCCTTCCTGCGTGGGCGTCGGCACGGGCGATGTCCCCCTTATTGCGCGGTACCCCCGCCGCTCTGCGGTAGGGGGCGCACCATCTCCACGTAGTGCAGTCCCGGCCCCGCATAGTCATGCAGCGTGGCCGCGGGGTAGAAACCGGAGTCGATGTACATGTGCAGGGACGCCCGGTTGGTGTGGAAGGTGCAGGCATGGAGTTGCCGCCAGCCGAGCGCGGCCGCGCGGTGCTCGGCGCACGCCAGCAACCGGCGTCCGATTCCTCGGCGCCGTGCGCCGGGCGCGACTGCGACCCACTCTACGAATCCCAGTCGGAAGTGCGGTGCGCCGGACGGCGACAGGGCGAGGAAACCCACCGGTTCACCGGTGCTTTCGGCCGCCACCCACGCCTCATGCCCGGGAGGGCCTGTGGCCATGGCGGCCTCCAGAGCCCCGGCCGCGGCTGCGGCGTCCCCCGCGCAGAGCTCGATTAATAGCGGCAGGAGACCCGGGATGTCCGTTCGGCACGCTGGCCGGATTTCGGGAACGGGCGGTTCCGTCATGGCCCACACCTTCGGGGGCGGTATCCGGTCACCCTGCCGGCGGCCACGGGGTGTCCATGATCACCGCCTGCTCGGCGGGAGTGGCGGTGGTGGCCCGGTAGAACGAAACGCCGGTCGCTCCGGCATCCGAGGCGGCGCGCATTGCTGCGGAGAGTTCCTGCGGCGTCGGGCTGAAGAGTCCCTGCCCGGAGTCGCCGGCGAACCAGTCGAAGGTCTCGGTGATGACGTCCACCGGGACGGTCGGTCGCCCGGCATCCCGGCGCAGGATCCGGACGGACCGCAGCACCCAGTTGTACACTTGTGCATAGGTGTAGACTTCTGGAAGCACATGCCAGTAATCCATGGGTGCGAAGGCACTCACGTAGGGCGCCAGGGCGCGGTAGGGATACGAGGGTTTCTGCTGCGGTGCCCAGGTGACACCCACCACCAGACCGCCCGGTCCAAGCGCGGCCGCGGCGCGCCGCGCGAAGGAGGATACGGCGGACACCGCCAGGTGGTCCTCGATGTCCAGGGCCAGGCCGTCCGCCAGATCCCCGGTCGGGGTGAGGTAGTTGGCGACCTGACGGACGTTGGCGGCATCTGCGGCCGGATCGCCCAGCGCCGCGTAAACCCAGGCGATCACCGCCAGACCATCCGCGTGAGCCTGGCGGAGCAGGTCGTCGAGGGCGGGACCGCCGTAGAAGCCGTCGGTGGTGGTGGCCACCTCCAGGTAGAGGTGGGTCGCGCCGTCGGCGGCGGCGGTGGCCAGAAGGCGGGCGTCCGAGTTGCCTCTCCAGTCCGGGTAGGTGAGCCACAGCCCCTTGCCGGCGACAATGTCGCCGATGTTGGCCACGGTGCGGAAGATCACGCGGGCGGTGCCCGCGGACGGGTGGTCCGGGCTGCGGAAGGTCAAGGTGCACGTGCCGGGGTCTCGGGCGAGGAAGGACCCGAAGTCCGCAGGCCCGGCGAGTGCGTCGCCGCCCTGAAACGTCCCTGCCGCGCAGGTCGTTCCGGATACGGTGATCCGGAAAGGGACGGGCGCGGGATTGCCCGCGGCGTCGGCCAGCCAGGCACGCAACTCCGCTGCCTGGCCCGGCAGCAGCACCGATGTCGGGGTGGGGTCCACGACCAGGTGTACGGGAGGGCCGGGCCGTACAAGCACGGGCGCACCCATGGCGGGAGCGAATCCGGGCGCGGTCCATAGGAAGGACCAGCGTCCCGCGCCAAGGGGTACGAAATGCGCGACGGCTTCCGGGCCCCGGATGGTGGCCGGAAGGGACTGCAGGGGGTGGCCGGCCGGGTCGACGGGTTCCACGGCCACGGATGCGGCCGGTCCGTGCAAGCCGACGGCCAGCGTGATCGCCGCGCCCGCGCTTGCCTGGGACTCGGTCCCCGTTGCGGCGTGAAAACTTCCTGCGGGCAGTACCCGGAGGTGCACCGTCGCGGGGCGCAGGGCGCCGCCGGGAACCGAGACCGTGATGGCCGCCGTACCGGGCTGCAATCCCCGCAGTATCGCGGCGGTGCCGGTGTTCTGCAGTGATGCGGGCACGGCCGACCAGGACGCCACCGCCTCCGGCGCGGCCCCCGTTGCGGGCGGTGCCCCTGCGGGGTGCTGTGTGGCAGAGACGCGGAGGGGCCAGGGCCCTCCGGGCAGGACGACCGTCAGGGCGGCTTGGGCGCCGTGGGCGAGAGCCGGGATGGCGCGCTGCGGCTGGATGGCCCCCACCGGTCGGCGAACGACGGTGTACTGCACGTGCAGTGCAGGGACTCTGGGCGCCGTGAAGGTCAGGGTGTATAGCCCGGGGGGGAGGACCGGCAGGGTCAGCTGTGCCTGTCCCGCCGTGATCGCGGCCTGCGTGGCGGGGTCGCCCCGGCCGCCCTGGCGGGGCGCCGCCGCCACCCGGGCGATGCCCGCTGCGGCGGTGTCGATCCCATCGGCGGAGTCAAGGATGCGCAACATGACGGGGAAGGTGGCTCCGGCCAGACCCTCTGGCGGCAGGCCTGCGGCAGAGAGGGATGCCGCGCGCAGGGCAGAGATCGCCAGCGACGTCCGCACGCGCCCACCCGCCGTGCTGGCCTCGACGTGAATGACCCCTGCAGCCGAGGCCCGCAGTGTGACGGCGCTGCCGCCACCGGCGGTGAGCGTGGCCGGTCCGGACAGCGTGAAGGTGAACGCGGCCGGCACAATGTACCCCGCACGGTCGTGGGCGTAAGCGTGCACGGTGAGCGTTCCGCCGACCGCCACCGCGGGTGCCCCGGCTTCGATGTAGGCCGAGGCGGCCACGCGCTCGCCCTCCCTGGCCACGGCGGCGGGCCGGACGGCCTGCAGGCGGGCAAGCAGCGCTGCCGCCTGCGCCCGATCGAGCGGCGCGTTCGGCCGCAGCCTCCGTGCGATTGTTCCGCGCAGGAGCCCGAGGTCGGCTGCCACATGGACGGCCCCGACGGCCCATGCGGGGATGGCGCTGCAGTCGCTGAAGGTGCACGGGAGCGTCGCCTCGTCCTGAGCCACGCGACCGAGGCCCAGATAGGCCGCCAGGGCGACGGCGGCTTGCGCGCGCGTCACCGCCCGGTCCGGGGCGAAGCGGCCGGCTGCCACCCCCTGCATCCAGCCGCGGCCGGTGGCCGCCTCGACCGCCTCATAGAACCAATCGCCGTGGGTGACATCGCGGAAGACGGGCCCCACCGGGTTGCCCGGGTCTCCCGCCAGGCGCAGTAGGAGAGCCGCCCACTCGGCTCGGGTGACAGGTGCGGCGGGATCGAAACGGCCCGGAGCCATCCCCTGCACCACGCCGGCGGCCGCCATGGCATCGATGGCGCCGGTCGCCCAGAACCCGACCGGGAGGTCCGTGAACTTCGGAACGGGTCGGATGGCCGGAGCCTGCGGTGTGGACGCGGATACGGCAGCGGGCGGGGTGGCCGCGGTGGAAGGGGTGGCCGCGCCATCGGGCAGGCCCGGTGCGGATGCAGCAGCGGGGACGGCGGTCACGGGGGGAGCCGCGGTGGCCGGTCGGCTCTCGGCGCAGCCCGCGGCGGCGAGGCAGAGGGAGCAGGCCAGCCCGATGAGCCGTTTGCGTCGTTCCGAGTACGGCATGGAGAGGGCACCCCCTGCCCCGCCGGGGCGCCGCCCGTCCCGGTCTGGCGGGACATCCCCTATGTCCGGCCTCGTCCGCTCATGCCGACGGCGCGATTGAGCGTGAAAGTGCGACGACGATACAATGTGGCGGGTTGCGGCGGCAGAACGGCTCCCTGCGCGCGGGCTTTCCGCCCGGTGCCAGCCGCCACGGGAGGCGAGCGCGTGAACAAGGACGGGCTGGCGGCCTGGAAACGACGTGCCGGCGAGGTGGGTGCGGAGCCGCTTGCGGTTGTCAAGGTGGATGATCCCGGGCACGAGGTGCTGCGGCAGAAGGCCAAGGCTGTGCGCCACGCCAACCGCCGCGTGCGCGACCTGATCGCGCGCATGCGCGCGACGATGTACGGCAACAATGGGGTGGGACTTGCGGCGCCGCAGGTCGGCGTGAGTTTGCGCGTCATAGTGGTGGATGCCGGAGACCATCACTGCGACCTGGTTAACCCGGAGATCGTCTCCGCCGCAGGGAGCCAGACGACGCCGCTGGAGGGCTGCCTGTCCATCCCTGATCTGGCCGGCGAGGTGGAGCGCGCCGAGCGCGTCCGCGTGCGGGGGTTGGACGGAGGCGGCCGGGAGGTCTGGGTCGAGGCCGAGGGTTACTTCGCCCGCGTCCTGCAGCATGAGATCGACCATCTGGACGGGGTGCTGTTCACCGACCGCGCCACGCGCGTAGTGCGCGCCGGACCGGAGACCAAACTCGACGTGGTGTTCATGGGGACTTCCGAGTTCGGGGCCGAGGTGCTGCGGGCCTGTGTCGCGGGGGACGTCACACCAGATCTGGTGGTGACACAGCCCGACCGTCCGGCGGACCGCGGCCTCCGCCTGCGGCCGAGCCCGGTGCGTCTGGCCGCGGAGGAGGCGGGGTGTACGGTGCTCACTCCCCTGCGGGCGCGCGACTCTGCCCTCTATCAGCGCCTGCGGGCGGAGCCCCCGGACGTCATCGTCACCGCTGCGTACGGGCAGATCATTCCTGAGCGCATGCTCGCCCTGCCGAGGCTGGGGGCGGTCAATGTCCACCCGTCCGCCCTTCCCCTGTATCGTGGTCCCGATCCGATCCGCCGGACGCTCTGGAACGGGGACCGGACGACCGCGGTGACGATCCTGTTCATGAGCCGGGAGGTGGACGCCGGGGACATCCTAGCGCAGGAGGCGGTGGAGATCGGCCCGGACGAGGACGGCGGCGCCCTCTCGGCGCGTTTGGCGCAGATCGGCGGCCGGCTGCTGCTGTCGGTGCTGCGCAGCCTGGCGACGGGCAGGGCCGAACCGCACCCGCAGGATGGCGCGCGGGCGACGTATGCCCCCAAGATCACCGCGGAGGAGGAGGTGGCCGACTTCTCCCTCCCGGCCGCGGCACTGGCTGCCCGGGTGCGCGCCCTGGCGCCGCGGCCCGCCCTGCGCACCCCGGGCGGCCTGAAGATCCTGCGGGCGACCGTGGTGGCGGAACCGGCGGAGGGCATTCCCCCGGGTGCCGTGGCCTGGATCCGGCCCGCGGGCATCGCGATCGCTACGGGGGACGGGCTCTTGGTGTTGCGCGGCGTGCAACCGCCGGGTGGCCGGACGATGGAGGCAGGTGCGTACGCCAACGGGCACCGCCTGCAGCCGGGGGGCATGCTGTTGTGAGCGGGCCGGATCCGGCCCGGGAGGCGGCGCTGCGGGCGCTGCTGCTGATGGAGCGCGGCGTCGCGGCTGGCCGCGCGCTCGATCGGGCTCTGGCGGGGGTGCCGGATGCGCGGGATCGTGCCCTGACCACAGAGTTGGCGTACGGGGTGATGCGGCAGCGGCAGGCCCTGGATCGCGAACTGGCCGCGCGGTGCCGCCGGCCGTTGCCTGCCCTGCAGTCACCCGTCCGCGCCGCCCTCCGACTCGGTCTCTACCAGCTCCGCCACACAGATCGGATTCCGGCCTATGCGGCCGTCGCCGGCGCCGTCGATCTTGCGCGCCGGCACGCCCGGCCCGCGGCCGCCGGGCTGGTCAACGCCGTACTGCGGCGGGCGGCCGCTGATGGGGTGCCCCGCGGGGCGGCGCACAGGGATCCCGCCGCGCTTGCCGCGGCCTATTCCCACCCGGAGTGGCTGGTCCGACGCTGGTTCGCCCGGCTGGGACCGGAGGACACCCGACGCCTGCTGGCCGCCAACAACGACCGGCCGTTGGTCCATCTCCGCGCCAACCGCCTGCGCTGCAGCGGCGACGCGCTCATGGACGAACTCCGGGAAGCGGGGGTGGTCTGCCGCCCCGGTCTGCTACCGGAGGCGGTGACGCTGGAACACGGCACCGCTCCCGGTAGCCTGCCGGCGTTGGGGCAAGGGCGCTGCACGGTCCAGGGCGAGGCGTCGATGCTGGTCGGCCACATGGCCGATCCGGCTCCCGGGTCGTTCTGTCTGGATGTGGCCGCCGCCCCGGGAGGCAAGGCGACGCATCTGGGTGAGCGCATGGGCGATGCGGGTACGGTCGTGGCCAACGACATCTCCTCGGCGCGGGTGGACCGCTGCCGCGAGGCAGCGGCGCGCCTCGGTCTGCACTGTCTGCGCACCCACGTCGCGGACTGCCGCGATCTCCCGCAGGACTTCGGCGGCCGCTGCGACGTGGTGTTGGCCGACCTCCCCTGCAGTGGGCTTGGCGCCCTGGCGGGGCGCGCGGACCTGCGCTGGCAGAAGCACGAGGCGGATATCGCCTCTCTGGCGGCGCTGCAGGCGGAACTCCTCTCCGCCGCCGGGCGGTGCGTGAAACCCGGCGGTCGATTGGTGTACAGTACGTGCACCACGGAGCCGGAGGAGAACGAGGCGATCGTGGCGGGGTTTCTCGCCGCGCAGCCGGAGTTCGGGCTTGAGGATGTACGGGATCGCCTGCCGACGGCGCTGGCCGGGGCGCCCGACGCCATCCGGGGCATGGTTCGCCTGTGGCCGCATCTGCACAAGACGGAGGGCTTCTTCATCGCAGTCATGCGCCGTGCGCGGGCATGATTTTCGCTGGAAGCCCGTTGTGTGGCGTGCCCATCTGAACGGGAGGTCTCATATTTGGCAGGGCAGGGACGGGGGCGGTTCGGCGGCGCGCCGGGCCGTTCCGAACGCCGCGCGGGTGGCGGGCCCGGGGGTGGCGGCGCGGGGCGCGCGGGTGGGATGGGTCCGCGGGGAGGCCGTGGTCCGGCGGCGGGGCGGGGGCGTCCGGTGGGCGGCGAGCGGCCGGCGGGCCTGGGCGCGGGTGGCGGGCCCGGGGGTGCCGGCGCGGGGCGCGCGGGTGGGATGGGTCCGCGGGGAGGCCGTGGTCCGGTGGTGGAGCCTGGCGTGGACCGCAAGAATGGTGGTCCGCGCCAGCGGGGGATCTTTCGTTCCGGCGGCTCCGGGCCGCCGGGGGGCTGGAGCAGGTCACGCCGGAGTGGTGGGACGCCGTTTGCGGATGCGCGCCCAGAGGATGGTCGCCGCCCGGAACGGGTGGCAGGGACGGGCCCGGTGCGGCAGGGGCGGGACGGGCCCCCGCACGCAGCCATGCGCGGCGGGCCGCGCGCACCAGGAGCGGCGCAAGTGCGGACCACTCCTGGTGTGCGCGCGGTGCCCAGGGTCCGTGCGGGCGTCCCCGAGCCGCAGGGAGCGGGGGCCCCGGTTGCGTCGCAGCGCGCGCTGCCGTCTCTGCCGCCGCCTCCGGTGTGGGCGGGTCCGCCTGGCGCGGACGGGCGAGTCCTCCTCGACGCGATGGGAATGCTGCCCGGGGAGCTTGCCGACCTGTTTGTGGCCGGGGGGGAGCCGCCCTACCGCGGCCGGCAGTTATTCTCGGCGTTGCACGCCCACGGCGCCACCGACTACGTCGCGATCACCGTCCTGCCGGAGGGAGTGCGCGCTCGCCTCGCGGCCGAGGCCGCGCCTCCGGCCCCGGCCCTGGTGGCGCGCCGGGTCGATCCACTGGACGGGACGGTCAAGTACCTCTTTCGCCTCGGGGACGGCGAGACCGTGGAGACCGTCCTCATGCGGTACCGCTTCGGGTACACGGCCTGCGTCAGCAGCCAGGTGGGCTGCCGCCAGGGTTGCCGGTTCTGCGCCTCGACGATCGGAGGCCTCACCCGGAACCTGCTGGCAGGAGAGATGGCGGCGCAGATCGCCTACCTGAACCGCGACTTGTCCGATCCGACTCATGCTGGGGACACTGCCTGGTTTCCGGTGCCCGGCGGCGACGCCGGAGAGGCGACGGACGAGGGGGAGCCGGAGGCGCAGGGGCGGCGCGCACGTTTCGACCGGGTCTCCCGTGTGGTCGTGATGGGTATAGGCGAGCCCATGGAGAACCTGGATGCCGTGATCCGTTTCCTGCGCGTGGTGCACGAACCCTCCGGCGCCGGCATCGGTTGGAGGCACATGACCGTGTCCACCTCGGGATTGGTTGCTGCCATGGACCGGATGGCATTGGTGGGATTGCCCATCACCCTGGCCGTATCGCTGCACGCCCCAAATGATGAACTCCGTAACCGGCTCGTGCCGGTGAACCGCCGATATCCTCTCGGCGAACTCCTCCCCGCCTGCCGGCGCTATCTGGAACACACCGGCCGGCGTCTCACCTTTGAGTACGTCCTGATTGACGGCGTCAACGATCTGCCGGAGCATGCCCGGGAACTCGGGAGATTACTGCGCGGCCTGACCTGCCAGGTCAATCTGATTCCGATGAATCCCGTGGCCGAGCGGCAACTGCACTCCAGCCCGCCGGAGGCGCAGGCGCGTTTCCGCGGCCTGTTGCGGGGGGCGGGCATCCCCTGCACCATCCGGCGCCAACTGGGGGCATCGATCGACGCGGCCTGCGGGCAGTTGCGGCGACACGTGGAGGCAGGGGTGTGAGAGGGGCATGCCGTTCCTCCGCCTCAGGTCGCGCCGGTCTCGGCAAGTCGGCACCGGCGGCGGCCCCGTGGCCGCTGCAGTGATGAGTGCCATAGCTGGCGGCTGTCGTTGAGCCCGGTCCGCTGGCGGTGATCGACCGGGCCTGCCAGGAAAACGCCAGCGGGGGGCAACGTGTAGAAATTACGCTGCAAGAGCGTGGCAGGAGTGGGTTCCCGCACCGGTTGCGAACCGTGGAGCCCTGGGGGACAAGGGGTATCGCGGAGCTGGCTGAATGATGGCCGCCTGAAGCCTTCGTCGCCCGTCTTGGTGCCGCCGTTCCCGACGGCGTGCTGGTCGAACTGCAGAGAAAGCGGCACAAGCACCGCCGGGACGCAGGCGCCGCCGGGGTGCCCGTCCACCGGCGGTGTCGCTTGTATGGTCGCCTTTGCCGCCGCGCCTGTGGCGGTCGCGGCAGCGGTGGGCATTGGGCGCTGTTGACGGCGACAGATGCCTATCCGCATGGCATCCGTGGTCGGAGCGGTCGGGAGCCTCGGCCGCTCCCGGCAGGGAGCGACCGGATTCGCCCGAAATAGCTCATTTTCACGCGACCAACACGGAGTCGGACGCCGATGGTCCAGGGCTGCACGGCCGGAACGAGCCGGTTGCGCCCGGATGCTGGCGAGGCTGCGGGCAGGGGGCGGTGGATTGCAGTTTGCCGGCGTGAGCGACATCGGCCGGGTTCGAGAGACGAACGAGGACAGCTACTGCCTGGCGGAGGTCGGTGCCGGCAGCGGTGCTTGGCTGCTTGCGGTGGCCGACGGCCTCGGGGGATACCGTGCTGGAGAGGTCGCCAGCCGCATTGCGATTCAGACGCTCCGCGAGTGCCTGCGGCGCACAGCCGTCGGGTGGGCGGAAGACCTCTGCGCGGCGATTCGCGAGGCGCACGAACGGATCAGCGCAGCTTCCGTTCGGGAGAGCGAACTGGCCGGCATGGGCACTACCCTGACCGCCGTGGTGGTCGAGGGCATGCGCCTGGTTTGGGGCCATGTCGGGGACAGCCGGGCGTATTTACTGCAGAATGGCCGCCTGCGGCTCCTGACACGCGACCATTCGGTCGCCGGGGAGCTGCTGGCGTATGGTCAGATTGGTGAGGACGCTGCCCGCCGGCACCCGCAGCGCAATCTCCTCACGCAGGCCCTCGGCATCCCAGGGGATCTGCAAGTGGAGACCGGCGTCAGTGATCTCGTGTCTGGAGACTGGCTGATCCTGACGACCGACGGGCTGACGGAGGTTGTGCGGGGCCCGGAGATTGCCAGCAACGCCGTCGAGAGCGACGCGCCCGAGGCGCTCTGTGAACGGTTGGTGGCGCTGGCCAACGAACGGGGCGGGCCGGACAACGTCACGGTGATCGCGGCCCGGGCCTGATGGGTGTATGCCATGGGCGGAAGGAGGGGCGGAAGTGATCGGTCGGACACTCGGTGGGCGCTACATCGTCGAGGCCCGTGTGGGCGGGGGCGGTATGGCGGCCGTGTATCGTGGTGTCGACAGCTTCCTGCACCGACAGGTCGCCCTCAAGGTCCTGCGCGCGCAATTCGCCGACGACGCGGAGTTCGTCAGCCGCTTCCGCCGGGAGGCGCGGGCCGCTGCCAGTCTGTCCCACCCCAACATTGTGGCGGTCTACGATGTGGGCCAGGAGGGCTCTGACTGCTATTACATAGTACAGGAGTTTGTTGACGGACGAACTTTGAAGGAGCGCATCCAAAACGACGGTCCGCTGGCGCTCGGTGAGGCGCTGGATGTCACCCGGCAGGTTTTGCGCGCGCTGGGGCATGCCCACAAGGTCGGAGTCGTGCATCGGGATGTCAAACCACAGAACGTCCTATTGACGCACGACGGCCGGGTGAAGGTCACAGACTTCGGGATCGCTCGGGCGGAGGTCGGCGCGACGTTCGTGCACACCGGGGCGATCCTCGGCACGGCCCATTACGCCGCGCCGGAGCAGGTGCGCGGGCAGCCGACAGACCCGCGCTGCGACCTGTATTCCACGGGCGTGGTGCTGTACGAGATGCTGGCCGGGGTTCCGCCCTTCGACGGGGACAGCCCCCTGGGCGTGGCGCTTCAGCATGTCGAACTGCCTGTCCCTGACATCGGGGATGTGCGCCCAGATGTCCCGGATGGAGT
Organism: Bacillota bacterium; assembly: GCA_021803205.1. Lineage (GTDB taxonomy): Bacteria > Bacillota > Sulfobacillia > RBS10-35 > JAJYVN01 > JAJZMB01. The sequence goes on along the minus strand of JAJZMB010000114.1, from coordinate 4,989 downwards.
CCGAGCCGTGCTGGCCCATGCCATGGCCAAGTCGCCGGAGGAGCGCTACCGCAGTACTGAGGAGATGGCCACCGACATCGAAGCGGTCCTGGAGGGCGGCGCGCCGCTTCACGCCCCGGCCATGCCCGCAGCCGCCGCGCTTGTCGCACCGGTCGGTGTGTTGGGGCAAGACCAGGCGCAGTCTCCAGACGCCGTGGCGGAGGCCGCCAGAAGGGGCTCCGGCGCGAAAGCGCGTCGCCGAACTGCTGAGGACGGAGGGAATTGGTCTCATGTCGCGGCGATCACGGTGGGTCTGGTGGTCGGGACCGCCGTGTTGGTGGCCGCGGGGCTCTTGCTGGTGTCACGGGTGCTGAACGTGCGTGAGGTCAAGGTCCCCCAGGTTGTCGGCGAGAGCCTGGCAGGCGCGGAACAGGCCATCGTCGGTGCCCATCTCCTAGTTCAGGTCTACCAGGAGAACGACGCCCACGTCCCGGCCGGAGAGATCGAGCGCACAAACCCGACGCCGGGCACGGCGGTCCGGGAAGGTTCAACGGTTCAGATCTGGCAGTCGCTCGGCCCGCCAAATGTGACCATGCCCGATGTCGCTGGCCTGACCCTCGGTACCGCGGAGACAGAGCTTTCGGCCATGGGCTTGCAGTCGCGGGCGGCTTCCGGCAAACATTACACTGACACAGTGCCGCCGGGGTACGTGATCACCAGTGTCCCGCCCGCAGGGACCAGCTTGCCGCAGGGTGCAACGGTGTCTCTGGACGTCAGTTCTGGGCCGGCGGGCGCCGGGACGATGCCCGATTACGTCGGAGCCACCCTGCAGGCGGTGCGGACGGATCTGGCGGCGCGGCAGTTGACCGTGGGTAAGATTGTGCGCGAGTTGACCGGTTGGCCCTCGGGCATAGTGGCGGCGACGGCACCGGTGGCGGGATCTTCGGCACCTGCGGGGACCGCGGTTGATCTTACGGTCAGCAGCGGCTGTGTGCAGCAGGCTGAGCGGACGTTTCAGGCGAGTTCTGGACTGGTGACCTCGGCGTCCGGGGCTTCGTCTTCCGGCTCCTCATTCTCAGGGACCAGCGATGTTGGGCCGACGGGGTCGGGCGCCGCGTCGGGGATCCGTGAACAGATCCTGATACAGGATGTGGGTCAAAGCGGTCCCCGGCTCATCTTCAACCGGGTGGTGCCCGCCGGGCAGTCCTTCGCGGTGCAGCTGTGCTGGTCGTCGCCCCAGGGGGCGGTGTGGACCTGGGAGGAGAATGGAGTCGTTGCGGGGAGCGGCACGGTGACCGGCAGCACCTCGGGCCAGCCGGGATCGTCCGCCACCGGGACACAGGGCACCTCGGGTGCAGCGTCGTCGTCGAGCTCCAGTGGCGGAGCGCTGCCGCCCAATCCCGGGCAGCCGGGACAGTCCGGGATTCCGGAGCAGAGTTCGACGGCCCCGACCCCGGGGTAGGCGGTGACTTGGTCTTGTGCTGCGGTGCCACGGTTTTCGGCGTTGGGCTCAAGGGCGGGTCCACGGTGGAGGGGGACTACGGCGGCTCCGCCGCAGGAGATGGGCGTGCCGGTGCGTGCACGCGCTCCGGGTACCTACGGGGGATCGGTGGATGCCGCAGGGCGGCAAGTGAGCGGCACGCAGGGGGAGGGGTGCGATGCGGCGGGAGGGTGTGGTGCCGGTCGCCCCGGATTCGGCGAGGCTCGGTGTCGGACCGGTTGCCGGCACCGGAGTGGTGATCCACGCCATGAGCGGCATCTTCGCGGTGGAGACGCCTGAGGGCGTCCTGCTCTGCCGTCCCCGCGGCCGGCTGCGGCCTAAGGCGGCGGGGGCTTGGCGCGATGTGCGCGACGCTGAGCGCACCGACGCTGCATTGCTGACCGGCGAAGAGCAGGAGGGGCGTGCGGACGGCGAGGCAGAAGCGGGCGCCGACCTTGGAGCTCCGTCCGCCGATGCCCCAGGCCCGGTGCGCCGCGCTGGGCAGTCGTCCCCCCGTGGGGGGCGTGCGGCGCGTCTGTCTGGCGGAGGGGGTGACGGGCAGCAAGGAGCGCCTCCGGGAAACTCCGGCCGAGGGATCGGCGCCCGCAGGGGAACGGCGCGGTGGGGTGTGCGAAACACAGGACCGGAGCCCGAGGAGTGGGTCCCGGCGGTGGCGGCGGGGGACCGCGTACGGTACAGCCGGCTGCCCGACGGTGAGGGTGCGATCGACGAGGTTCTCCCGCGCTGTTCTCTATTGCTCCGTCCCCCTGTCGCCAACGCGGACCACGTGGTCGTGGTCTCGGCCTGGGTTGCGCCCCTGTTTTCGGCGGCGTTCGTGGACCGCGTCCTGCTGGAGGCGGCCCTCCAAGGTTGCGGCGCGACGGTCGTCTGCAACAAGGCCGATCTGCTGGACCCGGCGCGGCGCGCTGAGGCCGAGGCGGCCCTGCGGCCGTACCGCGCCGCGGGCTACGCGGCCCTGCCGGTCTCCGCTGTGAGCGGGATGGGGCTGGCTGAACTCCGAGGGGTGCTGGCCGGGCGCCTTACCGTCCTGGCCGGACCCAGCGGCACCGGCAAGTCCCGGCTGCTCGGGGCCCTGGTGCCGGATCGCCCGCGGCTCTCCGCCGAGATCTCGGCCCGCATCGGGCGTGGGCGCCACACGACGCGCTCGGTGGAACTCCTGCCGCTGCCGGAGGGCGGTTGGGTGGCGGACACCCCCGGATTCAGCCGTCTCGACCTGCGGGAGGCGGAGCCGGAGGATCTACCCTATCTCTATCCGGAGTTCCGCCCTTACCTCGATCGTTGTCGTTACCGCGGTTGCAGCCACGGCACGGAGCCCGACTGCGCCGTGCGGGCGGCCGTGGCGGTGGCGGAGGTCGACGCGGGGAGGTACGCGCGATACTTGCAGTTGGTGGGTGAGATGCGGGCCAGGCGGCGGGGGCGGGGATGATCCCGGCGCCTGCACCCTCGGGGCGGGGCGGCGCCGATGGAACCCGCGTCAATTCGGCACGGGCCGCGACAGGGCCGCGCAGCCCTTCGGAAGAAAGTTCGGCCCGGATGCCGTGTCATTTCGCGCGCCTGCTGGGAGGCTTGACGGATGCCCGCGCTCGGCCCCCGCCATCCCGTCCGGTTCGCCCCTTCCCTGCTCTCCGCCGACTTTGCCGATATCCGCGCTGCCTGCCGCACAGCGGAGGCGGCGGGCGCGGAGATCCTGCACCTGGACGTGATGGACGGTTGCTTCGTCCCCAATCTGACTTTCGGGCCGCTGGTCGTGGAGGCCGTCCGCCGCTGCACCGGTCTCTACCTCGACGTCCACCTGATGATCGTCCAGCCCGACCTGTTGGTGCCGGCCTTCCGCCAGGCGGGTGCCGACGGCATCACCGTCCATGCCGAGGCCTGCCCGCACCTGGAGCGGTCGCTGGCGCACATCCGCTCGCTCGGGGCGCGGGCGGGTGTCGCTCTCAACCCGGCGACGTCCGAATCCGCTGTGGACTACGTGTGGGACAGTGCCGACCTGATCCTGGCAATGACCGTCAACCCGGGCTTCGGCGGCCAGGCCTTCCTACCGCGCGTGCTGGAGAAGGTGCGCCGGCTGCGCGCGTCGGCCGAGGCGCGCGCCTGGAGCGGCCACATCGAGGTTGACGGGGGTGTCTGCCCGGAGACGGCCGGAGCCGTCGTTGCGGCCGGAGCGGACACGCTCGTCTCCGGTTCTGCCTTTTACGGCAGGCCTGATCCGGTTGCGGCGTGCCGGGCGATACGGGCTGCGGCGGCGGTGCAGTGCGGGCCTGCGGTGTGCCGGCTCGGTCCCAGACCCGCCCCTGAGACGATGTGGACTTCAGTGCGGGCAATTCCGTGGCCGGTCTATAAGGAGGACGCCGGCGGCACGAGAACAAGACGCGAGGGTTGTCCGGCGAGCGGCGGGACTTCGGTCGGCCTCGCCGGCTTGCGGCCTATTCCCAGACCCGCACCGCAATGCACAGGCCGGCGGCGATGCCAGGCCGCGACAATGTCGCGGCCCGTCCTCCCCGCCAGCCCATTCCGGGAGGAGATCGCGCTATGCAGTACACCCGACTTGGACGCACTGGCCTCAAGGTGGCCCGCCTGTGCCTGGGCACGATGAACTTCGGCCCCGTGACGGCCGAGGCAGACGCGCAGCGCATCATGGATCGCGCCCTTGAGCACGGCATCAACTTCTTCGACACCGCTGACGTTTACGGGTGGAAGAAGGGCGAGGGCATCACCGAGCGTATCATCGGCCGGTGGTTCGCGCAGGGGGGCGGGCGCCGCGAGAAGGTGGTCCTCGCCACAAAGGTTTACAACGATATGGGCGACTGGCCGAACGAGACGCGCCTGTCCGCCCTGCACATCCGCCGTGCCTGTGACGACAGCCTCCGGCGGCTGCAGACTGACCACATCGACCTCTATCAGATGCACCACATCGACCGCAACACGCCCTGGGAGGAGATCTGGGAGGCTTTCGCGGTCCTGCGGCAGCAGGGCAAGGTCCTCTACTTCGGCAGCAGCAACTTCGCCGGGTGGCACATCGCGCAGGCGCAGGAGCAGGCGCAGCAGAGGCACTTCATGGGCCTGTGCTCCGAGCAGAGCCTGTACAACCTCAACGCCCGCACAGTGGAGTACGAGGTGATCCCTGCGTGCGAGGCGTACGGCCTGGGTCTCATTCCCTGGAGTCCGCTGGGCGGAGGCCTGCTGGGCGGTGTCCTGCAGAAGGCGGCGGAGGGGCGGCGGGCCTCTGAGGGTCTACAGAAGCAGGTCGAGCGCAACCGCGGCAAAATCGAGGCTTACGAGAAGCTGTGCGCCGAGGTGGGCGAGAATCCCGCCGACGTGGCGCTGGCGTGGCTGCTGCACAACAAGGTCGTGACGGCGCCGATCATCGGTCCGCGCACGGTGGAGCAGCTCGACGGGTCGCTCCGCGCCCTGGAGATCCGACTGTCGCCCGAGGTGATGGGCCAGCTCCACGAAATCTTCCCGGGGCCGGGCAAGCCGGCGCCGGAGGCTTATGCGTGGTAGGAGGG